>JAHDHG010000042.1 GCA_020631435.1 Bacteriovoracaceae bacterium | reverse complement strand
AATTATCGGGAAGTCCGATAAAGATAAATACTAACCAAAAAGAAAGCACCAATCGACAATAACTCTTTCAAACCATGCCCCATCTCCCCTATAAACGAAGGAGATAATGAAATCCCACCGGCCACAAAAGCTGCAATAATTACTCCCATTAATGCTTCACCAGCGATTAAACCTGAAGATAAAAGTATTCCCTTATCCTCTGCTTCTGATCGTGCTTTAGATTTTTTCTCGACTATATACTTGATAATTCCACCCACTAACATTGGAATAGCAAGAGTTACAGGTAAGTAAATCCCAACTGCTATAGGCATAAGATGTAATCTAAATCCACCTTTTGGCTTAAAAATAAAGTGATCAATCAATAAAATTAAAACACCTAGTCCAGCTCCCCAATAAAGCATATTGTATGGAAGTGTTCCATCACTAAAAAGTGCTTCAGTAATTGAAGCGAATAAAGTAGCTTGCGGTGCCTTAAGTCCCTCACCTATAACGTAACCTTCATGTAAAAGATTAAGAGTAAAAGGAATAGTAAAAGCAGGAATGATGACACCAATAATCTGTGCAATTTGTTGAGATCTTGGAGTTGCTTTTAATAAACTTCCAGTCTTTAAATCTTGAGAACAATCTCCTGCAGTACAAGCTGCGCAACAAACAACTGCAGCAACACCAAGTGTTGCAAGAATCGCTGAATCTCCTTTGAATCCAAACAATAAAAATAAAACAGATGTCCCTAAAAGAGCAGAAATAGTCATACCACTAACTGGATTATTAGAACTACCAACAAGTCCTACGATATAACTTGAAACTGCTACAAACAAAAAGCAACAAACTATCATAATAAGAGCAGTGAATAAACTCATCCCAAAGCTACCTATAAAAGAATTGTAAAGATAAAGCATCAGTAAAAAACAAGAGATGAAAATTCCTGAGATTGCGGCCATTCCTATATCTTTATTACCAGCTCCAGACTTTTTATTAATCAGTGCACCTACTCCGGCCTTGATTCCCTTTCTAACAGAGACAATTGACCATAGACCACCCACTATCATGGCACCAACTCCTAAATACCTCACCTTCTTAGACCATAAAGTCCAAGCTAAATCTAAAGGAGCTAGTTCAGCATATTCAGCAGGAGTTCCAAGTAGTGGCATTTCAATAAACCAACCTATTGCACCACCAATAAAAACTAGAATAGAAACGTTAAGTCCTACTATATACCCTACAGCAAGAAGAGCAGGTGAAACATCTAGGCCAGTAAAAACAACTGACTTACCTGCCATAAAAGCTTTTTCAACTGAACCAATTAAAAGCTTTAATCCACTTGAGAAGAATTTAAAGATTCCACCTAATGCCAAACCTTTGATAATTGTAAAAAATCCACCTGAGTCTTGTTCACCGGCAGAACTTAAGACGGTTGCACAAGCAACACCCTCTGGATAAATAAGTTCCTCTTCATCTTCAATCAATGCTTTTCTTAGAGGAATCATAAATAAGACACCAAGTAGTCCCCCACAAATTGCTATTAAAACGGTAGGCCAAAACTCAAAATTTTTCCAAGACCCAATAATTACTAAGGCCGGTAATGTAAAAATAATTCCAGCAGCTAGAGACTCTCCTGCGCTGGCCATCGTTTGAACGATATTACTTTCAAGGACTGATTTTTTTCTCATTAAAGAAAAAATTCCCATCGAGATAACTGCTGCTGGAATAGACGCGGAAACCGTCATCCCGGCATACAATCCAAGATAGACGTTTGCCATAGTCATGATCACGCCAATAATAATTCCAAGTCCAATTGATAATACTGTGAGTTCTTTTTTCATTCCTAGATCATAGATATTTAACCAACTAGTGTCTAGGAAATATCTAATTTAGATTCTTACAATTTGTTTTTTGATAGAGGTTCATCTTGATACCAAAAAAAAAGGCCCAATAATATTGGGCCCTAGTAGGTACTATGTAATGTAAACTTACTTAAGTAATTTAACTCTCATAGGATCGTCATAATCACCTAGAATACTAGTAATGTCTTCGTAAACAGGCGGCAAGTCAAAAGTACAAGCGGCATTAACAACTACTTTCTGCGCTACACCTAAAACAACCTCATTACCTTGAACAAATTTAATAGGTCTAACTTCAGTTGCTCTACAATCTTTTTCGAAATGCATTTCATATTGAACAGGCCAACTTTCTAAAACTTTATACTCGTTGATTTTAGCAATTTTCCATTCAACATTTTCTCCTGCGATACTTGTTAGTGAAACCAATAATAATAAAATAACTTTTTTCATGTTTTACTCCTTAAATTCTAAAAATTAATATACTGGAAATGTTTTTACTTCTACTTTGATGTCAAAATTAAAAGCGTCATGTTGTGGAAGCTCTAGATAGATAGATCCAGGTTTTCCATGGACTGCAAATGAAGCTTTTTCTGTATAATCTACAATTGCTTTGCAAGTTATAGGGAAACCTACTGCCTCAGGTACTTTTAAAGACTTTCCTACGACGTAAAGATCAGCATAATCTGACTTTAGAACTGATAACTCAACTTCGTAATCAGAACATCCAGAAACCTGAAAAGTTCTAGAAACTGTAACTACAGGTAATTGCGTGAAGCTAATAGTCTCAGGGATTTGAACTTCTACGATTTCTGAAAAACCTAATGTTGATAATAAACTTAATACTAAAATTACTTTTTTCATCTAAATCTCCTTTAAGCGATGATTTTTTAGTAATTTCCTATTTAATATTTATTATGGCAATTTAAATAAAATTAAAAACTTATTTAATAAAAATAAATAATTGGAGTCATTTTGACATTGATCAATTTGATAAGTCAGGGCATAAAAGAAAATTGCCCTGACTTTAAAATTTAGAAAGAAGGAATGTTCTTAACTTCTACATCAACAATAAAACCATGAGGGATAATAGGAACTTCAAGATAAATTTTTCCAGGATTTCCATACACTGGAAACTGAGCAAAATAGGCCTTAGTCACAATTCCTCTGCAACTATTAGGATTAATTACATTAGGAACTTTAAGAGTCTCACCTGCAATATAATAATTAGACGTTTTATGTCTTAAAACAGACATGGTCTTTCTTTCATCCGCGCAACCACTTGCATAGTACTCACCATTCAGGGTCACCACTACTAAATCATTGAATGAACTAACTTTCGGAATCTCAACTTCTAGAACTTGTTTTGATTGTGAAAACCCTAAAGTAGTTATTAGAACTAATAAACAAATAAACTTTTTCATTTTTTCTCCTTTTTGTTTAAAGAAAATATCATCTTTTAAGCTATTAACAGTAGATTTTGAAATAATTGCCAAGCAATTGTATGCATTATTGTAGCCGTAAAACTTAGACAAGATTTTTAGCTTTTGATAAGGTGCAGTATGAGTGAATTTATCCAAGAAATTACCTCTCAAATTCAGAGGTATTGTGAAGAAAAAATTAATCCTACAGCTGAATCAGATGACCACGAAGAACTATTTAGAAAAGATGTTTATCAAGGATTTGGAGAATTAGGGCTGACAGGCCTGACCTTAGCAGAAGAATATGGTGGAGCGAATCTAGACTACCAAACTTTCTGCCCAGTTCTGGCAACAATTGCTAAATATTCAGTCTCTTATTCTGTAACTTTATCCGTATCAGTCATGGCCCAATCAATTATTCAAGAATTTGGAAATGATGATCAAAAAAAGACTTACCTTCCTGAACTCACTTCAGGAAAAGAGATCGCTGGATTTGCACTATCAGAATCATTCTCTGGTTCTGATGCAGCAGCTCTCAAAACAACAGCTAAAAAAACTGCAGAAGGATATATTCTAAATGGATCTAAAATGTGGATCACCTCAGGGGGGATAGCCAAAACTTACATCGTTATGGCAAGAACTGGCGAAGAGGGCCCTAAAGGAATCTCTGCATTTATTGTTCAAGATGGAATGGATGGTTTCTCTTACGGAAAAAAAGAGAAAAAAATGGGTTGGAAAGTAAGCCCTACAAGAGAACTTCTTTTTGAGAATTGCTTTGTTCCCAAAGAAAATCTATTAAGTGAAGAAGGACAAGGTTTTCATATAGCACTTTCAGCACTTAACAGAGGAAGAGTTACTATTGGAGCAGTTGCTCTTGGTCTTTCTGATATCGCCCTTGAAACTGCAATTAAATATGCACTTGGAAGAAATCAATTTGGAAAAGCTATTTATGATTTCCAAGGCCTTCAGTTTCTAATTTCTGAATGTGCGACAGAGATCGAATCCAGCAGATATTTAGTAGCTCAAGCCGCAAAGAACTTTGATGACGGAAAAATTGATAGAAAATTAGCTGCCATGGCAAAGCTAAAAGCAACAGATACTGCAATGAAAGTTACAACAGATGCCGTACAGATTTTAGGTGGTGTTGGCTACACAAGCGAATATCCTACTGAGAGATATATGAGAGATGCTAAGGTTCTTCAAATTGTAGAAGGAACAAATCAAATCCAAAAAGTTATTATAGGACGAGAATTAAAAAAAGAGTTTAGCTAATGGAAATATCGTTTTCTAATCATATACCTGAAGTCTCTCAATCAAGAATTGAATCGCAAAAAAGTTATCTAAGTGAGTTTGTCTCAACAAATTCTAGATCTGATTTTTTAAGAGATGTTCATCAAGATAATTTTTCTAAAATTTTGTTTGATAAATTTCAAAGTAAAAAGCACTTCGTTCAAGTTGGTTTTGGTGGCTCCTCTCTTGGCACAGAATCTTTAATTAATGCTTTAAATCAATCAACAGAGAGAAGCTTTCATTTTTTAAATAATATTGATCCTGACTTTATTTCAGATGAAATGAAGAAGTTAAATTTAACTGACTCGATTTTTTATGTCGTATCTAAATCTGGTGGAACTCACGAGACTCTAGTACTATTAAGTTATCTTGATAAACTACTTTCAAAAGAAATCGGTCCAAAATATGAAAGGAAAAACTTTTTTGCATTTTGTACTGAAGGCAATAGTTTTTTAGATGACTTAGCAAAAAAATGGGACGTTCCTACCTTAAACTTCCCAGGGACTTTAGGTGGACGTTACTCCTTACTGAGTAACGTTTCATATTTTCCTTTATATTTTTCATCTATTAATCAAGATTCTATTAAAAATGCTCAAAAGAATTTCCTTACTGATCTAAATTATGAATTAGGTGAAAAAATAGCTAAGTTAAGTATTGTCTTATCTGATTTTTATTCAAAGGGAGTAAGAGATACTTTCCTAATGCCTTACTCTAGCAAACTTAGAACTTTTTCTGATTGGTTTGTTCAATTGTGGGCAGAAAGTCTTGGAAAAAATGAGAAAGGATTTAATCCCATTATTTCTTATGGAACAACAGGGCAACATTCACAACTTCAACTTTTCTTAGATGGGCCTAAAACTAAATTTGGAATTTTTATTGAACAAACTGAAGCAAGAAGTGAAATCAAGATCAATGACAATCTTGGTTCTGAAAAATTAAATCACTCAACCAATGTAAATTTTCAAGAGATTCTCAATTCACATTTATATGGAGTAAGATCAGCTTTTAATGAAAAATCTATTCCATTTATAAACATCAAAATACCTTTATTAGATGAGATCTCTTTGACTCAGCTTTACTTATTTTTTGAAGTTCTCACAGTGCTTACTGGTAACATGCTAGAAGTTGACCCTTTTGATCAGCCGGGTGTGGAGTTAAGTAAAAAACTTTGTTTAGAAAAACTCAAGAAAAATTCACTATAGAAATCTGCTTCCCCTTTTTCATTGGACCTCTATTCAGTTAAAATAACCTAATGACAGATGATAATTCAACCGTCCTAATTACCGACATCCATCAGGCCCTAAGTACAACTGATGAAGAAGCTAAAAAAAAATTAGCTTGTCTAGTAGTTGTTGGTGGTGAATTAAATGGAACTATCTTTGATCTTCCTGAGGGTATTATGACTTTTGGAAGAAACCCAGATAATACCATCACTTTAGAGTTTGCTGGTATTTCAAGAGCACATTTTCAGATTCAAACTAAAGACATAAATAAACTTCAAGCCGTTTGTACAATTCAAGACCTTGGTTCATCTAACGGAACCTTTATTAATAACCAACAAGTTATAGATCCACGAATATTAAAAAAAGGTGACATGATTAAAGTTGGAACTATGGCCTTTAAGTTTATCGCTAAAGGTGATAGCGAAAGACTTGCTTATGATAAACTTCATGAAGAAGCTAATACCGATGGTCTAACCAAATGTTTTAATAAAACTTATTTTAATAATGCTAGTAATTTGGAAGTGAATAAATCTAAAGCAACTGGCGAGCCTCTTAGTCTGATTGTTTTTGATCTAGATCATTTCAAAAAACTTAATGATAATTTTGGACACGACGCTGGTGATTACGTTTTAAAAGAAATAGCCCAAATCATAAGGCTGCATGGAATAAGAGATAGAGATGTTTTTGCTAGGTATGGTGGTGAAGAATTCGTAATCTTACTCCCAAAAACAAATTTAAAGCAAGGTTTCGAGATCGCTGAAAGAATTAGAAAAATCATCGAAAATCATGACTTTAGATATGAAAATAAAAAACTTCCAGTAACTGCCTCTATCGGAGTTTCTGATTATAGGGATGGAGTAGATAGTGGGACAGAACTTTTTAAAAGAGCTGATTCCGCCGTTTATACCTCTAAGAATAATGGACGGAATCAGGTTAATTTTTATAAAGAATAATTGCTTTAAATCTCTCAGACATCATTTTCTTAGTATCCGAAAATTACTAGAAACCTAAATTCATTTTAATGATCATCATCTCTAGAAGAAGCACCCCACCCAAAGTTATAGAGCCAGCGACAGGGCCAGCAAGTATAAAAACAGGAATTGAAATCAGACTAGGTAATATCAATAGAATAAGTAATGTATTCACCCACTCCCTTCTATCTTCAGCTCTAACTAAACTTATATCACCTTTTACATCTTTTGCCTGTTCAACGAAAGAAGCATAACTATCTTTAAGTTCTTTCGCTGCGGCCCTTGAGTTTCCTGCATACTTATCATCTAGATCATCGATGAGAGCATAAAGTTCATCTTTAACCAATTTCATTTTATAAAGTTTACTGTTGATTTTAGCAGTTTTCATGATTTTATCTGCTCTATTCGATACTTTTTTAAACTGCCTATCAACCTTTCTTTTCCACTTCTTAGCAAACTTAGAATCTGGTTCTAAATTATTAATATACTGCTCAATCATTAACATATTCTCATCTTGGACTTTATCAGTTAAAGCAACCTGATAACTAGAAAGATTCCCAGCTGTCGCTTGAAATGAAAAAACAAATAATAATAAATTAGTAATTAATTTCATAAAATCTCCAAGTTTTTATCTATTATTAGCATGAAAAGGAATTCTATATTATGATGATTTTAATTTTTTAAGATTTATTGTTTGTTTGCATATGACACATATAAACAATTCAAAAAACAATGTTAATAAATTAGACACTTTTATGGTTTTATATAAAAAATGATCGAATTACCTACATATTGCGAAGACTATCCATACTTTTGGAAAGAACCTCTAAATTTTTTTTCAAACTTTTCATTTGTATTTAGTCTTTTTTTCATTTCAAGAAAAATGAAGATTGCAACTGCTCCAATAATTATTAAAGTGATGGTGTTTTTCTTAATAATTTTCACAATTGGATCTTTTTCTTTTCATTTCCATCGATCTCAATTCACTCACTATCTCGATGCTATCCCTATTCTAATTTTTATGTTACTAGCATTTTCTTCTATTTGTTTTGTAAAAAGAAATATCTTTTGCACTTTAGTACTTTCCCTAATTTTCCTCTCTGCAAATGTTTTATTAGTTTCTAATAGATCTATTCCCATAAGTGCTTATCAGTTCACCTTAGCTTCTTTAATGGTTTTAATAATAACCAACAAATCTCTAGTTGATCCAAAGAATGGATATCTAGCAGCACTAAGTTTTTTCTTCGCACTCATTTTTAGAGAAATTGATTTAATAGTTTGTCATGATTTAAAAACTGGTACTCATTTTCTCTGGCATCTTCTCAATGGCCTTACTACTTATTTCATCATTCTCTATTCGAATTCTTGTATTTTAATTAAGAAAGATCGTCATTTTAGTGACATTTAATAAGAAATCTTAGATAGATACTGTTCGATGTTTGAGGATATATAGGCAAATTCAGCATAAAATGTTAATTTCACTTTAATGAACAAGATCAATTTATTACCTGAAAATGTCATTAATCAAATAAAGGCCGGAGAAGTTATTGATTCTCCCGCTGGTATTATTAAAGAATTGATTGAAAACTCAATTGATTCAAAAGCAACCAACATAGATTTACACTTAATTGAAAATGGTATTGAGCAAATAACGATAGAAGATAATGGTCATGGGATAAATTTCAAAGACCTGCCTCTAGCATTTTGCAGGCATGCGACTAGTAAACTATCTACCTTTAAAGATCTTTATCAATTAAACTCTCTTGGTTTCAGAGGAGAAGCATTAGCAAGTTTGGCATCAGTTTCAGATATAAAGTGCTTAACCACTACAGACAAGGAATCATCACAATTTCATCTCAAGGGAGAAAAAATTATTACTCATTCTAGGCTTGATACAAAATTATCACGCTCAGGAACGAAGTTCATCATCAAAGATTTATTTTTTAATACGCCTGCAAGAATGAAGTTTTTGCAGTCTAAGTCAAAACAAAAAAATGAGATAAAAAAAATCTTTGATGCTTTCTTGCTGGCCTATCCAGACATTAACTTCTCTATAAAATTCGATGACAAAGAAAAAGTTATCTTCCAGTCTACAAACTTGGAACAAAGAATTAGAAATGTCGTCAAATTACAGATTGACGAGTTAAGTATAATTGAAAACTCCTATGAAGAAATAGATGCAAAAATTTACTTAGGTAATATTGAGAAATCTAGGCCCATTCAAAAAATCATTGTTAACGATAGATTCATCTCTCATGATAAAATAAAAAATACTATCAACTATACACTGCTAAATCAGAACATTCCAAAGAACAAAGATTGGATTATATTTCTAAAGCTACCAACTCATCAAATTGATATCAATGTTCATCCTAAAAAAACCACTATACTTTTTCATCAAGAATCAACTGTTCTCTCTTTGATTTCTTCCAGTATCAAAAATTTCTTAAAGAAGAATGCTCAAGAGAATATTAAGAACTCAAGTTTTGAGATAAACACTCAAAATAATAACTTCCAATCACCGACATTAGATCATTGGAATACAAAACCAGAAGTCTCAAATTCATCTAAAGACAATCACTTAGAAACCTTTACACCTCACGCTGCTTATAGAGTTGTTTACTCTTGGCCAGATAACTCGCTCTTTCTAATAGAAAAAGATGAAAGTGTTTTCGTAGTCACAAAAAGCAAGTTAATCACATCAATTCTCGGCCAAGTCAAAACATCTGAAACGATACCTTTACTTGTTGCAGAACCTATAGAGCATGAAATCGATGAAAACCTCTTAACTTCTTTAAACGTAGAAATAGAAAAATATGAAAATGAAATATTGATAAGATCTCTTCCAGAAGTATTGTCTATTTTTAATATCAAAGAAATTATCCTTCAATGCCAAGAAGAAGACTTGAATAAATCTTTCGAGAAAGTCATTTTCCACTCTAATGAAGTTCAATATTACTTAAATTCAAAATTCTTAAACTTCTCTTGTTCTGAGATTAATTCTAATCAAATATCTCAATCTATTTAAAAATGAAAAAGATAATTATCATTTCAGGGCCAACCTCAACTGGTAAAACGAGTCTTAGTATAGAACTCGCAAAGAAGCATCAAGCTGAAATCATAAACTTTGATTCTTTATTGTTTTATAAAGAAATGGATATTGGAACTGCTAAACCTAGTTTAGAAGAACTAGATTCTGTTCCCCATCACTTTGTTTCTTTTAGATCTCCAAATCAACCACTAAATGCTTATGACTACATGATCCAGGCGGTAAAAAAAATCAATGAGATTCATTCCAATAATAAGTTAGTTATTCTAGTTGGAGGGAGCGGATTTTACTTACAGGCAATACTCCAAGGAATGTATGATGCGAATAAATCAGATCCTGAAATTATAAAAAAATCTAATTCTCTTTATGAGAAAAATGGAATTGATCCTTTTATCGAGATTCTTAAACATGAAGATCCAGAAAGTTATCAAAGATATCATTTAAATGATCATTATAGAATAAGAAGGGCAGTCGAATATTTCTGGCAAACTGGAGCTAAATTCAGTGAAGCAAGAGAGAAAAAAGATCATGAAAATAAGAATAAGAGCAATTGGAACTCCAGTAAATATCAATGGGATTGTCTTCATGTTTATCTTGATCTTCCGAAATCAGAACATCTAGAAATCATTCATCAGAGAACTAATAAGATGATAAATTCTGGGCTATTCCAGGAAGTAGAGAAACTTCTACTTAAATATCCCGAAATACCAAAGCCCTTGAAATCAATAGGATATAAGGAAAGTATTAAATATTTAAATAATGAGTTTACTAAAGATGAATGCGTAGAAAGGATTAATATCTCAACCAGACAATTAGCTAAGGCCCAAAGAACCTGGTTTAATAAGATTGAAAAAAAGAGCTTTAATTCTATCTCTGAAAAAGACGAAATATTTAAATCTGTTGAAGAATTCTTATTAGCTTAGTTTACAAGGCCTGCAACACTAAATCCCTATAAAATATACATAATTTATTCTTTTTTCATGAAGTGCACTTATACTGTTTTTCTAAAGGAATTCACTATGATAAAGCACGTTTTATTTTTTATGTTAATCAACTTTTCAGTTTATTCTCAAGTTGATCCCAATCTTAAAGAAGCCTGTGATAGAAAAAAATCTGAGCTTATAAGATTTTATGGATGGCATTATAGTTGGATGGAAGACTTCACGATAAGAGAAGAAGCGAAGAGCATTAGAGATCAAAGTCTGATTAATTTTAACCAAAACACAGACTTTATTAATTTAATGAAGTATGCCAAGGAAACTTACAATAATTTCAACTACCATCTTGCAAATGAAATGATAGAAATTGAAACCAAAAAAGTTAATAAAAATAACTTGGAATCTATATTTGATTCTTTACTTAACAATGTCACACAATCAATAACAGGTACAAGAGACTTTAATATTTTTCTAGATGCAGAAGTTGCAAGGAAAACTTTAACTGTTTCAATTAGTTTCTTAACTTGGTTTAAAAACTGCGAAGAAATGTGCTCAGATGAAAGATGGGAAATCAAACAAAGATATATGTTTGATGAGAATTCAAACCAGTTTATTCTTTTAAGTCCGAGATATGACTTTTATGATAATTACGGTGACAATTATTTGTTATTAAATCAACTTCTAAGTAAAAATGATTTCTTAAAAAATTTAATGCCTGAGGCATGCCAAGGTTTTTAATTGTTTGACTAAATTTCGTTTTTCAAATTACATCTAGTCGCAAATTTAAAGGTTTGAATGGCCTTATTTAATTCATCCTGGCACTCAACAATATCTTTCGTTTCTCTATGACATAAATCATGATTTAAACATTCTCTTGTATATCTAGTTTTCTTAAACCAACAATCCTTTCCGCAAGCTCCCATACAATCGTTAGATCCTACAACTATAGATTTTTCTATTACTTTTCCTTTATAGGTGTAGGAAGCAAGAACTTCTTGACCCATTTGATTACAGATGTCATGGAATCCAAATAAAAATAATAAAATCATGAGTACCAACTTAAACTATCAAATTATTATTTAAATTAACAAATGTTAAAATACAACTTAATGATAGAAAAAGGGAGGCCCCCCTCCCTTCATTTCATTTAATAATACTTACTTTTAAGTTCTGCTGATTTTGAGCAGTAACCTTCCGCAATAGCTAGACTTAACAGACACACCGCATTCTTTCTTTGAGACGCAAAGTTACAACCATATCTTTTCAGTTGAGTTTCTTTTGAATTTGAACATATAGAACCATCAGTCATTGGATAAATTTTATCTCCGACAGTAACTAAGTAGTTACATTTATTCTTACTCTTTTTAGTTTTAACTACTTTACACTTTCTAATGCCTTCGTTTGCGGCCATCTTATACAATGATTTTTCATCATTCATTTCTAAAAACAGCTTCGTTTCTGCGATTTCTGCATCTGTTAAATGATTAATCAATGCAGGAATCTTATCTTGTTTATCTGATGCTACTTCATCAGAAGCTCTTTCAACACAAACATATTGATGAGAATTCTCTTCTGCATTAAGTTGATCTCTTTTAGCTGCACATTGATCAAATCCTTTTTTACACGCCATATTGTGATAAGTTTTAATAACTGAATCATCCTCTAGGTTTACTAGCTCATAATTACAGATATCAACGTCTGAGTACCTGTGTTGATAACCATTATCAACATAATAAGGATAGTTTCCTATACAATGAAATCCTGGTGAATAGTAGAATAATGATGGCTCCATCAACCAAGAATTATAAATATATCCAGAGCTTACTGTGACATGATAAGAATAAGCTGAAGAGTAATAAATAGATGAGGCACACATAGGTCCTGAGTAAACTATGTGATGTCTTTGTGAATAAGCACCGTCATGATAATGCCTTACTCCAGAAATATTACCCGACCTAACTAACCTTTTCTCTTGATACCTATGCTTTAAAATGGGAGCAGTATTTCTACCTCTCAATCTTTTTCTAGCTCTTTGAGTATATTCTTGTGGAGTATAGTATGGAGAACTATCATAATCACTATAACCTCCCCAATCTGATGAACCGCCACTACTTGAACTGGAAGAGCTAGAGTAAGAACTATCATCTGATGAACTATCTGATGAACTAGAACTCCAACTTCCAGAACTAACAGTTGAGCTAGAAGAACCCGAAGAATATGAAGAACTTCCTGACCTAGAAGAGGATCTTCCTGAAGAAGGTCTATCACGTTGAGCATAAACTTCTGAAACAAAAAATGCTAAAATTAATAATATAGTTTTCATATTTCTCCTAATTACAATCCTGATTACCAATAGCTAAAACAACACTTCCAGCTAAACCTGTAACAATCGCAGGTACACTCATTATTTTTCCAGCCTTAATTTTCTTATCTGCCTTAATCAAAGCATCTTTTTCATCAGCAATTCTTTCTTGTTCTGCTTGAATAAATTGATCATTATAATATTCAATATCACTTTTCACTTCTTCAATTAAGTTCTTTGAATCAAGAATTTTTTTATTGTATTCAATAATTAAGCTCTGATATTCTTCAACTTCTATATCTGTGTAAAGCCCACTATCAATTCTTCTATTAAGCTCATCAATTTCATCATGATAATAAATAATATCAGCTTCATAAGTCACCTCTTCAAACTCAAGATCTGCAATATTATTTAAATGCCCTTCAGTATCTTGAACTTTGTACCCTTGAAATTTCTCTTGGATTTTTCCTTTAGAGATTGTTGATAAAGCGATAGAAGTTATGCTTAAAGCTGCAGATATAATAATGAGAGGTATTCCTATAGCTCGACCAGTTGTACAAGAAATAAAATTAGATCCACTTGTTTCAGTTCTCAATAGAGCATTTCCTAACACCTCTGAAATAATCTCTGGCTCTATCTCATCACTCATAGACAGCTCATCAAATGTATAATTCATAATTTCATTAAACTTAAGATATTCCTCAAGTGATGCATTATCCCTTACATAGGCATTTAACTCTGTGAGAGTGATTTTATTCTCGATGATATCTTTTGTTAATTTCTCTGAAGATAAACTTAAATCCTCGTTATTTATCAAGATAGCTTTTTTATAATCTTTAACTATCTGCTCTACTGATTTCACCGTAGTCATTGAGAAACTATTCAAAGAAATCAGAATGATCAATGTTATGTTTTTAAAATTCATTAAAGTCTCCTAACAATCTGATTGGGTAAATAATAAAGTTGTTAATACTCCTGAAGCAATAGCTCCACCGAGTAAAATTTTTCCATTTCTCTTTTCATCTTTAATTATTTGATCATCTATTTTATCCCACTCATACGTTCTTACCATTAATGCTTCATGAGATGCTTCAAAATAATTAATATCTATAATGACTTCTTGAATTAATGCTTCTGCATCTGTCACTTTAAATTTATGATCTCTAATTAGTTTAGAGATCTCATCAATTTCGTTTGCAGTAAGCGAATCATCTAATAGTTGCTGCTCAAGACCTTCCAAGATTAAGTTGTTTTCAACGATTTGTTGTTCATATCCAGCGATTTCTGATTCATGAATTTTTATATTATTTTCGTGTTTGTTTAATTCATTTTGTCTAAATTCATCCCAAGATTCATATCCATTATTATGAATTCTAGTAGAAAATTCAGGACTAATTAATTTAACTAAAGAAGTGACTAAAATACCTACTGTTACAAAAGCCATAACAGATCCAATAGATATCATCCCATCACAACCATAAAAATTAGCGCCTTCTTGAGTAAAAATTGAAGTAAAGAGTTCATTGACATATATCATTGATTCTTCATCTAGCTCATCAATATGAGAAAACTCTTCCTTTAAAGTTGAGATTTGGTTTCTAAACTTAAGATAATCATTGAGACTAGCATTTTCTGCAACATAAGATTCAATATCATCTAAAGAAATTGAATATGCCGCTATCGAAGTTGCAAAGTGTTTTACTACCTCTTCTGGTTTTTGGTCCTTAAGTAGAATTTGTCTTTTAAAATCTTTATAAAGATTTAAAAGAAATTCTCCCTTGCTGACCTTTTCATTTGCTAATCCTAGATTAGTGAACATAAAAATCGCGACAAGCAGTCGCGCGACAAGACTCCTCACAGTGTACCTCCTAAATGATGTATGTTTGGATTTATCAAGGTGTATGCAATTAAGAGACCAAAAAGGTCCGCCATTCTGAGAAAATAAACTCCATCTATGGAAATAAAAAGAATTGAGTGGCTCTACTAAGTTGATACCTCTAGTGTCTTAGTGACACTTAGAAATCTAAGGTAGGTCCTAAATACCAACCATTTGTAAGACATTAAGAAACTTGAATTGAAGTAGAGCATCATTTTGCTTAAAGATTGCTAAATGCATTGCAGGAACTAGATTATCTTTAATTGATAAGGTCTTTCTTTTATCTATTAATGATAAAGAGTTCACTAAAATTGAGTCAAACTCTGAACCAAGTTCTTTATGAAGAGCATGTAAAAACTTAAAACCAAAATCTGCTTGAGCATATCTAGAATCATCAAAAATATATTTATATTTCTTTATTTTTGATCCATCAATCTTAACTAACCCTTTCATATAAGGCCTAGAGTTTTTAAGAATATTATTTCTACTAGAAATTTTAGAAGCAAAGTAATTGGCTACACTTTCACCAACAGGAGAACTATGACCAATATTTATCTTATTAGCCAGAGCAAAATGAACATACTCATGATAGATTACTTCAGGAATAAGTCCTGAATCGAGGAAGATTTTCTTTTTAGAAACTTTACTACTCCATTTAAGAAGATTCGGGATTAATGCAGTAATACCAACTGAATACATTAAGCTCTGAAGATAAAAATTTCTTGAAAATTTATTCCACTCAACTCCCCTTGCAAGATCTTGAATCATGATAGTTAACTCTTTCTCTGCCACTGAGTAAATTAAATTACCCATTACAGCTGGAGACGTTAAAATATCAGTACTTTGCTCCAGTGAAGATTTTAATTTTATGACTTTTTTAGGAGCAAACCAAATCTCATACCCCCATGAATCAATTTCATCTAGTTTCATTCGAGAGCTTGGAGGAATGGTAATAGCATTATTAAAAACAGTACCGAACTTTTCCGGAAGAAAATGTACCGAATCATCAAAGGCCTGATTCATTTCTATTCTTACAGTAATCCTTTTTTCTTTTTCAAAAGGATTAATATCAAAATGGTCAATAAAAAACTTTCTTGCTTTTTCTAAGTGATAATAAGCAGTGCACGCCCTTAGGGCCAGTTTAGAGTTTTTTTGAACTGCTTTTTCAGAGGTTCCACTATTTATACTAAAGTACTGGCCTTTAAATGAATCAGATGAAATTAAATTATCAATTTTTACTATTTTTTTCTTTAATTTATCTTTTGAGTTTCGAACAATTGCTTCGCAATTCATCTCAAATGAGAATAAAGAGCTAGAAAGTAATAATATGTAAATCACTATTTTCATTTTGCTCCTTTTTTAAATCTTCATAAGCATTAATTAAAACGATTGGTAAAACAGCATAAACATTTACTCCAGGTAAAATTAATAATACTGATTCACCTATTCTTCTGGTAACTGATAACACCTTTTTCCATTTAGGTACTCTTTCATCTTTTAATAAAGGACCTTGAAAAATCTCATAGATTACTTCTTCGTCAATATTCATAAAATTTGATGATACAGCAAGAAGTTCTAAAGAGTTCACTTTGTTTCTATCTAAAACCTCACCTTTATGACTTAGTTTCTCTAATTCAAGGTATAAAAGTTTGGTCGCTAACCTTGTTGTTTCTGCAGGGTCTAAATCAACAAGATCATCATATTCACCATCATCATCATAATCAAAGAAAAAAC
>JAHDHG010000197.1 GCA_020631435.1 Bacteriovoracaceae bacterium | reverse complement strand
ACGTTGTTTTCATTGCTTTGGATTATAAAAATATTGTTTTTCTTCAACCATCAGATAAAACTCACGCTTATAACGATGAATTATTAAGACCTCCGATTTTCTTAAGTTAATTTTTGATTACTTAATTATTAAAAAAAAAATTGGAGAAAATATGAAATTATTTAAATATTCATTGTTAATGGGATCTTTCTTTCTAGCTTTTTCATGCTCAAGCTTAAATAAGTCTTGCTGTAGTGCGAAGGCTTCATCTTGTTCTAATGGACAGTGCAAAGTAGACAAGTCTTGTTGCGAGAATAAATGCGGCAGTTGTAATGGTGATAAAAGATCTTGCGTGGATGGAAAGTGCAAGGTCAATTAGAAGAATAGGAACTATTTTTTAATACATGCCCATGGGTTAGTTTTTGTAATTCATGGGCCCATTTTTACAGTTCTAAATTTATTGAATGGAAGTTTGATATTACCGATAATTAATACAATTAATTATTTGGTAATAGCTATAAGTCTTAAATTTATGCATAAATGAGACTAATTTCTTGCTTCTCTCACCAATGGGACTTAAAATAATTAAGTCTCAAAATAAGACATTTTTGAGACTTAAGGTTCCCATGAAAAGAAAAAACAATGGAAAACTAGTAAAATCAAGCTCTGTAGGGCCTGAGCCATTTTATGCATATATCCCCAATGATTTGCCACCCAATCCACCAATTGATCTCTCTGAGCTTCAAGGGTTGCTAGAAAAAGCTAGTAGTTCATTAGGAAGACTAGATGGCATAAGTAGTGTGCTGCCAGATATTTCAATCATTATTTATATGTATGTTAGAAAAGAAGCTGTCTTATCTTCCCAGATAGAAGGAACTGTTTCGTCTCTTTCTGATCTTCTTGCTTATGAAAACGAGGGAGCTTTAGGAGTGCCTGTTGATGATGTAGAAGAAGTATCTTCATATGTATCAGCAATGAATTTTGCTATGGATAAAATTCAAGAGATCCCGTTATCTTTAAGACTAATTAGAGAGACACATAAAATTTTAATGAGTAATTCCAGAGGAGCGAACAAGCAACCTGGAGAATTTAGAAAATCACAAAATTGGATAGGGGGCGCAACGCCTCTAGAGGCAGTATTTGTACCTCCACCAGTGCAAAATTTAAAGAGTTGTCTTAGCTCTTTTGAGAAATTTCTTCATAATGATGAAATGCCAAGCTTAATAAAAGCTGCGGTTTCACATGTTCAATTTGAAACAATTCATCCGTTTTTAGATGGAAATGGTAGGATGGGAAGAATGCTTATCGTTCTAATGCTTTATGATGATGGGCTAATTTCTAATCCATATCTTTATTTAAGTTATTATTTTAAAAAGCATCAATCTACTTATTATGACTACCTTAATAAAATTCGATCTGATGGAGATTGGGAGAAGTGGTGTGAATTCTTTTTAAATGCAGTTATTGAGACGTCTGATGAAGCTGTGAAAACAATTATGCTACTTTTAGATCTTTTTGAAAAAGATGAACAATTAATAATAAAAAAGCACAGTCAAAAAATTGGACTTTTAAATCTTTATAAATGCTTTAAAGAAAATCCCGTATTGACTCCAAAAAGTATTCTGAAGAAGACAGAGCTTGCTAGATCGACACTTTTTAGAAATTTAAAATACTTAGAAGAGATGAGGATCATCGAAGAAATTACTGGCAATGAAAGAAAAAAAATATTCAAATATACAAGTTTTGTGAGACTCTTAACTGATGGAGATTAAAAATAAAAATTTTTCAATTTGCTGGCTAGAATCTAAGAATCAATTTATAGCGCTATGTCTAAATAATTCTGGCGTCTGTGGATATGGAGATACTCCTGATTTAGCATTGAATGATTTACAAGCTCTTTTAGATAGTAATGCTGAGAACGACGCGATTAGCAGTGATTTTAAAAAATCAATTAATCAGCTTTTTGAAGAGCATTACGAACTGTTAAAAAATCTCAATGTTAGAAAATGTGACGACTTGATATCACGAATTACAAATGAGAATAAACCTGATCCTATTGATGATTATACGATGAAAGATGAATACGATCTTAAGAGTTTGAAAGAGGCACCACATATCAAAAAAATGTTAATGGCAAAGAAGAATTCTTTCAAATATATAGTAAATTTAGACTTAGGCCTAGATTTGTATTTGAAATACAAAGAGGAAGCTTGCAAGCTAAATAAAAACATGGATGATTTTTTAATTGAAACTTTAAAAAAGAGTGACTTTGAAGAGTAAGGAAAAAATTCAGAAAAATTTAACTAGATCTAAGTTTAAATTTAGTGTTAGTGAATTACTTAATGGAAAATTATTGCTAGAGGCTAATAAGAATGAAAGTAGCAAGAACTTTTCTCGAAGTAATTTAATTGATTTGCTAATAAGTAAATCATTAGTAGAAGAAAGTAGTTAGTTTAGTCCCACCATTTTCGTATATTTTTTGCCATTAAAGAAAATGCCTTATCGATATCGGCCTGCATTTTTTTATCAGCTTTTCTGAATAAAGCTTTATGAACTCTTTTGGCGGGCCCTAGCTTCTTTTTAGGAATCTTGCTCCAGTCAACTACAGTTGAATAGTGACCATCTTTAGTATCAACGAATTTTAACTTTACTTTTCCATACTTTTTTTCAAAT
>JAHDHG010000041.1 GCA_020631435.1 Bacteriovoracaceae bacterium | reverse complement strand
TTTAAAAAGAGAAATCGAAGGTGGAGCACTTGAAGTTTATGAATTTAATGCTCCAGCTGTAGTTGCTTGTAATAAAGGATTAAATACTCCTAGATACGCTTCTCTTCCAGGAATCATGAAAGCAAAAAAGAAACCTCTTACTACACTTAGTCTTGCTGATGTTGGGGTAAGTGAGTCAGATCAAAAAGTTAAATATAGTAATTTTCAATTACCTCCTGAAAAACCACCTGGAAAGAAATTTGAAGCAAGTGAAGATGCTCAGATTTCTGGTGTAGTAAAAGAAGTTGTTGGATTATTAAGAACAGAAGCAAAAGTAATTTAAGGAAAATATTATGGCAAATGTATTAGTTTTTGCAGAAACAAATAATGAAAAAGTAAAACCAGTTACCTATGAAATCTTAGGAAGACTTTCAGGACAAAACGTTGATGTCGTTTCTATTGGAAACATAGATTCAGACTCTGTTGCACACCTAGCAAAATTTGGCGCTGAAAATATTCATAAAATTCAAGGTAGCAATTTAGAAAAGTATAGCCCAGAAGGTTACACAAATGCTCTTAACAATTTCATAAGTTCTAAGAGTTATGACTATGTATTCATGGGTGCAACTTCTGCGGGGAAAGATTTTTTTCCAAGACTAGCAGGAAGTTTTGATTCAGGCTGTGCTTCTGATGTCACTAACTTTGTATTTGAAGGTGATGAATTCTCAGGCACAAAGCCATTGTTTGCCGGTAAAGCACTTACAAAGGTAAGCTTTGATGGACCTAAGCCAAGATTCGTAACAGTGAGACCAAACGCTCTTGGTATGCCTGAAAGCGAAAATGCTAAGTCGGGTAATCTTGTAGACGCTGCCGGTGAAGCAGGAGAGATAAGAGCTGCTATTAAAGAAATTATTAAAGGTGCAAGTGAAAAGGTAGATTTAACAGAAGCAAATATAATTGTTTCTGGTGGAAGATCTATGAAAAATGCTGAAAACTTTAAAATCTTAGATGATCTTGCAGATGTTATCGGCGCAACTGTTGGTGCTTCAAGAGCTGCGGTTGATTCAGGTTATGCTCCTCACTCAATGCAAGTTGGTCAAACAGGAAAAACTGTTTCTCCTTCATTATATATAGCTTGTGGAATCTCTGGAGCCATTCAACATTTAGCAGGAATGAGAACATCAAAGGTGATTGTTGCAATTAATACAGATCCAGATGCTCCAATTTTTACTAAAGCAGATTATGGAATTGTAGGTGATTTATTTAAAGTTGTTCCAATACTTACTGAAGAATTCAAAAGCTTACTAAGCTAATATAGGGCCACTTTAAGTGGCCTTTTTTATTTCTATGATAAAACAAAGAATCCAAGGTTTGATAATTGCTTTTTTCTATCAAATCTATGCCTCGACTTTTAGATACAATTTAATGTTTGAAGATGAATCAGATAAAAAAATGTTCTTCAATGATGTGTTTGGGAAAAGACCTCACGACAATAATTTTGTCTATGCTTTTTACCATCAGGCCCAAGTAGGATTAGTATCATATTTCTCTAGAAAAAATTTAACAGTCATGGTTAGTCCTTCTAGAGATGGTGAAATCCTTGCAACAATTTTAAATCACTTAGGTATGAGATTAATCAGAGGTTCAAGTTCAAAAAAATCTAAGAATGCTTTAAGGGAAAGCTTTGAAGAAGTTAAAAACGGGTACAGCTTAGGACTAGCTGTAGATGGGCCTAGAGGACCAGCTTTCAAACCTAAATATGGAATTTGTAAGATATCAAAAGAAATAAATAAAATGATTGTCCCTGTATCAATAAAAGCTTCAAAATATAAATTGGTAAACTCTTGGGATAAATCAATCATCCCCATGCCTTTTTCAAAAATAGATATCATCATTGGTAAAATTTCATTTTATGAAATAGATGAACTTGAGAAATCTCTCAATAAACACATCTCAAATACCTGAGTGTTTTTGACAAGAAAATAAGGCATCCCACCTTTAAATCTACTCTTTTAGTCACTTTCTTCCCTATAAATTCCTGAGAATTATCCTGTGTTATCTTTTATTTATGAAAAAAGTGATCGGATTATCAGTACTCTTATTTATCACTCTTTCCCCTCAGGCATTTAGCTTTGAAGATCAATACAAATGTAAATCGAAATGCAACAAAATTGGAAAGCTAGCAAAAGCTGATGCTGAAGAATACATTTGTAATTCAAATGAATCCCTTGAAAGTGCAAAAGAATGCGCTCTTAGTTTGTGTCCCGGTAAGAAAAAATCCAAGTACGATGTTCAGTGTTTTGTCATGATCGATGGTAAAAAATATAAAACTAACAAATCAATCACTCCTATAGGTATAAAAAAAGAATCCAAGAAAGAACGTAAGATTGCTGAGAAATCATTAAAAATTGAAGATGATAATCTAGTCGATATGACGTATTTTAACCTTGAATTTGATGATTAATGCACCTCTAAATCATTAAATTTTCTTGATATCCATAAAATCTCCAATTATTGATCTTTCACTTTTGAATATTTAAATTTATAATCTTCAAATCAGTAAATAATGCGGAAACGTGGGTGAGTGGCTGAAACCAGCGCCTTGCTAAGGCGTCGTACGTTATGCGTACCGCGAGTTCGAATCTCGCCGTTTCCGCCATTTTTTAAATTACTCAAATTATTTGAAAAAGAATAAATTCATTGCTAGAAAAAAATTGTTAAAAGTACTGGGATAATAAAATGAAACTTAACACTTTTTTTCTAATAATACTGTATAGCTTCAAATTGCTCGCAAGCAATGAAGACATATGGAAAACCTGCTTGGTCAAAGCCGATGATGAAAATATTGTTCAAAAAAAAAGATATCATCTAAAAAATTTAGAGATTAAAATTCCTCAAAATCTCTTAGTTCAAAATTCAAACACTGTTCTTTTTCAATCTGGAAGAATTCTTATTCCAAGCTTGAAATATTTTTCTGTAAAAAATCGTTTCCTTCTGAAAGATAAAAATAAATTAAATATTGAAAAATTCAGCGCTTTAAATAAAAATTTCAACCACACTCAACCTTACTGCATCCTTGAAATAAGCAACAAGAAAACTTTAAAACAAATTACCAAAATACATTACCCAAGAATAGAAGTATATAATGACAATAGTATCTCAATTGAAAATATTCGCTGCAGAAGCTTATTAAAAGAAACAACTAAATGCATAAAAGGAACCACTTTTGGCCATTTCCCTTCATTATGCAAAGTAAAAGATCTAGGCAGAAAGGTTTGTCCCGGAGCGTGGATGAATAATGAAAGCGCTGTAAAGCAATATTCTCCATATATTTCTAAAAATGCTAGAAAAGTTTATATTTGGGATAATGTTTATGGTTATTTTAGATACTATTTAATGCCACACATCCAAGAAATATTTCCATCAAATACCTATTTTGAATTTTCTGAAAAAGAATATTAAAGATTACCTATATTTATAACATTAATGATACTGTGAAACTATATCAATATTTAAAATTCAACAAGTCCTTATCAAATAAATAAAGAGAGACGCAAAGCATCTCTCTTTAATTGCAGGGAAAAAATTCAGATAAATCTGAAATGTTTTAAAAACTAATTTCTAAAACAAGATACTTATAAACTGATTCCAAATTATTCTCAACAAGTTAAATCGATATAGATCGTATAACTGTGTCATCAATTGCAACATGAATTTTTTATAGTTCTAAGGTGTGAAAAAAATATACATTTAACTACTGAGCAAAAATATCATAACAAGCATTGGCCATATTAGACCATTGATGGACCTGACAGTGCTCAGATATATTCTGATTTAGAAAGCTTTGTTTAATTTTAATCTCTTGATAAGTATTATGTGACAAATTACCTTTTCTGTATTCTTCTTCAAAATTAGGATATTTCAAGTTCATTTGGTAGCAATCAACTTGGTAATCATAACAACTGAGTTTAGAATTTCTGTAAGGTGGAACATCAATTCTTACCATATATCTACTAGAAAACGGCAATTTACGAAAAGAAATCTTTGCAAAAGATGAATCCATTTCATCTGCCCTTACCCCATAATATAACCTTTGAGTTTCTTTTGCTGGGGTTACAGCTGAAGTATAAGGAGTAAAAAAAGTTGAGTTTGAGGAAAAACTAAATGCATAGTGATTCATCATATATGCCTTAGCTTTATTGTCATCATTTCCATACATGAACCAATGGAAAAAATTCCAATAACTTTGATCATATTCCGAACCATGAAAACTAGGATTTATAATATTTAAATATAACTTATGCTTTAAAATTTTCCGATCTTGATCAGGAATCAGTTTAATAATAGATTTTTTCTTATTTTTATAATTTTCATTAGAGTAAGAATTTAGATAAATTACTCTATCTTCTTTTAAGTCTTCTACCTTAATCTCTTCAACTGCAGCTGGGTGCAGTCCAAAAACTTTTTCTAATTGCATTGGGTTTGGAAGATGATGAGCATTACCTATATTCCAAGATGTTACACCCATATAACAAGTATGATCTCTAGATTCAGTTTCCCCTTTAAAGTTTTTTCTGTGAGAATGACCCATACCGAAATTATGACCTATTTCATGCTGCACTAATGGCACGTTTAGATTTGTGTTAAAATAATATGTTCGATCTTCACCTGGGTCAGCAAAGCCAGAATATCTACACTTTGAATAATTATTATCAGGGAGTATATACATCTCTTGATCAAACTCAAAATCTATTCCCTTGGATCGCAGTTCTTCTCTTGCTAGCTTTCCTGCATCTTCAGCAACATCAAAATTCCATCCGTAACCACTAGAGTTAATATTGGTTCCACCGTTATCTTCTGAGCAGTGATCCTTTAAATCTATATTTAAAGTTACATGGTAAATATGAGCACTTGGTTTGCCAGGTCTATGACTTGTATAAATGATTCTATTTCCTGAAGCGACCTTAACAGATTCAATAAATTGATCTACTGCAAATTTTACTCTGGAAAATGGATTTACTGTCAATGAATTATAATCTTTTGTTGATACAATAATTGCACCAATTGTTTTAACTAATTGATCATGTTTAAAATTCCTTTTTTCTTTTCTTTTCTCTTTATTGGAATCAATTGAAACGATAGAGATGCTTTTCCCAGAAATTAAATTGGATTTCAACAACTCTGCTTCTACTTCAATATATTTACCTAGCTTATCATTTAATAACTCTGGAATATTCTCTATGTAATACTTCTTCTTTTCAGAAGAAATAAAATAAACATCTCCACCCTCTTTTTCTTCATCATAATGAAAACTCTTCAGAATACCTTTGATTTTTATCTTTAAAGGCCTAACCTCATCAGTTGCTAATTTTTTATCATTTGTATCAATAACTGTTTTGCTATTATTTTCTGAAACACAAGAAAGAAGAATTGTTATAAATATTAATATTTTCATTTTACCCCACACTTAACAGACTAAATCAAATATTTAGTACATTTCACGGGCCGCCTTATTTCAACAACTTACTACTTTTATACCCATATAATTGCCAATTTAAATTGACAGATTTCCTGCTAAAAAAAGGAAATTTAGTTTCCCGATTAAAAAGTTACTTTAAAAATAAATATATATTCAGATAAATAAGCGTGAAGATTATTTTACTTTCGTTACTCATTGTAGATCTTGCCTTTTCAGGTTCAAATTTAGAGCTAAGAAAACTTAATAAATGCTACGCTATTCTCACAGGTGAAAAAATAAAAAAAAACCATACTCTTGTATCTAAAATTAAAAACAAAGAATTAACTGCTAAGGAATCATGCTTTAACTTAATTGATTCTATCGACCTAGGGAGCAATGATAATGAAAAAAATAAAATTATTTCTAAAATAAACAACTTCCATCTTTCATGGTTCGAAGGTCTAGATTATACAAGATTGCCTTATCTAATTTCTAGAAACGTAGTTGATTTTTCAACACCTGCTTATTATCTTACTAAGTCCTTCTTTGATAGAAACACTCCATTTGAATCAATTTTCAAAAGAGATCAATCATATAGAGCAGAAAGAAAAACATTCTTTGAAAGAGTTTTAATTGAACCTTTCTACAGGGACAAGGGGAATGAGATCCGATATGTTTTTGGCAGAAATGCAGAGTTTCAAGCTGGTGAGTTTAATTCAGCAGCAAAAGGAAAATTAGTAGATATTATCAATGAAAATAGAAATTTTGGATATGAAGGGAATAATGTTTTCAGTCATCAAGGTGGAGGCATCCTAGGAGATCCAACCTATCTCTTACAATCAATTGATAGCACACAACCTATTATTTCAAATGGAACAACTAAGCTTCATAGGAAATACGTATCTTCAGTATTTAAAGATTTTATGTGTAGAGAGTTACCTGTCATAAGAAGAGAAGATGTAAACAGTTATCGTGAATATGATTCTGAAATAAGTTTCAGACAATCTTCAAGTTGTTATCAATGTCATCTCACAATGGATAAATTTGCTTATTCAATGAGAAATATTCAAGCCAATAGAGTGAGAATACTAACTGCAGAAAATGGTGATTTACCAACAATTATTAAACATGAGGAAAAATTTCCCGGTACTAGTAACTGGGAGGATGCTTACAGAGATGAACCATTTCATAATCAAGAACCCATGGGAGCATTATTTATGAGGTCATTTGATGATAACTTTTCTTCTCTAAAAGTTATTGATGACATTAAAGGAATTTCAGAGTTAGGTGATATCATTTCAAAATTAGATGATCCTTATATTTGCGCGGCTAAAAGATATTTTAATTTAATGACTGGAATAAACATAAGACTTGATGACCCTAGTCATTACCAATATTCAAATAACGAAGTAGAGATCTTATCTTTAATAAAAAAGCTTGGCAGAGAGTTAAAAAGACATCAAGATTTGAAAATTTTATTTAAAGATATTATAGAATCGGAGTATTTTTAATGAAAAGAAGAGATTTTATAAATTCTTCACTAAAAGGTCTTAGTGCTCTAACAAGTTATCAACTGATTTCTGCAATCACAACAGGCTTAATCAACAAAGCCTACTCTCAAGTTAATGACTTAAACATTAAGAACTTTGTTTCTTTTTTATTCGAAGGTGGCCCCCCTCAATATCATTTTGACCTACCTTTAAAACCAAATGGAAATGATAATATCTCTTTCAATCCAGCTGTTTTTAATAAAATAAATAATTCTGGAAAAAAAGTGTTATCTCACTTTAATAAGGGCGAATACCATATACCACATATATGGTCTCAAAAAATTCCTACAAAATCTGGTTTATGGATACCGATGCATAAAAATTTAGACCAATCTTTAATTATTAGAGGTCTAGATATCCAAAGTGATAGACACTTTCTCGCTAAACAACATCAGATGGGAATGTTTAATGGTTCAAATAGTATTCATGGAAAATTTTCTAAAAAAGCAAAGAATACATTTGGAACCGTCGCTAGTTTATCTTGTAATTATTTTAAATCTGATTCTTCAAGTTGCACTTCTACTATTATTGCTGAAAACTCTTTATCTTCTTTACTTTTACCCTTTAGATCCTCTAATAAAAATCTAATTATTGATGATCCTAATATAGAAGAAATATTTGAAAACGTCGCAAGGTCTTTAGGATCTTTTTCATCAGATAAAAATCTAAGAAAAACTATCCTTAGCGATTTCAATGGAGCTAAGAACCTCTTAAAAAGATCTTTCTCCAATCTAAATGAAGTATACTCTACTCTTTTTTCTAAGTATGAGAATTTAATTAAATTAAGTATTAGCAACTTTGATTTAAAAGGCATCGCTGAAAACAATTTCAAAATAGATCATCAAAACCCAGAGTTTAGAATATCTGAGAATCCTGCGACAATTGCAAACATTTCAACACTGAATGAACTGATTATAGAGAAAACTACTGTTAATTATCTTGCTCACTCATTTACCATTTCAGAATTTATCATTACTGAAAATCTTTCTAATTCTTTAGAATGCAGTATTGGTAGTTTAAATATTATGGGGTTTACTAACGATGCACACTTTATTGGAAATATGAGTTCTTTTTTCTTGTTTGGATTACAGTTTAGAGCATTTCAAGCGTGTTTAAATGAGTTTATTTCAGTTTTAAAAGATAAAAATATTTTCAATGATACTTTAATTTATACCACTGGAGATTTCAGTAGGTATGCTGATATCAACAATGATGGCCAGGTTATAGGATCTCATCACTCAGGGAATGCTTCTACCGTTAATTTATATTCTGGAAAATTTGATAAACTTCAAATCACAGGAAATATAAAAATTGAAGATTCAGAACATGGAAAACTTGGTACATATGGAGTTGCAGCACATTCTGAAAACCTAGGCGAATCAATCAAGACAAGCCATTTAATTAAAACATTTGAAGATTTACTAAATCTAGAAAAAGAGTCCAGATCTAGATCTCTTATCTATTCTGATAATGGAAAAATTCGAATCAAGGAAAAACCAAAAAACATATGAAATTTTACTTCTTACTCATATTTCTTTTTTCTTGTGGGCCTATGGGCACATCACTCTATGATCATACTGAAAACTTAGATACAACTAGCTCGACCCCAAAAAATAATGATCAAGTTATTATTGCTGATAGATTCTATATAAGAGATCTTTTTTTAGATGTGTTCGGAAATGAAATTGAGGGCATCATAAATGGAAGAATTTTATTTAAACCTATGATTTTCGGAGGCATTACAGATTTTTATGACAGCTCTATTAAGAAATTTTCTCAATTTGAATTCCCTGAAGCTAGACTTAAAGATAATAACCCTGGAAAACATAAAGTAAAACCAAGTTCGATTATCAAAGAAGGCTGGATCATAGATTCATGCCTAAAGATCTACAAAAACTACAATGATTCTTTTAATTCTGTTTTTTCAAAAAATTCAATTGATAAAAATAAAGAAATAAACAAAGAAGATGTTCAGAAAATTTATGAACTCTTTTATTCTTTTTCTGAAATTAGCGATGAAACTTATAATGAAATTTATAAATTTGAAGATCTCATAGATAATGAAAAAAAATGGGATTATGTTCTTTTATCTATTTGCGTCTCTCCTTTTTGGAAAGTTCTTTAACTCAAAAAAACATTATCAATCGATTTTTTCAACTCACTAAAAGAAGAAGCTGCAACAGATCCTTGTGCCATGAATGGCTTACCTCCACCTTTACCATCTAATGGAGCCAATAAGTCCTTTAAAATTTCAGAGCAATTATAATTAGAATTTCCATTAAATGTTTTTATCAAGACCATACATTTGTCACCTTTTTTATTAGCAACACAAACAATCCCTTTTGGATATTTATCCATAAACAAATCACCAATCTTTCTAATATCATCTCCTTCGGAAGCCTCTATTAAACTAAAAGAAGTCCCGTCTTTTAACTCTCTAATATCATTAAACATATCTTTAGCACTTAAACTTTGAAGCTTATCTTTTAGTTGCTTAATCTCTTTATTTGATAGAGCTATCTCCTCTTTCATCTTTAATATTCGATCAAAAAGTTTATCACCTTTAGAGTTGAGTTCTTTTTCAATTTTTTCCAAGCCTCGCAACTTGTCCTCTACCAAATCAAAAGCAGCTTGATTAGTAACTGCCTCTATTCTTCTAACTCCTGTAGACAAAGAAGATTCACTAAGAACTTTAAAAAATGAAATCTCAGAAGTGTTCTCAACATGTGTTCCACCACAAAGCTCTATTGAAAAATCAGGAATATTAATAACTCTAACGATGTCATCATATTTTTCACCAAATAAGGCCATTGCTCCAAGCTTTATTGCGTCATCTTTTTTCATCGAGTTTGGCGTCACTGCAAGAGAAGCTTGAATTTTTTCATTTATAATTCTTTCAATTTGAATAATTTCTTCTTTCTTAACTTGTTCGGGATGGGTGAAATCAAATCTCAATCGATCAGGACCAACGCTAGAGCCCGCTTGCTTTACATGGTCTCCTAAAACATTAATAAGTGCTGCTTGAAGGAGGTGAGTAGCGGTATGATTATACTTTGTTAAATCTCTATTCTTTTTATCAACGCATAATTTATAAGTTTGATTTTCTTCAATCTGAGCAACCTCTTCAACTATATGAATATATAATCCATCAATTGGCTTTCTTGTATCAATTACCTTCCCAACCAATGTATTGTTAAAATAAATTTCTCCTATATCACCAAGCTGTCCACCCCCTTCAGCATAAAAAGGTGTTTCGTCAAAAACCAAAGCAGCTTTTCCATTCAGATCAATTTTAGAAATTAATTTCGATTCACTCTCTAGGTTTTCATAACCCAAAAACTTCGTAGCACCATGGTTTTCAAAAACTTGGTAAAAAGAACTTAAGTCTTGAGATGAAGAACTAAAATCACCATCGGCTTTAGATCTTTTTTTCTGATCTTCCATTTCTTTATTAAACCCATCAATATCTGCACTCAGTGAATTTTCTTCAAGGATCATCTGCGTAAGATCAACTGGAAAGCCATGAGTATCATAAAGATTAAATACTATACTGCCCGATAGAGTAGTTTTTTTATTTTCTCTGAGACTTTCAATTTCTTTATTTAAAAGCTTTAACCCACTGGATAATGTTTTTCTGAAACTTTCTTCTTCAAGTTTTAAATATTTCTCTACAAATTGTTGATTATTTCTAGTGTCTGGATACATTTGATTTAAAGTATCAAAAACAGGATCTACCAAATTATAAAAATTAACTTCTTTGACTCCAAGCTGATCCAAAAACCTAACAGCTCTTCTAATAATTCTTCTTAATACATATCCTCGACCTTCATTTGAAGGAAGTACACCATCAGAGAGCAGCATACTACAAGATCTAGCATGATCTGCAATAACTCTCATCATTTGAGGATGATTAGAATATTTCTTATTAGAGATCGATTCAATTTTGCTAATAATGTATTGAAAGCCATCGGTATCAAAATTATTATAGTTCCCCTGCATAACAGCGGCTAATCTTTCAAGACCTGCACCCGTGTCCACACTCGGCTTAGGAAGATTTTTTCTTTTCACTTCACCATCTTCCTTAAATTTCTCATATTGCATGAAAACTAAATTCCAAACTTCAACATACCTATCTTCATCATCAAGTATGCATTCAGAAGTATCTGCATTAGGATCAGAAAAATCTTTACCGTGATCAAAAAATATTTCAGAGCATGGACCACAAGGGCCGACCTCACCCATTTCCCAAAAATTATCTTTATCTCCTCTAAAAAAAATTCTATCTCTTGGAACCCCAATTTTTTCATGCCATAAATCTGCACTCTCCTTATCAGAGTGATGAGCAGTCACATATAGTTTTTCTTTTGGAATACTAAGAGTTTCTGTTAAAAATTCCCAAGCAAACTTAATAGCATCTTCTTTGAAATAATCACCAAATGAAAAATTCCCAAGCATTTCAAAAAATGTATGGTGTCTAGCAGTAAATCCAACATTTTCTAAATCATTATGCTTACCACCAGCCCTAACACATTTTTGAATAGTAACAGCTCTTTTGTTTTTTGGATTAGCTTTACCTGTAAAGTTATCTTTAAACTGAACCATCCCAGCATTGGTAAATAAAAGGGTATTATCATTATGGGGAACCAGTGAGCTTGAAGGTAGATGTACATGACCTTTTGACTCAAAGAATTTAACAAATTTGTCTCTAATATCTGAAGTTTTCATATGCAAATAATATAATAGAAATGTAATGAAATTGAAATTATTTACCCTTCTCAGTTGTCTTAAATTTTACTTTGTAATCCTTGAAGAATTCTCCTTAATAGACGTTAATATTTAGTAGGAGAATTTATGAGAATATTACTAATTTTATTGTTGATGGCCTGTGGGTCAAATATTCAAAAGAAGCAAATCAATGATGGTATCGCTCTTTGTGGATCTAATTTTCATGACAATCTAAGAGATTGTAATACCTCAACTTGTAAAGTAGATTTCACTGAGATTTTAGTAGATGCTTACAATTTCAAAGATTACAAGAACCCCTACCTCTACACTGAAATTAAAAAGGAAAATGGAAAATGTCTCACGAGAACTTATTCTTCTTTTGATGGAGAAAAGTCATGTCAGTTTGACTTACTTTTTAATAAATATTTTCAAAAAAGTGCAAAGCTATTATCTAATAAAGACTATATCTTAGATCAACACAAATTAAACTCAAGACTATCTAAAATTGAAAATGAAAAAGATTATTTGGATTGGATGACAGAGTACAACTCTCTTTATAAAAAATATGATCAAAACCCTAATGATATAAGGAAGTTCAATGAAACATATCCTGATGCTGGTGAGATAATCAAGAAATCCTGTAGTGTAAACGCTGCTAAGACAAATGAAGAAATTTCTTATAAGAAAGCAGCGGAAGCTTATAAACTTAAACTTCAAAAAGAGCAATTCAGAATTTCAAAACTTGACTTCAAAAAAATTAAAGAGTTTCAAAGTTCAATGTATGATGTTTCTGAAAAATATTTATCTGAATGTAAAGCTGGGAATGTAAATAGTTGCAAAGAAGTTGCATCATATTTTTCTTATCAAGGCGATTATGAAAATGCGGCGTTCAGTTATGAAAAAGCATGCAATTTAGGGGATATCCCATCATGCACAAATGCAAGTTATAATTTTCATGTCACAAAGCTTCCTGCCAAGGCTCAAATAATGGCAAAAAAAGCATGTAGCGGAAGAGAACCAATTGGATGCTATAACGTTGCTTGTTTTGCTTGTAGAAAAAACAATGTTTCTGAAGCACTCAAATATTTCAAAACAGCTAGATCTGTTGATTTAAATAAAGATTTAATAAAAATAAAACAAGAAGTTTTAGACGACCCAGAAATTCAGTGCATTAGAGAAACTCCTGAATTCCAAGCTTATATTAAAGAAAAACTATGAAATACATTCTAATCTCATTGTTTTTTTTTAATTGTTTTGGGAAAAAGAATCCAAATAAAATAAATATCAATCTTCCAAAAGATCATTATTCATATATCATCCAAGATTTAAGTAATGAGTCTGTTATCGAATCACATCAAAAAGAAAAACTTTTTCCAACTGCTTCAATTATAAAAATTTTAACAGGTTTTTATGCCTTAAAAAAATTAGGTCCGAACTTTAAATTTGATACAAAACTATGTGCTGATAATAAAGTTGAAAACGGAACATTGAATTCTGATCTTGCTATTAAAGGGTCAGGAGACCCGAGCTTTGTTACTGAAAATATGATTCATCTCGTACATAAACTAAAACTAATGGGTTTAAAAAAAATTGATGGCAACCTAATCTATGATGATACTGTTTTTGAACCATTTGAGCTCAAATCAGGAAGAAAAAAACTTAGCACCACTAGGCCCTATAATGCTCATTTAGGTGGACTTAATTTAAATTACAACTCCATCCCTGTTCATTTTTATTCTAATGGACATATTTCCATGGATGGCCCTCAAAATTATTACTCGCTAAAAAAAGGAAATTCTAAAGGTTCTCCTTCATTAAAATTTCAATCTAATAATTTAGTTGCCTCTGGATCAACTAGGAAAAATGAACAAATTGAATATATAAGAGCTGACAATCCTTCTTTGTTTTTCATGTATACCCTTAAGGAAAGATTAAATGATCAAGGCATCTCTATAAGCGGGAAAATTTTAAGTAAAAAGATAAGTCGTTGCAAAGAATTTATGACTGTCCAAAGTAGGCCTCTGGAAGAAATTGTAAAATTAATGAATAAATATTCAAATAATATTATAGCTGAGGCATTAATAAAAAAAATTGACTCTTTGAATGGTAGTTCTGGATCATTAGATTCAGGATTAAAGGGCATGTCGAACTTTTATAAAAAATATGGATTTACAAAAAAAAATCTAAACCTTGTTACCTCTTCAGGCTTAAATCCTAAAAATACAGCATCAGCACAGTCATTTAACAATTTTTTAATTAATATCATCTCAAAAGACATTCTTAGCAACACATTATTTGCTAGCTTTCCAATAGCTGGTCATGACGGAACTTTACAAAAAACAAGTAAGCTTCCTTTTACTGGAAAGACGGGTACATTAAATAATGTATCTACTATTTCTGGAATCTATAAGAACAAAAAAAGCTATGTCGTTACACTAATGATTAATACCAAAAATAAAAGCTTTTCTCAGCTTCATAAAATAAGAACGGATTTTTTGAAACAACTTGGACAACTATGAAATACTTAATTTTATTTTTACTTTTATCTTGTAATTCAAGCAATAACCCTCAACTTGAAATGGACAAAAGGTTATTCTCAAAAAAAGAAGTTACTAAAATAGATCCTTCACAAGTACCCACTCTTGATGAGGTAAAAAAAAATATTAAACAAAAAAAGCTATTAAGTTACAAGGAAGCAAGAAGGTTTTTATTTGGAGAAATTCATCTTGAAGGCAAAGGTATCTCTCAAGGAATCACAGACATTTATTGCAATAAAAAATTTACTAATTCAGATATACCATCACAATATAAAATTGGGGAAGGGAAAATACCAGATCATAAAATTCTAAACGCTGAACATGTATGGCCAAAGAGTCGATTTTTTGGAAAATCAAGAAGAAGTAGCAAGAAAAGAAAAGGCTATGAATATGATATAAGAGAAGCTGATCTTCATATTCTTTATCCAAGTTCTTCGAAAGTAAACTCAACTAGATCTAGCTATAAATTTGGTGATGTCGATGATTCAAGACAATCAGAGAAGATTGGATGCTCCGATGCTCAAATTGGAAAGGCGATATTAAAAGGAAAGCCTTCAAAAAGCTTATTTTTTGAACCACCCAAAATTTCTAAAGGCAATGTAGCAAGAGCGATGTTTTATTTCTCCGTAAGATACGATCAACCTATAGAGTTTTACGAAGAACAATTTTTAAAAAAATGGCATGAACTTGATCCGCCAGATGATAAAGAAAGAGCTAGAAATGATAAAATTGAGGCAATCCAGGGAAATAGAAATCCATTTATAGATTATCCTCAATTAGTGAGAGAAATTTCTGATTTTTAGTTATTTGAACTAGAAGTTCTTTTTCTACTCTGCTCACGAGCAACATTGTTTAAAAATTTTTCTTTCGCTTCATGGCAACTCTTTGCCTCTTCTAGTCTAATCTGATCTCGCAATTTTCTTCTTTCTTGCTCAGCTTTTAATTTTTCTGAAGAAATTGGTACATCTAAAATTTTAATTAAGTCTTTGAGCCTATTAATATTTGCACCAGTATCTGTAATGAGGATAGTATTGCTTCTTCTTATATCTAAAATTCTTCCATATCTGGTCATAAACGGCCGAAAGTTTCTAACAATATCTGAGGCATCTTCGACATGCTTCATAGTGAAACTAACAAGATAATAATCTGAAGTATTGGGAATAATATCTTTATCACCATTTAATTGAGGTACTGGTGTATATCGAATATCTCTTGCATTGATTATGCGAGATAAATTTTTATCAATCTTAACTCGAGCTAAACCGGACATCTCTAAGAGTTTACTCAAAACTAATTCTATATTCTCTTTATTTATTTCTAAGTTTTCTGAGTAATTAAAAACTCCCTTAAGATCTTTTTCATAAATCACTTTTTCACCAGTCAGTTTTGAATAAAGTTCAATACAATCTATAACTTTTTTGCAGTTATAAGAATTTGATGCAGGGGTTTCAGAAAATATCAACATTGAAAAAGTTGATAAAAAAACTAGTAGTTTCATATTTTTGCTCCTTTGATAAAGAAACTACGAACATGAATGAAAAAAGATATTGATGAAAGTATGAGTTAACAACAAGTTTACAAAAATGGCGCAACCGGTACGATTCGAACGTACGACCTCCTGATCCGTAGTCAGGTGCTCTATCCAGCTAAGCTACGGCTGCGTAATTAATTAATAATAAGGAAACGCAATAGAGTCAAGAATTACAAATTTTTGGTAATTGTTGTTTAGTCCTCTTAATTCGATCACATGTAGTAGAGATAATTCCTTGATTTACTTCTTTTAACTTAGCGGTTACATCTTTTGAATTGATGGAAATATTTTGAATAGACTGATTTCTTAGAATTTTCGCTGATAAGTTCCCTTTATTATCCGACAAAGCTTCTGAGTATAACTCCTCTTCGCTTTCTATTCTTTTATTATTTACAGATAAAATTAGATCCCATGTTTTTAAATCAGCTCCATCAGATTTTTTCACTAAAAGTCCACCTTTGAAGTCTTTGGCAAAAGTGTGAACAAGCTCTTTGGAAATTTTCTCCAAAGTTAACTTAGAGGAAAGTTGATAATATGAATCTACACACTTAAACTTTGAAACAAACTCAGGAAATTGAATATAAACAGGCCTTGAATAATAAGTTCTCATTGGGACAAAAAGATTGAATCCATAAGGGTTCCTATAGCCAAATCGATGTCTAAATCTATTTCTTCTAAATCGATTTCTAAAATAAAAATCATCGTAGAAAAAATCATTGCCGTGCCAACCGAATGGATTATGTACAAAATCAATCGAGGAACTAACTTGATTAAAAGTTTCTCTTTGAGACCTATCAACAGTTTCAGAAATAAAAGTAACTTTATTCTTAGACTTGCAAAACTCAATAGCAGCTAATCCAGCATAAGCACTAGCAACATCCGACCTGGTTCTAGAGTTTCCCTTGAAAACACTTTCATTCCATGGATTTCCTTCCTTTACTAAAAAACCCAATCCATTATTCATTTTCTTGTAAGGTGTCTCTGGTGTGGCACATGCTAATAACAAAAGCATCAAAATTAATTTATTCATAACCCCATAGTAACAGCATTTAAAAAATTTAAAAA
>JAHDHG010000040.1 GCA_020631435.1 Bacteriovoracaceae bacterium | reverse complement strand
CACAATTGATATCAGTCTTAAAGAAGTTACCCGAGCAATGGCAAAAGGATCTGATACCTCAGATGACCCACAAGCTGCTCAAATAGAATATAGCGATTTTTGCTACCTTGATGTTGAGCTAAAAGATGAATTTAAAGATGATATTAAAATTATAGATTAATGGGCCTTACAACTCCCACATCCACCCTCATCTTTCTTTGATTTCTTATTGATAACTTCTAAGTCTACGAATTCCCATCTAGAGAAATTATTATTAATAAAATAAACAGCTTCTTCTAATTCTGAAAATATGTTTTCTTCTACTAGAAGATGGTTTTCGTCTAAATGAGAGACAAAAAAGCATTCTTTGCTTGAGTTATCAATCCATTCAGCACCGATTGATATCTGAGCATGGTCATTATCGTTTGTACTTTTATATATGCAGTGCGTCCAGTTAGTGACTTCTATCATTCTTGCACCCTTTCTATTGATTTATTGAGTCAAAATAGCTAATCTCTCTAAACTATAAATGATTAAGTTCAAGGAGTAAATCATGGCAAAAGGGCCTAGAGTAATGATTACATTAGAGTGTACTGAAGCGAGAAAAATTGGAAAAACTCCTTCTAGATATACGACTACAAAAAATAAAAAGAAGATGCCTGAGAGATTAGAGTTAAAAAAATATAATCCATTTTTAAGAAGGCATACAATTCATAAAGAAATTAAGTAATCTTTAATGAATCTTCAGGAGGATAATTTAAGTTTCTCTGAAAGTTATCCTCTTGAAACACTCTCTTCCAACGAATCAATATTTTTAAAAAATTTAGATCACTTAAAACAAGAGTTGAACTTTCCTGCTATCAGAAATGATATTGGAATGTTCTTTAATTTTTTGGTTCGCTCTTTTTCTTTAAAAAACATCTTTGAGTTTGGATCTGGTTATGGGCATAGTGCATTTTGGTATTTTGTAGGCGATTACAGTCCAGAAAATATATTTCTAACAGAAAAAAGATCAGACCTTCTAGATGTTTTTAATAGTCTACAATGGAGTGAGAAACAAAAAACTATACTGCAGTATCATCAAGGTGATGCTTTCGATAAATTAAAAGAAGTTTCAAATATAGATTTTTTATTAATTGATGGTGTGAAAGCTGATTACAAAAGGTTTTTAAGTGAGAGTATCTCTAAGCTCTCTAGAAATGCGATTGTCGCTATAGATAATACATTCTGGAAAGGTTCTGTGATTCATGATGGACTTGTCTCTAAATCCTCTGAAGCAGCAATTAGAGATTTGCATATTTTTCTGAAGTCTGAGGAGATATTGAATTATTTTATTTTGAATTATTTTCCTTATAGAGATGGATTGATCTTATTAAAGAAAAGGTGATCAGAGTTGATCACCTTCGTCTCTATATAGTTTTATTGGCAGATACCTGCATTTTTAAATTCTGTAATTTGATCCAACATAGCATCAAATTCGTTAGATCCATAAACCATTTGATCAACTTATGAATTTTATTCGATAAGGAGATTTAGCATTAAGATATTGAAAAAAGAAGAGCAGAGTGAAATTAATTGGATCTTTTATCTGCTTCTATTGCATCATTTAGAGTACCCCTAAGTATGTTTAAAGGGTTATCATTCACCGATTTATAGCCTTTAGTATATTCAAGCTTAGAAGCTCCGGCCTTTACTCCACACACATTAAATACTGATGAGTTTAGCTTCTTTTTATTAGTAGCATCCTCAACCCCCATAGCGTATGCACCATCAGGATTACAATTTGCCTCTTTCCAAGTGGCTTGATCAACATGGTATTGTTGTTGCATCTCAGCACATGAAAAAAATAAAAACATTAATACTAAAAACTTCATCTTAATTCCCTCTGGTTATAACTATTAGAAAATATTTTAGGATATTCATTTTTTAAAAGATAAAAATCACTTGAAAAGTGTTTGAAAATCTCAAGAGTTACACAATATTTTTTTTGAAACTTACCTTTTTTTCTTAGTACCCTAGAAGCTGGTGCAGAGTGAACAACCTTGCACATTAGGTTTATTTTAGATCTAAGAGTCAATTCTAAAATAACATTTTCTTCAAAAGAAAAAATCCGATCTGTATAAATTAAAATTTTAGATAGACTTAAATCTTCGGGAAGAATAATGGCATCTCTTTCACAAGATTTAGGAATAATTCTTCTAATAAGTATTTTTTCAAGATCTTGATTTTTGTAAGTAACAAATTTAATTTCAGATTCTTCTATAGGAGTAGAAAGAACAAAGTCATCTTGGTAAAAAGAGTTTACTTTTTTTGAAAGATTCCCATCAATAAACTCAAAGTATTCTTGAGTTTCCTTTTTTTCCTCGTAAAGGCTCCATATCTTTGTCTTGATTTTATTTACTCTAAATTTCATAATGACAATTAATTATAACAACTTAAAAAGTAGATTCAATGAGTTTAAGTACCTCTAAATTAAAAAGAGCTAAACATATTCATAAAGTTTTAGAAAAACACTTTCCTGAAACTCCTATTCCTCTGGATCATAAAGACTCTTACACTCTTTTGATTGCCGTATTATTATCTGCTCAATGCACTGATGTAAGAGTTAACCAAGTAACTCCCAAATTGTTTAAAAAAGCTGATTCACCAAAGAAAATGATTAAACTCTCTATAAAAGAAATTGAAGATATCATCAGACCTTGTGGTTTATCTCCTAGAAAATCAAAAGCAATTCACGAATTATCTCATATCCTATTAGATAAATTTAATGGAGAAGTTCCAAAAGATATTGTTGAGCTTGAGAAACTTCCAGGAGTAGGACATAAAACTGCTTCTGTAGTGATGAGCCAAGCTTTTGGAGTTCCAGCATTTCCTATAGATACTCATATTCATCGGTTAGCTCAGATTTGGAAGTTAACAGATGGAAAAAACGTAAAACAAACAGAAAAAGATCTTAAAAGGCTTTTTCCTGAAGATTCATGGAACAAACTTCATTTACAAATAATTTTCTTTGGTAGGGAGTTTTGCCAAGCTAGAGGGTGCAATGGAATGAGGTGTGATCTTTGTAAGGAAATGTATCCAAATAGAAAGAAGCCCCTTTCTTACAAGAAAGCTTAATATCTTGATTAATCTTACATTAATAGAATCTTGATGATTTTCATCTATCATTATTTAAAGTTTCAAAGGAGTGTGAAGCGTGAAAAGGATTTATTTATTACTAGCTTTCATCAGTGTTTTTGCAATTGCAAAAATAGAAAAAAAGAATTTCCTCGTAATTCAAGATTCTGTCTCTGAATTAGTTCAAAAAAAATTACAAAAACATTTCATTGTTCAAGAGTTTAAAAATGGACATCAAGTAATTGAAGTAAACGAATCAAATGTTTTAGAAATTTCAGAAGTGATACATCACACTTTTCATAAATGTGGTGGATTTTACTCTTTTGATTCAAGAACAGAGGCGAGCAAATATATTTCAGATTTATCGGTTCCTGGAAAGAGGGTTCCATATTCAGAGAAAAGAAAAAACTTTTTAAAGCAACTTGATCAAAAATCTAAGTTTAAAGAAATTCAAAGTATTGTTGATGAAGCAAAAGAAATTAACATTAGAGAAATGATTGAAAAGCTTTCTAGTTATCATAATAGATTTTATCAATCTCAAACTGGTGTAGATGCAGCAAAGTTTATTGCTAAAAAATGGAAAGAGATTACTAAAAATAGAGAAGATGCTGAAGTGACCTTATATGATCATTCATGGAAACAACCTTCTGTTATCTTGAAAATTGAAGGTAAGTCAAAAGAAGCAATAGTCATTGGTGGTCATTTAGATTCCATTAATGGATTTACATATCAGATGTCTTTTGGAACTAAAGGAGGTCATGCTCCTGGTGCGGATGATAATGCTTCTGGAATAGCAACAATTACTGAAATCATCAGAGTATTTGCTGATTCAAATATTATTCCTGAAAAAACCATCTTTTTTATGGGCTATGCCGCTGAAGAAGTTGGTCTAAAAGGATCAAAAGATATTGCAGCTGATTTTACCAAGAGTAATTCAGATTATGAGATCATGACTGCCCTTCAATTTGATATGACTAATTTTAATGGTTCAGATAAAAAGATTTTTCTAATTGATGACAATACATCAAAAGATTTAAATGATTATCTGGGATCATTAATTGATCGATATGTTGACGTTGAGTGGGGTAGAACAAGTTGTGGTTATGCTTGTTCAGATCATGCTTCTTGGAATAATGCGGGTGTTCCAGCAGCATTTCCTTTTGAGGCAGCTAAGTCGAAAATGAATAAGCATATTCATACATCTGAAGATGTTTTAGCTCAATCTAATGGAGTAGCAGATCATGCTCTTAATTTTGCGAAACTTGGACTTGCTTACATTTTAGATTTAAATAAAAAACAATAATATAAAGGACCTAAGGGCCCTTTTTTTTCGACTTTCTATAATTCTTCATTAAAATTTTCATATGGAAAACAAAGGATTTAATACATTATTTTTTGAGTTACTTCTTAATGTCTATTTGCCAGTGAAAATTCTAGAGAATGGAGCAAAATTCTTAGGCGAGAACGGTACTGTTAAAGCACTTGTTTTAGCAACTGCAGTGCCGGTTTGTTATGCTATAGTTGATTATCTTCGAAACAAAAAAATTAATATTATTTCAGTCCTAGGTATTATTTCAGTATTATCAACTGGTTTGTTGGGATATTTTCAAGCTGAAGGAAAATACTTTGCCTATAAAGAAGCTTTCTTTCCAGGAGTAATTGGATTAGTTGTTTTAATTTCAGCGTTTACTAAAAAACCCTTAATTAAAATGTTAATGTATAACGATGCAATTTTAAAAACTGATATGATTGAGGAAAGTCTTTCCCAAAAAGGAACTAAAGAAAATTTTGATCAGCACTTAAAACTCTCTACTATCTTTTTTGCTTTATCCTTCTTTTTCTCAGCAATCTTAAACTATGTCTTAGCAATGAGAATCTTTACACCTATCGACCAATCATTAGATAAGCTTGCTAGAGAACAGATATTAAATGAACAGATTGCCGAGATGACTTGGCAAGGTTATGTCGTCATTCTTGTTCCTAGTTTAATTATTTTATTTGCTGTTCTTTGGCATTTATTCTCTGGAATTAAGAAATATACAGGACATGACTATAACGATGTTTTGAGATCACAAAAATGATCGATTATACTTGGGATCAAATTCCAACCCTTCAAGAAATTAAAGATAAGTATCCTAATTTAAATCATTGTATTTTTGATATGGACGGAACACTTGTTCATTCAGAAATTGCTCACATGACTGCATTAAAAAGAATTCTTGATAAACATTCTTCAAGTGAATTAAGTATCGAAGAAATTTCTAAAGAAGCCATAGGTAAACCAGATGTCGATACCTATCATGTATTTAATAAGAAATTTAAAATCAATCTTGAAATTATTGAATACCTAGAACTGAAAAATAAAATTTTAAAAGAAATACTCCATGAGATGCATATTTCTCAAAAACTCTTTGATCCCAATATGCTGCAATTAATAAGTGATTTAAATGAGAATAATTGGAATGTGGCAATAGTGACAGCGAGTGAGGATCCAATATTACAATTAATACTTGATTATATAGGAAGAGATTCATTTAAATTTTCATTATCAACTAAAGATACAGAGCGATCTAAGCCTCACCCTGAACCTTACTTAAAAGCTTTTCAATTATTTGGTATAGAAGATCCAAGAAAAATTATTATTTTTGAAGACTCACAAACTGGCCTTAGATCGGCAATATCTAGCGGTGGATGTGTAAATAAAGCAGAGTGGTTTAATATTTAAATCATTATGACTTTTCTTTTAAAAGAATTATTTTCTTTGATTAGGATTTTAAATTCTGAAACTGGCGCCAAGCAAATCGCTCTTGGTTTTACCCTAGGGTTTATCCTTGGATTAAGCCCTTGGTTAAGTATTCAGGGGCTTGCTATTATTTTAATTATTTTAATTTTTAGAGTGCAGGCAGCGGCAGCTTTCGTTGCAGCGACTATTTTTTCATTTGTCGCTTACATTTTTGATCCTTTTATTCATTCAATAGGGAAGTATGTTTTAAAGCATGACACTTTAGAAGGTTTATGGACATATCTTTATAACGCCCCACTAGTTCCTTATACTGAGTTCAATAATTCAATAGTCATGGGAGGAGCTGTACTCGGGATTTTATTAGCTCCATTCTTATATTTTATTTTCTATAAATTAGTTTCTAAATATCAAAGTACTATAGTTTCTAAATTCAAAGATACAAAATTTTGGAAAGCATTTAAGGGATCAGTGATTTATAACTGGTATATTACTTATGAAAAATACAAGTTCTAAAGGAATATTTAGGAAGAAAATTATTTTTCTCCTTGTGCTAATAGCAATATGTATAGCAGCTTACCTTAAGTTTTTTATGGATTCACATTTAAAAAGAGTGGTGAGAAATTTTTTAACGAATGCAAATTGCGCAGAAGTAAATATCGGTGATTTAAATGTTGATATTAAAAATGCCAAACTTGTAGTCAAAGATATTCAGTTAACCAATTATCATGAGCCAGAGCTTAACCTAGTATTTTTTGATAAAGTCTCCTTTGATTTTTTATGGGATGGATTATTAAGAAAAAAGTTTGTGATTGAAAACTCAAAAATCAATGAAGTCACTTTTCATACTCTTAGGAATAATAAAGGTTCTACAGATGCGGCCTGTAAAAAAAGACAAGAGGAACAAATAGGGATTAAAGAAAAATTAAAATCTGAAAAACAGAAGATCTTTGAAGATAATATGATAGAAGGTTTGATTTCAGTTTTAAAAGGTGATGGGAAAATTACTGAGAGAATTAAAAATATAAAGCTAGACTTGAAAACTGAAAAGAGAATTAAAGAGCTAGAAGCTACTCTAAAAGAAAAAAATGAATATTGGGGAAAGACTTATAAATCTTTTAAGAAGTTTGAAGAGGTAAAGAAACTCTATGAAGATGCAAAGAAAATTAAAGTTACTGATGATCCTATTCAAATTGCTTCTGCACTAAAAGAGGCAGTAGAAATTCATAATAAGGCAAAGCTTCAAGTTAAAACTTATAAAAATCAAATTGAAGAACTTAGAACGGATGTAAATAGTTTTAAAAACAAGACCTCTGAGTTAGATGAATTAGTGAAAGAAGATACCAAGTATTTGAAGAAATATTTTAATATTCCAGATGTGGATTTATCTAATTTTTCTCAAGATGTATTTAAGAAATATGTAGATTCTGTTGTCGCTCCTTATATGAGGTATTGGCATAGTCTTAAAAATAAAATTCCACAAGTGAATAAAACTGATAATGATATAAAACCACCTGAAAGATCAGCAGGAGTGACGTATCACTTTCCTCTTGAAAACTCTTATCCTAGTTTTTGGCTTAAAAACTTAGACTTAACTTCAAAATCTCAACTTGTGAAAGGAAAAGAGGATACATCTTACTCTTTTAAAGGGTATGTGAAGAATGCTTCTTCAGATGAAAGGATAGTTGGGAAACCGCTTACATTTAATCTCAATGGAGATCTTCCTGTTCAGCAAATCAAAGGTATTAAGGTAACTGGAGATGTGAAGAGAAACTATGAGAAGAACGATTATGTCTCAAATATCAAAGGTGAAGTATCAGCTTATCCAATTAAAATGATAAAATTACTAAATTCAAGTAAATACAAACTTTCCTTTTCTGATGCTTTAGCATCTACTTCGTTTGATGGAATTATTAAAGGAAATGAGAGTAGCCTTAAGTTAAAAACATTATTTAAAAATGTGAATTGGAGTATTCTAACAGAGAAAAAAGATGTCACTAAAATTCTTCAATCTGTTTTAGATAAGATTCCTGATGTTTCCTTAAAAAGTGTGTTTTCAGGTAATATCTTAAAACCTCTCATTGATATCAGTTCAGATTTTGATATGAGATTTAAAGATGGAATTCAAAAGTTTGTCGGTGATAAACTTAAAGAGGGAGAACTTAAGTTAAAAGGTATAGTAAATGATAAAATCTCTCAGCAAAAATCTCAGTTTATAAGCTCATTAAACTCCTCTCAACAAGATATATTGAAACCTCTTTTAGATTCTGAAAACAATCTTCAAAGTATGTCTAATGCCATTAAGTCTATTAAGGAAGATTTCGAAGCAAAACAAAAAGCTAAGGCAAAGAAGAAAGTGGAAAAGGAAATCAATAAAGGATTAAATAAACTTAAAGATAAGTTTAATTTGCCATTCTAAATTAAACTTCTAGAATTATATTATTCGTTAAATTTTATAGGAGAAATTATGAAAAAAATTATTGCGATTTTCGTAACATCTGCACTTTTAAGTGTTTCAGCATTTGCTAAAAAGCCAAAGCCAGAATCTGAAAGAAATATTTGGGTTGACTGTGGTATTGGAGCTATGCTTTTTAAAGATACTGCTTGGGCCGCTGTTACATCTAACATTACATGGGACTTAGGAACAACGGCGACTTTTTCTCATATGTCTTCAGAGAATAATTGTCAGGGGCAAACGGCTGACGCTGCTAGATTCATGCTTCAAAACTATGCACTAGTTGAGGAAAACTTAATCTATGGTGAAGGTGAGCATCTTTCAGCTTTATTAGATATTGTTGAATGTGATAAGACTTCGAGATCTGAAATGAGTCAATTATTAAAGAGTTCTTTAAAAACAAACCTTTCAGGAGATTATGAAGCTCAAACTTTAATGCAAAATTCAGTTTATCTTCATGGTAAATTGATCAACGCAGTTAACACTAAGTTTGCTAGCTCTTGTAGTGCAAGCTAAGTTTTACTTGTTAATTTTCAAAAATTTAGTCCCAAGATTATTCTTGGGACTTTTTTTACTTAGTTCTATATCTTACTCATTTGATAAGGCATCTTTTGTTAAGAAAGCTGATAGCTTGAATCTTGTTCAGGATGCAATGTGGCTCAAGTTATTAAGATATAAAAAAAGAACGTTTAGTTCTAAGTATAAAAGCGCAGTTAGAAATCAAGACTTCTTTGTCCATCAAAATGGAAGGTTTGATCCTAAAAATGAGTTAATAAGTAGTATTGATAAAATTTTTGATAGAAAAGTAATTGATGATACTCATTTTCTATGTCGATTTAAAGCAAGATCAAAATTTCTTATTAATAATTTAAAGATAGATAAAAACAAATTACCAAAAGTAAATTGTAAAAATTTTGATTTTTGGACCAAAGGAAGGCTTCCAGTATCGATCAGTTTAATTTTTGCTACAGGCTATTTTTCAAATCCTGCTTCTTATTATGGTCATCCTTTTTTAAAGTTTAATTTTCAAAAAGGAAAATCAGATTTATTAAATGAAACACTTAATTATGGAGCCATTACTCCTCAAAACCCTAATCCTTTAGTATATATTTTTAAAGGACTATTGGGAGGCTACGATGCTGGATTTAGTACCGCAAAGTTTTACTATACTCATCATGGGTATATTGAAAATGAACATCGAGATCTCTGGGAGTATAAACTTAAACTAAATGATGATCAGAAAGAAACTCTGCTTTTTCATGCTTGGGAGTTATTGGGACAGAAGTTTCCTTATTTTTTCTTAGCGGATAATTGTGGCTATAGAATCTCAGAACTGCTTGAAGTAATTTATCCTCATAAGATAACTTCTAAGATCTTTGTTTATTCTGTGCCTCATGATCTTTTCTATGCGGTGAATAAGTTTAAACTTTATTCTTCATTCAAAAGAGTAGATTCAAGTGAAACTAGACTTGTTTCAATGTTTAAAACGTTAGATTCTAAAGAAAGAAAAGTAATCAAAGATATTTCCAAGAAAAAAATCAAAAATTTTGAAGAAAGCATCAAGAATTTAGATGATTCAGAGAGTTCAATCAAAATCATGGATGCTCTTGTAAGTTATTATTCCTTTTTACAAACAAAAGGTGATAATAAAGATCTTAAAGAAAGAAGAAAAGTTTTATTTATTAAAAGGGGCAGTATTGATGCACCTAAAACAAATGGAAAAGAAATAAAGTCTTTTCCCCCACATGAGGCACAAAACCCAACATCTACTAGTGTTGGTTATTTTTATAATGAAGTTTATGACTCTGGAGTATACGTAAGAATAAGGCCTGCTTATTATGATCTTTTATCGCCAGTACTTGGAAGGTATTCGAAGTCTGAATTAAAAATGCTTGATATGCATTTTAAATTTTCACCTAAAAAATCATGGATTTCTAAAATAGATCTCTTATCAGTAATTAATTTAAATACTTCTAAAACAAATTTAAAAGGTGAGGGAGGATTTTCTTGGAAGGTCAGGGCATCACTTGAGCCTAAGGCTAAAGAATGCTTAAGTTGTGTATCATTTAATTTAGAGTCTGGGATTGGGAAAACATTTGAATTGGGAGAATGGGGACTTTTAAATTTTTTCTTAGATGGATTAGGTAAATCTAATGTTTTTAATAATGAATATTTATATTTAAAACCTCATTCATTTTTATTATTAAATATTTCTAAATTTATAAGAACAAGACTTTATTTTGAAAGAGAATATTCTATAAGAAACTTCAATAACTACCAAGATATCTATGGCGTTGATTTAAGGTTTAGTCCTTCTTTAAGATGGGATATGACATTAAATGCTAGAAAATCTGATTATGAAGAGCTAAGTATCTTTTTTTCTAAATATTGGTAAATTAATTTTTAAAATAACTTTCAGGAATTCCAAGAAAGTGAAGTATGGAAGTCATTGGGCCATGGCTCATTTGATGGTCTGCTTGCTCTCTTACAATTTTTCTTGCATGAAAGGCAATACCCATTCCGGCCATTGCTAGCATTTGAAGATCGTTCGCACCATCACCAACCGCCACGACTTGATCTAAAGAGATCGATTCTTGTTGAGCGATAAGTTCTAAAAGAATAGCTTTTTTTTCAGCATCAACAATTTGTCCCTCAACTTCACCAGTAAGTTGATCATTCGAATCGAATTTTAGTTTATTAGAAAAAGCGTAATCTAGGCCAAGTTTATTCTTGAAATAATCAGTAAAGAAAGTAAAGCCACCACTTATAATTCCAACTTTAAAACCTAGGCTCTTAACAGTCTTGATCACTTCTTCAATCCCTTCAGTGAGAGGAATTTGGGAGCACAGTTTTTCTAATTGTTTTTTATCTAACCCTTTTATTGTTCCCACTCTTCTTTTTAAAGATTCAGAGAAATCAATTTCACCTTCCATTGCCTGATCAGTGATTTTCTTAACTTCCTCATAAGAGCCTGCGAGCTTTGCTAATTCTTCAATGACTTCAGTTTGAATTAATGTTGAATCCATATCAAAAATGATGAGTCTTTTGTTATAACGAAAAACATTGTTTTCAACGATAGAAAGATCTACTTGATGATTTCTAGAGATGGTTAAGATATTTGATTTTAACTCTTTTATATCAATTGGATCATTACAAACAAAATGTAGATCTAAAGAAGTTAAGTCTGTACTCGATGATTTGTTTTTAATATCTAAAAGGTTTAAAAACTTGCTTGCGCAAAAGTCAGCGATTTCTTTAATAAAAGTAGAACTTAATCCTTTTGGATTTATGCAAGAGATTACAAACTCTTCAGCAAAAGTTCTTTTAATATCTTTAGATTCAACAAATTCATAATCGAGCTGGATTTCAAGATTTTTAGATTCATATAAGAAATCTTTAATTAATTCATCTTCATTTGTTTTATTAGTAAATTGAGTCAATATACTTAATGATAAAAGACCATGGGTTACAGATTGTCCTAGGTCCTTAATTACCAGGGAATGTTTATCAATTAATTTTGTTAAAGTTGCAGTGATACCTGGTTTATCAAAACCTGAAATTTTAAAAAGAATATTTTTCATGAGTTAGCCTGTTTCTTGATTTTTCTTTTCTTTTGAATTGTTTTAACAAGATTAAGAGTATATAAAACTGCTGAAACAAGAGATAGAAGTGCAGAAATGATAATTAAAATTTTACCTAGTAAATTAAAAGGTATACTTAGCCAAGTTCCTCCTATCATTAGAAATGGCATTCCCATCATTTGAGTAGCAGTCTTCCATTTACCAAACCAACTTACTGGAACTTTAATATTTTGATTGCTAGCTAATAATCTTAAAGAGACCATATAAAGTTCTCTTAATACTAAAATAATAACTACCCAATCGAAGATTCTATTTAGCGATAAAAGCATAATTAAGCAGCTAACAACTAAAAACTTATCAGCAATAGGATCAAGAAAAGATCCAAAAACCGTTTCTAAGTTTCTTTTCCTCGCAATATAACCATCAAAAAAATCTGTGACTGCTGCAAGAAAGAAAAAAGAAGCAGCTATTAATCCATATAGAAGTATATGCTCGGTTTTTTCAGTAAATTTAATTAAGTAAAGAGATCCTAAAACAGCAGGTATTAATAATACTCTAAATAAAGTAAGTCTGTTTGGAAGATTATCAATGTCCCATTGGTGAGGGTTGCTCATAGCTTATTTTATGCCCTTAAGTGTTTAATTTAAAACAAATTTTCCTCATTTCTTCAGGAATCAATATTCTTGTTAAAATAAGAGCTGAAGAGACTAATAGGAATTATTTATGACTTTTGCACTCAACTTAATTACAAATGAAGAAGGAAAAATTGAAAAAAGGGTTTTACCTAGATTTCCTCTTAATTATCTTACATTTAAGCTCTCAGATGATGCCTCAAAAGGGCTAAATACTTTTTCAGTTGTGGATATTTCTGAAACAGGAGCTCAACTAGAAAGAAAACTTGGAACTATTGAAAATAAAGTTGGTGATAAAATTCAAGGCAATTTCAGATGGCACGGTCATGAATGTAATATCGCTGCAGAAGTGATGTGGGTACAAGATTCAAGGCTTGGAATTAGATTTGATCAGTCAAAAGAATCAGAAGCAAAGATTCAGAACTTTTTAAATATCTCAAATTTTATTGCTAACTTGAGACCTCTTCATTCAGATAAATATAATATCAAAACTCCTGTTGGGCTAAAGTATTGGTTGCAAGCAGAAGGGCCTGTCGAAGTATTCGTTTGGACAGATCAAAGTGATGCGATGACAAAGTTTCAAATTGTCTTATTTAAAAATGTTATCGAGTGGACAGAGAAGCAAGTAAGATCTGGTGAAGTTATTAGTAAAAGAAATGTAGAATCACCTTTATTTGATAACGAAGAAATTGCCTTTAGATTTGATAACGATTTAAATGATATTCAATTACAAAAAGCTAGAAATTTTCTAGATAAGCTAAACAATCAACTAATTGATTCAGAATTCCTTGATTTAATGAAGAGATCTCTTAGATAATAAAATAATAATTTTGGAGAGTTTATGAATAGAAACCTGGCGATGGAATTCGTTCGTGTTACAGAAATGGCTGCCATTGCTTCGGCCAGATTGATGGGACGTGGAGATGAAAAAGCTGCTGATCAAGCAGCGGTTGATGCGATGAGGGCGATGCTTGATTCTGTTGAATGTAGAGGTGAAGTCGTTATTGGGGAAGGTGAAAGAGATGAAGCCCCAATGTTATATATTGGTGAGAAAGTTGGTTCTGGGAATGGAGCTCAGTTAGAAATTGCTCTTGATCCACTAGAAGGAACAACAATTTGTGCTAATGGAATGCCTAATGCCATTTCAGTTATGGCAATTGGTGAAAAAGGAAACCTACTGCATGCTCCTGATATTTATATGGATAAAATTGCAGTTGGACCACAGTGCAAAGGAGTAGTCGATATTTTAAAAACTCCTACTGAGAATTTAAAAAGAATTGCTGAAGTTAAGAGTTGTAGAATTCAAGATTTAACAGCAATTGTTCTTGATCGTCCTAGACATGAGAATTTAATTAAAGAAATTAGAGATGCTGGAGCAAGAATTTATCTCATTAGAGATGGTGATGTTTCTGCTGCTATCTCAACTGTTAATCCAGACTCAGGTGTTGATGTTTTATTCGGAATAGGGGGAGCGCCTGAAGGAGTCATTGCTGCTGCAGCTCTAAGATGTATGGGGGGAGACTTTCAAGGAATTCTTAAACCGAGAACTGATGAAGATATAGAAAGAGCAAAGAAAATGGGTGTCGCTGATATTAGTAAAGTTTTTCAAATTGATGAGTTAGCCAAAGGAAATGTGATGTTTGTTGCTACAGGCGTGACTGATGGATCTTTTTTAGATGGAGTTAGATTTAAGCCTTGGGGAGCTGAAACTCATTCAATTGTAATGAGAAGCGAATCGGGAACAATAAGACATATTCAAGCCGAACATAGATTTGATTTAAAACCAAGGTACTAATTATGCCAGCAGTAGAAAGAACTGAAACATTTAATGCATCAATTGAGCAAGTCTTTGAAGCCATTTCTGATTTTGAGAGTTATCCAGAATTTGTTGACGGAGTTGAAGAGGTTAAGATTCTTAAGAAAACCAAGAAGAAGATGAAGGTTAAATATAAAGTTAACATGATTAAAGAGACGGAATATACCGTAGAAGTAAAACTAGATGAGCCCAATAGTATTTCTTGGAAACTAGTAGAGGGTAAACTCTTTAAGAAAAATAGCGGCTACTGGGAATTTGAAGAAATCTCAGCTAAAAAAACTGAAGTAACTTATGGTCTTGATATAGAGTTTAATATTTTTGCTCCTAAGATGGTTGTTAATAAGTTAATCAAGACATCTCTTCCTTTAATGATGAAATCTTTTCATAAACATGCTAAAAAGATGTAAGTGATTACTAATTTAAAAAAGAATTATCAGCAAATTTTAAATACTATTGATCAAAGAGCAAATCTCCTGATAGTGAGTAAAAATAAATCCGTTGATGAGATAGGATACTTGTATTCCTTAGGACAAAGAGATTTTGGAGAAAATAAAGTTCAAGAGTTAGCTGAAAAAGCATTTCTTTTAAAAGATCTTGATATCAATTGGCATTTTATTGGAAACCTTCAGGCAAATAAAATAAACAAACTTATTGAGATCCAGAATCTAAGATACATACACTCTCTTAGTTCCAAAAAACTAATATCTGAATTTGCCAAAAAAGATGTAAAAGACCTTCACTTTTTTCTTCAAATAAATACATCAAATGAGCAAGAGAAATCAGGCTTTGCTCCATTGGAACTTAGTGAGGCCATAGAATTATCTAAGTCATTAAATGTCATTGGTTTGATGACTATTGGAAAGATTCGATCTGATAACTTTGAATTGGATGCAAAGAAAAGTTTTTTAGTTTTGAAAGAGCTTAAATCTCGGTATAATAAGGATTATCAGTTATCAATGGGGATGAGCCAAGATTTTCAATGGGCATTAGAATTTGAGACTGATTGGGTAAGAATTGGAAGCAAGGTATTTGAATGAAAATTATTTTAATATTTATCTTTATTTTCTCTTGTAAGAGCTATCAAAAAACTGTTGAAAAGAAAGAGGAGAGAATTATTTTTATTACGAATGCAGAAGAAGCAGATTCTGAGAATTTAAAATTAATTCATCAGAAGTTTGATAAATATCAAAAAGAATTCCCTAATGTTACCAACATCGTACCCCGTGATCTAGCTGGGATGGAAGATTATTTAATTGTTGATGTGAGAGAAGAAGAAGAACAAAATGTCTCGATGATAAAAGGTGCCATTACTGAGAAAAACTTTAAGAAAAACAGACATTTATATAAAGATAAAAAAGTCATTTCTTATTGCACGATTGGTTATAGATCGGGGATCTTTGCGAAAGAATTTCAAGAAAAAGGTTACGACACTTTTAATCTGAAAGGGGGAGTTCTCCTTTGGAGTCATGAGGATAAAGTTTTTATTAAAGATAATAAAGAGACTAAGAAAGTTCATGTATATGGAAAAGAGTGGAATCTTGCTAAGTCTGGTTACGAGACTACTTACTTTGATTAGAATTTATCTGAAAAAATGATATCGAGCATTTTGAATTTGATCATTTTTAATATCAAAATACATTAAGATTAAAGAAGCAGAACCATCGTCATGTTCATTTTTGATTGTTTTTTTACATTCAAGAACTTTTTTTAGATTTTCCTCACATGTTGTTTCATCTTCAGTGAACTCAGCAGTTTTATTTAAATCTTTTTGCATTTCAAAAAGTTCTTCGACTGTTCTTGTTGGTTGTTCATGAAGGAAATCCTCAAATTCTTGATCTAGGGAATTTGAAAGCAAGGTTTTTGCCTTCTCATTTAACTTTTCCGAATCATTTGCGAAAGTAGTTAAACTAAAAAGTACAATAAATAAAAATCCAAAAAATCTCATAGGGTATTATATCAACTTAAATGAGATTTCTCGTTTTGTGAGTAGTATTTACAAATGTGTAAAAAGAATGATCAGTTTTTATCTAAGCAATCGATACAAAAAATAGATGAACCAGGAGATTGAAAACAGAATAAAGAATTTTATCATGAATTTACTTCTAAATGCCTTTACAGGATCAAAGGGAAATAAGTAGTATCCACTAAAAACAATTCGATACCAAGGATGATTTTTTGTATTTAAGGCTTCACCAAATTCCTTCAAATCCTTATAAAATGTTTTTCTTTTTACTCCTTTGGTAAGTTCCGAAGCGGATGATTGCTGCAGAGTAATGATATCTCCAGATAGTTCTTCATTAATAGAGACAAGCTTCAAGTAAAGCTTTTTGTGATTTTTTGAAATAGAGTTATCTAGATTTAATATCACGCGTGAGAGAGAAATAGTATCTTGCCTTAGAAAGTATGATTTGATTTTTCTAAAATCTTCAAAAATATCACCTGAAGATTTAGAAAGTTTTTCATTTAAAATAGACTGTTCAGTTTCTGAGAATTGATACTTTTTAAAATGATTATGAAAGAATTTTTTTTCTTTTTC
>JAHDHG010000196.1:1659-2700 GCA_020631435.1 Bacteriovoracaceae bacterium | reverse complement strand
CTTTTTTAAAAACTAATTCTTCATTTAGATTTTTGGGAGTGAGGATTTCATAAGAACAACGAATGGGTCCATCAAAGGGGTGACAACCAGTTCTTGGACATCTTCGATTAGTGTAGTCGTAATATCTTCTATTATACCAAAGCCCGTGTTGATTATATGCTCTGAGCATAATCTTAAGAGTTGAGTTTCTATTAATAACTCCGAGATTCTTTTTTAACTCTAGATCAGTGCTAGATGCGAACCCTTCACTATCACTTATAGCTTTTGATTTATGCTTATCAACAAGAGAAACTCTGACTTCTGAATTTAATTTTTTGTATGGATTACCAACGGAAGCCACAACGAAAGATTCATGCTCACTAGATAATTGAGTTCCAAGCCTTAATAGTTCATCACCTTCTAGTCTGTATGCTTTAGAGAAAATTTCTTTAAAGGCATCTTTTAAATTAGTTATCTTTTTGGATACAAAATATTCAACTCGCTTATCAGGATAACTGATTGAGATTAATCTTGAATTTTTAAGAAGTGCTCTTTTAAACTCAAAATAGTTTCTTTTGCCAATTTTAAAATTTGCAGGTCTTAAGTATAAATTATTTCCCTTGCCTAGAAGCTTTATGAAATTATCAATTGCTGAAGTGATCTCAAACTTTTTAGATTCAATTGCTCCAATATATTGATTACCTAGAAAGATCTCAAAGACTTGTCCTTTCTTGAATTCTTTCAGCTCTCCAGAAAATTTTACTGACTTTGTGGTATGCTCTAAATTAGATAATCGACTTGAGTCAATTCGCAAGCTAAACTTATCAGCGTCCTTTAGATCAATCTTTAAAGAATTTTTATGTGGATCAAGTAATTGATTTACAAGAGTATTCCCATGTTCATGATGAGCAACTCTTAAAAGTTCTTTTTGATAATCAATGAGCTTAATTTTATCAAAACTCTTTTTATAAGTTTTAACCTCCTCTTCTCCATCAATTTGATAATCTACTTTTAAATTGAGGGATTTAAGAATTGGTGTCTCTAAAGTTAGATTAGCAACGT
>JAHDHG010000196.1:0-1649 GCA_020631435.1 Bacteriovoracaceae bacterium | reverse complement strand
ATCTGTTAGTTCCTTGCTTAATCTCATCGAAATCTGAGATTTGGTCTCCATCGCTATCCATTGCTTTTAAAGCTTTTGAATTGTCTTTGATCTGTTCTTCACTTTTAAAAGAACAAGACAGTAAAAAAAAAATTAAAACATATTGCATTAAGCGACCTCCTTGTTGTGCTGATATAACGCTTTTATAGGAATCCACATGGTGACTCCAAAATCATTGATGACTGCTAAAAAGTGTTTATAAACTCGGATAAATCTACCTGAGTATTGGTTTCTATCTTTAGTTGTTACTTCATAGACTTTAAGTCTTTGATTGTACTTAACAGCATCACTTTCAAATCTTTTGATTCTCTTTTTCAATTTATTCCTCCTTGAATTGAAATTAATTTACATTTTTTGCAATCTAAGCCATTGAATTAAAAAACTTAGTTTTGACTCTTCTTCCCTCCTTCGTTTATGTTCAAAATCCAGATCTATCTTAGCTTTTGAAATTTCTTGCTCTGCAATCTTGTTCTCGTAATTCATTTTTCTGAGATTAGAATTCAAAAAATAATAATGTGCATTGGTATCCATTTATTCCTCCTTTTGGGCCAACAAAATAGTTTATGAAACTTATAAATGCAGGATTAATGCCATCTTTAATGCACACAGAGTCATTTTTCAATTTACATATAAATACAATGACTTAACTCTTTGCCTCTAAATAAATTAATCAATCTTACAGAATCTTAATTTAAAATATTTTGAAATGTGATTTAAAATAATTTGAAATTTTATTATCTTTTCATATAGTTACAACCCAATGAGAAAGCTAAAACTCCTTCTAATAGAAGATAATCCCATTTGGCAGGAAAGATTCAAAGATGAATTTACAGAGTATGGACACATAGTTCATCTCGCTCCCAATAAAAATAAGGCCATTTCTCTAATAAACGAAAATGAATTTGATCTTGCTTTCATCGATTTAGATTTACAAGGCAAACTCGATGGTTTTTCAATAATAAAAATTTGCAAGTCTAAAGGAATATACCCAATCGTTCTAAGTTCTTTTGAGTCAAAAGAAAAAATTGAAAAATCTTATCAAGCTGGTGCATTAAATTACATTCATAAAAGCTATAACCATAATGAAATCAAAATGGTATTTGCAAAGTATTTCCAATACATGAATGAAAATATGTTTTCCTCGAGACTAGATCAAGTATTCAAAACAAAAGATTCTAATCTAAAAGCACAAATCCTAAATCTTTCTAGCCTTCAGTTACCAGACATCCCTATTCTTATTTCAGGTCCATCAGGTGTAGGCAAAACAACTATAGCCAAATTTTTATCTGAATGCTGGGTCGGAAAGATGTCTCCTTTTATTGAAGTTAATTGTTCACAATTTTCTGACAACTTAATTGAATCTGAGTTATTTGGACATACAGCAGGTGCATTTACAGGTGCTAATCAAAATAAAAAAGGACTATTTGAGAGTGCTGATGGTGGAGTGTTGTTTTTGGATGAAGTTCATACTTTATCTCTTAGAGCACAGCAGAAGATTCTAAAAGTAATTGAAGAAAAAGTTTTTACTCCAGTAGGGACAACTAAATCTATTAAATCTAAATTCAGATTAATAACAGCGACAAATGAAGATCTTATGAATCTTGTGAAGA
>JAHDHG010000195.1 GCA_020631435.1 Bacteriovoracaceae bacterium | reverse complement strand
CGATTGGTGCTTTCTTTTTGGTTAGTATTTATCTTTATCGGACTTCCCGATAATTATATTTATCTATTTTTGATTTTTAATAAATATTGAATTTATAATTTTGACTTTTATTCCTAAATAATTTCTTAAAGATTTATTTTACTATTCCGATTTAGTTCAAAAGGTGGAAATATGGGAATACTAAAATTAGATGAAAAATATCTTCTCAAGCAAATTAGACAAAATCGCTTAACCGAATCAGTCGAAAGATTTAGTTTGTGGATCAACAATGAAATTTATAGTTTAAGCAATTATTCTAAATTTGGTGTAGCTTTTTTATCTCCAAAGTATGATTGGAAAATCGGAAATGAATATGAAATTGTCTTGAAGATTTATGATAAGGTATTTTATCGCGGAACTCTTAAAATATCTCATATCACTCCTACAGAAGAAAAATATATGATAGGAGGAAAGTTAGATAAATATCTTTCTATCAAAAAAGTTGAAGCTTTCCTTGATTCAAGAAGTTTAGTAGATAGCTTAGGTCAAAAGTTATCTTTCCGAGAAGAATTAGACAAAGATTTTGTGGAGGTTGTTGATAAGTTTTCTTTTTGTTTGCAACAGTTGAAGAAAGAAATCAAGGAAGTTGAAAAGAAAATATCTGGTTTTGATTATGAAATGATAGACTCATATGTGACGAGTTTTTCAGATGAATTAGGTTTAATTTTTCAAAATTATTTCTCTGAGTTCCACTTGTCTTTAAATAGAATTGAAAAAAGTGGCAAAGCACATGCAAAATCCTTCTACTTAAAATATGCACAAGATTTATTAACTCCTTATTTCTATGAGAGCGAATTTGGAAAGAGAGCAGTTGATAAACCACTCGGGTATGCAGGTGATTATGAAATGATGAATCAAATCTACAGAAGAAAAATTCATAGTGACGATCTTTTCTCACAAGTTATACATAAATGTATGATCGAAACAAAAACGTGCAACTCTGTTAGGTATAGAAGAGAGCTTCTAAATAATTATTTCTTGAAAAAGTTTAGTACTCAAGCCGACGATTTAAGAACATTAAGTGTCGCTTCAGGGCCAGCTCAAGAATTACAAGATTTCATCAAAGAATCATCAGAGATAATAAAACCTTGTGCCACTTTTGATTTGCTAGACCTAGATAAAACCTCTCTCGTTTATGCTCAATCAAAACTAAATGAAATTTCCATAGATTTAGGGAAAGATATTAACCTTAATTTCATAAATGCAAATGTAATTCATATGGCATTTAAGAAGATAGAAAGGATACCGTCCAATACATATGACTTCATTTATTCAGCAGGATTATATGATTATTTAGATAATAACGTTTCGAAAGTATTGACGGATTATTTGTATGATATTTTGAAACCAGGTGGCACCTTGCTAATTGGAAATTTTTCGAATCTTAACACAGAAAAAGTATTTACTGATTTAGTTTTAGATTGGTTTTTGATTCATAAATCTCACGAAGATTTAAAGAAAATTATTCCTCAAGAATGTTCAGAATTTAAGATCTTTGAAGATCCTAATGAAATTATATCTTATGTAGAAATTAAAAAGTGATTTTCTGTGAAGGGAGATATTCGATTAAATAAAAAGTACGCATTATATGTAAGAAATACAATTAACAATCAATTTTTTAACAGTTTTTTAGCCCTAGGGCCCCCAGTATTTCTATCATTTTGTGTTCTTGATTATTTTTTAATTGAAAGAGTTTTTCCTATAGTTCTTCGAACTATCTTTTGTGTCTTGACATATGCATTAACGATTAAATTTGTTCGAAAAAAAATTAGTCAAAGAAAATATTTGCTACTTAGTGTTATCCCGATTTTTTTGTATAACTCACTTATCTTGGTTCTAATGTTTTTATATCCTGCTGAGTTGAGGTACTATTATGTTGGGATGATTCTTGTGACTTCAGGTATTACTGCGATGGTATACCTGCCAAGTAAATATGTTCTAGTGACAGCGACTTCCATTGCTTGCTTGTTTTATATTTTTTTGTTCACTAATTATAAAGTTTACTCCATGAATGAATTAGTTTGTGCTATCTGTTTTATGGCGGGAAGTGTCTTAATAAATTACTTTAGGTCTATTGCAATTGATAGATTGTTTTTTGAAAATTTTAAAGCTCATTCTAGTCTCAGGTATGATAGAATCTTAAGAGATCGAATTATTAGGGATAAAGCGAAGGCCCTTGCGAATATAGAGCTATTGAATTCACAATTTAGCCCTCAAATTTCTGAAATGTTTAAACAAGGTAAGATTAGTTTATCAGAGTTTAAAAAAGATATTATTTCAATAATTGTAATAGATATTGTAGGCTCAACTAAAAAACTTTCTACTCTAGACCCAAAATCCAGTCAGATTGTCATTGAAAGAATTTTTGATCTAATTTCGGATCAAATCCTAAAGTATGATCTCACTTTAGATAAGTTTACAGGTGATGGTGTTTTAGCTCTTGGTAATGCTCCAGTTAAATATGATGACCACTTTCTAAGAAGTCTTAATGCATGTATTGATATAAATTCATCCATTGAAAGAAATCAGCAGATTCTTTTTGAGCATTGGGGATCAAAAGTGGAGTTAAGATATTCAATTCATACAGGTTTTGCTAATTATGGTTTTTTTGGTAGAGGCAAAGTAAAAAGTTTTACAGCTCTAGGTAAAGAGGTAAATCTTG
>JAHDHG010000039.1 GCA_020631435.1 Bacteriovoracaceae bacterium | reverse complement strand
TTTAATGTGGGTAGAATTATAAAGATTAACCCTGCAAGGATTAACCCTACAAGAGTCATTGTTGACAAAAGTGGAAAAATCAGAGGAGGATCCGTCTACTCTAATGCAGTTACATCTATCATTTGTGTTAGTAGATACGAGAAAAAGGATAGAAAAGTTCGAGAACTTCGATCATTTAACAACTATCCTCGTGACCCTCAAACAGGTTTAAGATTTTTTTATCCAAGTTATGCAAATTGTTTGGGCAAGACTCAGCATGATCATACAATGTGCGAACCTCTACTCAATGGTCTATATTGGCAGGAGGAAGCAGCATGTAAAGCCCTTGGTTATAAAAAAGCTCTTCATAAAAGTAGCTATTCGCGGAAACAGATTTTTTCTCGAGATGAATTACTTTTTGCAACCGGTTTTGAGGGAGAAATGAATTTTTTAAGTGCATTTAGTGGTACTTTACTTAGACTTCTTTCTCCCTTGGGAATGTATGGAATTACCTGCTTTCGGTAGCTTTCTTATCACTTGATTGAATGACTAACACTTGATAAATAATTCTTAAGATATATAAAGGCCATGAATTAAATCATGGCTTTTTTTATTTCCTCTTCCCTCCTACCTTTCTAAGACTTCTTTCCTGATCACTTCACTATTTATTTTTTATAAACTTTCCAAAATATCTCTTACTTAGATGAGTACCGCTACTAGTAGAATTTAGAAAATAAAAATTAAAAGCTATATTCATAGCTCTAAAATATATAATTTTTCTCCTTTTTGCAGATTTCTTAATATCAAAACTTCTGTGGCTTTGATAATATTTTCTTGAGGACCGTGAAATAAAGCAGTGCTACCCAAAGCACGAGAGTCGACTAGCCCCGGGGCCATCGTGATCAAGGAATGATACGTATACAAAAATGTTAACGGGCACTCGAGTTTCAACTGACGAAGGCTAGAAGTCTCGAGCGGAACGCCTCCCACATCAGATTTTGTAAAATTAGTTATGAGATAATTTTATGTTTGGGACTGATACTATAAAGCTTCACAAAAGTATTAAGACCTGAGTGGCATCTTAAAGTCCACATGTGTAGGGCAGAAGTAGTGGAGTGTTTTTTTCTTTTTTGCAAAAATTACTACTAGTAGCGGTACTCATTGAAGAAAAGTAGAAGGGTGTTGATTTCAGTTAATTGAATTCCAGGTCTAGATTTTTTACCTTAGCATTTCCGCTGAGAGTAACCAGGTATTTTTTTTACATCAAAAATTAAAAAAAAATTGAATATTATAAAAACATTTTTTTCTTAAATTCTAATTCAACTTTTGGAAATTGAGCTCTTGTAGCTTTTACCCACTCTAACCTCCCATCTGTATTAAAAAACAATTGAACTTTTACTGATTTCTGAAAAGGCATTGTTCTAGTACCTGAAGTTGTTAAGACAATTCCCCCTCTTTCATTTTCAATATCATTATCAATATCTAGAAATAGGTTACTTCGTAATTCATCACCTGTAGTTATAATACCAACGTTAAAGTACTCCTCATTAGTCCTAACTATTACAAATTTAGCATCTAATGCATTGCCATTTGAGTCTTTAAGGTCGTAGGAAACTCCTCGTTGCACTTCACCTTGAGAAAGTCGATTTAACTCTTCTGATATTATCTCAAGTGGTTGAGCACTAGATAGTAAGCTTGCAAGAAAAATTATTGTCATTAATAAGGATTTCATTACATTTCCTATGATTAAAAGTTAAAATTAATAGTTATTAGCGTTTCGTTTTCAGTTAAAACACAGTCACTTTTTAAGACGATGAGACGATAGCATTTCTCGTTGCACCATAAAAGACCGATTGTAAAATTTTCAATTCTTTAAAAAGATTAACAGCTACTAGTAGTAATTTTGCAAAAAAGAAAAAAAACACTCCACTACTTCTGCCCTACACATGTGGACTTTAAGATGCCACTCAGGTCTTAATACTTTTGTGAAGCTTTATAGTATCAGTCCCAAACATAAAATTATCTCATAACTAATTTTACAAAATCTGATGTGGGAGGCGTTCCGCTCGAGACTTCTAGCCTTCGTCAGTTGAAACTCGAGTGCCCGTTAACATTTTTGTATACGTATCATTCCTTGATCACGATGGCCCCGGGGCTAGTCGACTCTCGTGCTTTGGAAAGATTATCAGCTACTAGTAGTCATTTCTGCAAAAAAGAAAAAAACGCTCCACTACTTCTGCCCTACACAATGTTGCCGTTCGGCGACTCGGGTCTTATTACTTTTGTGAAGTTCTATAGCATCAGTCCCAAAAATAAAACTATCTCATAACTAATTTTATTAAACCTGATGAGGGAGGCGTTCCGCTCGAGACTTCTGGCCTTCGTCTGTTGAAACTCGAGTATCCGTTAGCATTTTTGCATACGTATCATTCCATGATCACGATGACCCCGGATCTAGTCGACTCTCGTGCTTTAGGTAGCACTGCTGTATTTCACGGTCCTCAAAAATATAATATCAAAATTTCAAAGGACTTGATATTGTAAAAATGCAAAAAAGAAAAAATTTAATAATAAACAAGTTATGAATTTAGCTTCTAATTTTTATTTTCTAAATTCTACTAGTAGCTGATAATCTTTTAAATTTAATGAGTCCTAGAGCGAAACCCCGAATACTCTCTATCATTTAAAAATGACTTTACATTAACTTCTGAGATTGCTCGACCAAAAGCACATTTTCTATCTGTTAAGATAGTCACTTTTTTTGATTTATTGCACTTCATATTAGATTGATGTTTTTCTTCAAAAATTTTAGCTCTTTTACCTCTTAGCATCACTACTTTACAACCTCTCTTAACTAGCTTGTGGATATTTTTCTTGCAGACATATCTCACAGTATCAAGAGAGAAACTATTAAAACTAAATATTAAAATTGTTAAAAGTATTATTTTCATCTTAAGTCCCTTAATTATTTACATGGAGGAGAAGGTATAATTGTGTCACATTTAGAATTATTAAATACTTCATCAGCCTTTAATATTCCTAAAATACATTTTTGAAGCTCTATCAAATCGATACTTGAATGATTACCATCGCCATTAACATCATATTCTTTAGTTGGATCTTTTTGGTTTATACCAAGAATTATCTTTCTAGACTCAAGTAACTCGATAGAAGAAATATTTCCATCGTTGTTATAATCATAATCACAATTAACAAGGTCTTGCTTTTTAACGACACTAATAGATAATGAATCGGAATTATTCCCCATCACTGGATCTTGAGAAGAAGTGAAAAAATTATCCATTGCTTCGGCATAAAATAAAACCTCATCCTCTTGGTCTTGTAACTTATTCTGACAAGTTAAAGTTAACTTCCCTGTTTGATTTTTCCTTAAATCAACAGACCAAATTTCTCTTTGGCTCCACTCTCCTGTTCCATTAAGTAAAATCCCTCTTTGGATAGAATGATCTTTATAATGGGCACTCGATGGACATCTCCCAGAAGGCAGCAAGAAACTGGCGGTTGCTTGATCGTCTCCTAAATTCCTTATCTGTAGAGTTAATTTAAATTCTTCGTCATACTCTACCTCTGCTTTATCACTTGAGACAATAACTCTGAAATCAGCATTCGCATCATTTTCAATGCTTTCATCTCCAATTTTTAGAACATGATAAGCCCTATTATTTGCAAGATCTGGATCAGCTAAATCAAACTCCCATTGAGACTCTTCAGCTTGAAAGTTAATTTGACTTGCTTGAGTGTTTTTAATTTTACATTTTATACCAAAACGAGACACATCCCCTATTCTTAGATCTGCTAACTTCCACCTTCTATTATTTGAATTATTAGGAGAAGCATCAATATTCCCACCTGATATTTTAACATCATCAATTTTTTCAGTATTAAAAGGACATTCCACTTTTACGTATACATCTTTTGCAAGCGCAGGCCCTAAGTTTTCAACGTTATAAATATACTCAACAGTATCACCCACTTTAGCTTGTGAATGACTTGCTTCAAGTGTTAGCTTCAAATCATTCTGAGTTTTAATTGGTTCTGTGCAGCTTAGAGCAGACATAAACAACTCACTCTCTTGTTCCCTGTAAATCAAATCTTCTTCAATGAACTCACTTGTATGAATTTTATCAGTTCTATCAATATGAACAAAAGGGGTTTCTTTAGAAAGTCCGCTAAACTTTAACTCAGATAGGCCAAGAACATTCATCATATCTGGTAAAATCATTCCTGTATTGGAGTTCAAGTCAGGATAGAACTCAAACTGTTGATGTTTAAAAATAGACATGTGACAAGAAACACAAGTATTCATTGAGAAATTTCTAACGGCATTCACATTTCTTGCAGTATTGTTCTTATTAGTTCCCTGAACGATCCTATTATCCATAAGTTCTAAAAGCCAACTAGCTCCTCTTTTAAACTCATTTTGCCAAGCTAGCATTTCCTCAGGCAATTGATAATTACCAGCTCCATGTCTATTAGCAAGCTTAGGAAAGTTATCTCTTATATAACTCTCAACATCAGATTTTTGTCCTTTGACTAGACCAGAATTAACGATAGCTCCCAAATCTGCATAGTTATCTTTAGGTGTTTTCTCTAGTCTGGCCCTGTCTAAAAATCCATGTTCATTTACTTTCATTGAAAATATAGTCCATTCTCTTTGAAGGAAGTCATTGACTTGGAGCCCTTTAAGAGCTGAACCAGCTGGATACAATTCTGACTTATACTTAAACTGAGCAGATCTTAATAGAAGTAACAAAAGTGCTTGCCTATAACTAGATTCAGATAAAATATCGTCTCGTTTATAACAACTGAGCTGACCTATCTTATTTAACCAATCAGCTCTGGAGTAAGCACCTTTATCTTTTTCAACTAATTCACCGTCAACATTTCTGACAATTTGAAGTCCCTTAATATCAACTGGCATTTCATATTCCAAAATGACAAAATTTCTTCTTGGCTGAGTTGCGATAGAATTTCCATTCTCAACAAATTTATAGAGTAATCTGATTTCACCAGCGCTAATTATGTTATTTTGCCTATCAGATTTAAATAATTCAGGTCTAATTAGAATAGCGATTAATTCATATGGTGCCTTTAGCAAGTTGCCGTCACTATCTTTTTGCCAATTCGCTCTAATTTTCGCTTTCGATTGATCCCGTTGTCTAACATCTAATAACTCATTAGGTTTAAAAAAATCAGGATTTACTCCAGAGTAACCATCAAGATATGTTTCATACATTTTTTGAACTTCCCTAGCAGTAGGAGATGCTTGAATATGTTCATTATGAAGCATGGCAAGTGAAGTATTGAAATTTAAAAAACTACTTATATACTCGATAACTTGAGGATCTGTTATAAATAAAGATTTATCTCTATCAATATCTGCAACGATACCTTCGGTGTCTGGCGGAATATTTGAAGTATACCCTCCATGTCCAGGATCCCCAGATCCAGTACCAGTGCAAAAACAGTTTTCTTCAACAAGCTCTTGGTTCAATTTTAAATCTGATTTGGGTTTTAAACTTCCTTCTTCTTTTTTGGAAAAACAAGAAAATAAAAACAGTAGCAAAAATAAATATCTAAACATAAATTCTCCGACAGGTTAATATCGGACTTTTCCACTAAACCTTTAGGGGAATCATTTCTTATTAATTTGATGACTTGTAAAAATTATATCAATTCCTAAAAGTTAAAAAATATAAATTAAAAGAAATGAAATTATATCCAATCAAAAAATCTAAGTACTAATTTTAAATAATAGTAAATGATAATGTTTAATAGAAACGTAAATTTTTATACAGTTTAATTTCAGCCAATGCTCCTTGAATAAAAATTATTTAAGAGAAAACCTGAAATAATAATTGTTTAAATTAATGTTTTCGCTAAGGCCATAAAGCTTTTAAATAGCTTAATTTAAATAAATAACAACTATGTAAGACGATATCAGCTTACACATTTAGAACAAATTAACTTGGTCTGATATTTTTAAGATCTAACAAATAAATCAAGGAATTTTATGAAACTATTAACTTTGCTACTGACAGCTATGCTCTCATTAGGAGCTTTTGCTATCCCTAATTTAATTGAAGTAGATCCAATGTTTGGGCCTATCCAAAATGCAGAATTTAATATGATTAATGCTAACTATGATTTTGAAGGAATTGTGGGTCTAAGTAACTGCTCTGCTGCTCTAATCAAATTCATAGGAGATGAAAATATAGATAGAAAAGCATTAGTTTTAACTAATGGACATTGTATTGGTATGGGAAGTTTCAGATACCAATTTTCTAGATTTCCAGCACCGGGTGAAGTATTTGTAGATGTTGATAAAAGAAGAAAAATTTCACTTTTTAGCAACTCTTCAACTCCAGTTGGCTCAACTTTCACGACTAAACTTTTATACGCAACTATGACTGATACCGACATGGGAATTTATGAAGCTGAGATGACTTATAGAGAGATCAAGGAAAAATATGATATTGATCCATTAATTTTATCTGATGCTAAACCAGAAGCTGGTGATCCGATTGAAGTTTTATCTGGCTATTGGAAAAGAGGATATGATTGTAGAATGGATGCGGAAATTCCAAAGCTAAAAGAAGGTGATTGGATTTGGTTAAATGCAATCAAGTACACTCAGCCAGGTTGTGAAACTATTGGTGGTACAAGTGGTTCACCAATAATTAATGCAAATGATAGAACTGTTGTAGGAGTTAATAATACTGGAAACAATGACGATAACAAGGCATGTTCTATTATGAACCCTTGTGAGATTGATGATGACGGAAACATTACAGATGACGATCATATGTCATACGGACAGCAAACTGCTTACATATATACTTGTCTGGATGCAAAATTTAATATTGATCTAGATATAGATGGATGCTTGCTTCCAAAGCCAAAGAAATAATTCAAACTAATCCGGGGGGAGGTTCTCCCTCCCCCATTTTTAAATTCCTTTAACTCTATTATTCTTTTCGTCCTTAATGTTTATAAATTTTTTATTAACTTTTTCAGATGAAAAATTTGCTCTTTGGCATAGCTTTTTCATTTTCTTTAATGATTGATTTGAAATTTCTCCATTTCTTTTGATTTCCCAATAAGTAGAGTTCCAGTTCATTTGGGATCTATCATTTGCACCGATTAAATCATTTAGATTGAAATTGATAAAATTATAAACATATGATTTCTTTGAATATCTCATCAAGTCCAGAGTATTTATTTCTTTAGAATCATTAACTGCAAAATCATTTATTTCAAGAATTACATTTTTGAGTTCAGATTCATTATTTAGGTGACTGCAAATTCTTTTGTTTACAATAGAACAGTGATAAATCATTTTTCTTTCACTATCTTTGCTAGACTCACATTGAGTAAGTCTATGCAGGTTCCCTTTCTTATCAAATTTTAATAACTCATGATGACCAATACCAGATTTCAAATCAACATCTTTGGTGCCAATGCTAGAAATAGGTGAATTTTCTCTTTCAAAATGCTTAACGACTAATTTTCTTCTGTGTATATCTACCTTTTGAGAATCTTTCATTATAATTTCAAAATGTACTTGAGAAGGAAGTCCAATGATTTTTTTATTATACATCTCAGGCTTTATTATCTTTTCTCCATATTTACCTTTCTCAACATTAGAAATGCTAAAATCTTTAAATTGATCTGATAAAAAAACTTCAAACTGCGCAAATGAAGAAAAAGAAGCAAGAAAATAAAATAATATAAATTTCATAGATTAATATTCGGAAGAAAAGAAATTTTTCTTTAATTATTAGGTTTTTATTCTAAGATAAAGATCAATTTAAAACATAAGGAGAAATCATGAAAATAACAGTTTTGCTTACAATCTTACTAACAAATCTTGCAATGTCTCAATCAATATTCAGAATTGAGATTGGAGATGATTATAAAAACCACTCAAACAAAGAATTAAAAAGAAGAATCTGGAGACTTGAAAGAGCAGTAGCTCAATTACAAGACAAAGTATTTGATCTTCAGACTCAAGGGAGCAGATCACAAAAGACTTGGATTTGTACTTTAAGTGCGATGGGTGAGAATTACTCTGCTGCTGGTGAAACAAAAGCAATCGCAAAAGCAAAAGTTTTAAAAGAATGCTCTAAAAAAGGTGATTCATTTTTCTGCAAAAATCCAAAATGTGAACAATGACACTAAAGGTCCGTCCTCAGATTTCACTTAAGACTATAATTTTAGGAGCCTATTGCAATCTTTATAGCCGGAAAAAAGATAGGCCTTATTTTTTTTATACATTAAAATCTGAGGATATCGATCATGATCAAAACCAAAAGATTCAACCTGATGAACATTTAAATAATATGCAGGATATCCAGATCTAAAACGTTTATACTCACCTCTGATTTTTTTTTCACTAGCAAAGCTTCCGAGAAGATGAACTTTATATTCCTTTTCTAAACATGAGAGGTTCATGATTTGCTTTTTACAAACAGAACAATTAGGCCCAAACAAAACAAGTACATTTTCGTCCTGTGATACTTCAGATAACTTCAAGAAGCTCGCATCATTTAATGATCGTATGGTGTCTTTTGCAAAAGACAGATTAACAAATAAAAAAAATAAAACCTTCAAAATCAAATATTTCTTCCAGTTAATTTATACGACAATGGAATGATATACTCATTCTTATGAGCAATTTCTTTAGGAAGTGGCTTAAACTTTTTTAATTTTTTTAAAAGTTTTATCGCTGCATTATTTAAAGTATCAAACTGTGAAGAGCCTACTAATGTAATCTCAGAAAAATCACCATTACTTAAAATCTTAACTTTTATTTTAACATCACCACTATGCTTAAGTCTTCTTGCAGTTTTTGGATAAAATTTATTTTGCTACAAATATAACTTAAGTTCTTCCTTATAAGATAAAAAAATTTTTTTTCCAGCTTGAGTTTTCAGAAAGTCTATCTTCTCGACTCTTTTAACTATTTTTTCTTCTTGAGCTTGCTCTATTCTTTCCTCAGGCAGTCGTTTTGAAACAGTTTTTTTCTTTATAGATTTCTTCTTCTTTTCAACTATTTTTTTGGGGACAGCTTTGGGAATAATATCAGTCTTACTAAACTCTATCCTTACATCTAAATCATGAACATCAATTTTTGCTTGTTGATTTTTTTTAACATGATAATAACCAAATAACGCAAATATATGCATTGCAAGGATAGGAATTAAATAAAGAAAAAAAGACTTACTTTTCATAATACTCTTGCATAAACTAGACACCTGAAATATATCTTAATTCTAGCTTAATACAAGTTTTTGGTCATATGAGTGACTAAACTTTACAATTTAAAGGGATTTCAAATGAAAAAATTTAAGTCTTTATTATCTATACTCTTTTTATCCTTAGTTGCTTGTGCTGATACACCTGAAGCAGCGGTAGGGCCCTTAACGACTAAAACTGGCGCTATAGAATCAGAAACGATTATTGCTGAAGCTGTAAAATATATAGGTCGAGATAGCAGAGGCAGAAAGTGTAATTTTTACGTATCCATCACTAATGATCATGATGGGCATGATCACAGAATCGAAGACCACTTATTAATAAAAATGGATTATTCCACTGCAGATGGTCACAGACCTTTAGACTCTGAAGCGTCTATTTATTTTTATAATACAAGCAGTGGAAGTTATTCGAAATCGGCCAATAACTCATCAGTTCCTGCATTAGTTTCAATGATCGCTGATCATGAACATAATAACCCAAATGATATTGACTCATTAATTGACGAAGGTGAGTTAGAGCAATATGTAAGAGTAGAATTATCTTCTGAGGTTAATACAAAATCTTTTATTAACACTTTAGAAGCCGTCATAGAGGGTGAGAAAACTCTTAATTCAACATTGAATATTCTTGATACAGTTGACGTTATAAGCTTAGGCCTTGCTCATGGAGATCACTATCATTTCCCAAGTTGCTTTAATTTCCAAGCTGATTCAGTTGAAGTTATAGAATTTGAATTAGACGCAGCTCACGACCATGATCACGGTCATGGACATGATCATTAATCTGATTTAATCTACGGGAATGATTCGACATATTATTCCCGTACTACTTCTATCTTCTCTAATATTTTCTCAAGAAATAACTCAGAAAATTCTAATAGAATCAAATGAAGAGTCCACTACTCCTCTTAACTCCTATTCCACATACAAGGTTGAAAAAGTAGCACCAACAAAATTGAAAGATCCAAATAGACAATCAATTGCGGATGTAGTGAAAGATCAAGTTGGCGTTGAAGCACAAACTTATTGCTCAAATTGTGGTGCTAAAAGATTAACTATCAATGGTTTAAAAGGTGAACATACTTCTATCTTAATTGATGGGATACCTCTACACTCAGCGGTTTCAAGTTTTTATGGAGTAGATAGTATTCCAGTTAATGGAATTGAAGAAATTGAAGTCATGAGAGGAACTGGAGCATCTCTTACAAATCCGGAATCAATTGGTGGTTCGCTGGATTTAATTACTGTTAACCCATTAGAAAAAATACAAAACTACTCCACTTCTATAAATACTAATAGCTCGTTTAATCTCTCGGCTCAAAATTATTCAGCATTAGCATCAATCCCATTAAGTAAAGACTTTGGTATTTCTGTTGGAGCTCAATTTACTAAGCAAGAGACGTGGGACGAAGATGAAAATGGTGTAACAGAATCTCCAGAAAGAAGAAATTTTAGTGCTCTTTTTAAATCAAGGTATTTGCCAAATAAAAAAAACGATCTAAGCCTTAGGCTTGGAATTTCAAATTTGCGAGTTTTAGGTGGAGCAACTAATCCTAAAAAACCAAATTCAATACGACCAACTCCTGCAGGACAATCAGACTTTAATAATGGAAGTGTTGAGGAAAAGTTTACAGGAGCACCTTCAAAAATCACTGATTGGATTTCTCTTAAAAGATACGAAGGCGCGATTCACTGGACAAATTATTTAAGTCAATCAATGACTTTGAATTGGAATTCAGGATTTGCAAGACAAGAACAAGCTGCAATTTATCAGCATGGATTTGATTATGCTCATAACGACAATATCTTTGTCTCAGATTTAGGTATTGAATACCTAATTAATGATAAGAATATTTTGAAAGCTGGAGCTTTTTATAAGTCTCAATGGTTAAGATCTGCTTCTGCGAAACTATTTGATCAACTTTCTATTCCAAAAGATAACTTTGATCATCAATCTATTGCAGCTTATGCCAAATATAGTTTCTTGCCATCTGAAAGTTTTGAGATGGATTTTGCTTTAAGGCTTGATCATTTAATAATTAACTGGAGAGAGCTTACAAATGAAGTTGAAGAATTTATTCCTGCTCCAAGATTTCAGCTTAGACATGAAATCACCGATCATCTTTCACAAAGACTTTCTTATGGACTTGGATATAGAGCACCACTTACATTTTTTGAATCTCAGCATGGAAATAATGAAAATGGATACAAGGTCGATATCAGTGAATTAGAAAAAGCACATTCACTTGTTTATTCTTTAAGTTATAATACACCTAAATTTTATATTACTGCTGGAGCACATTATACCAGACTTTTAAATATGGCCTATGGATTTGAATCTTTAGGTAATCCAATTCTTTATAAAAATACTAATCAAAACTTTGATATATGGGCGAATGATTTATTACTTGGATACAAACTTAAAGAAGGATGGATGCTAGAAGGAAGTCTTGAGTTTTTTAAATATCAAGACAGATACACACTTAAACTTCCAACAGCTGCTATTGAGAAACGGTTTCAGCTAAAAACAGATTTTAATAAAGGCCCTTGGAATGTGAAACTATCTGCGATCTTAGTACCTTCTAGAGATATTTCTAGATATGGAAGATATAGAGATCATTATGTCGACAGAAAACAATTCCCTAGTCCAGAAGTTAGAGGACTTAAGCAAAAAGATCAAAAAGCGCCAGCATTTTTAACTATAGATACATCTATAAGTTATTTATTTAAAAAGACTTATACTGCAACATTGGGAGTAACTAATCTTTTAGATGTTACTCAAATCAGTAAAGGTGATGGTCCTTCTGCTTGGCATTGGCATTTTGATCATGCTCATTATGATGGTCTTCATACTTGGGGACCGAATAGAGGTAGAGAAATATTTTTGAAGTTGTCTGCTGAGCTATAACCTCTCTATCATTTATAAAATAACTATCGTGATTCAAGTCTATTTATTTTTGTGTTCTATCTTAATAAAAATTTTCATCTAAAGCTTAGTTAATGATGTATAACTTATTTCAAACGAATTAAAATATCTTCACTTGTTCGTAATGATAATCCTGCTCGAACTTGAACTTCCTTATTATTGTTTAGATTAAATTTAAATTTGCTACATAGTTTCCCTAAAATTAAACTCATTTCAGCAAGGCTAAAATCTTCAGCTATACAACTTCTTGGCCCTAATCCAAAAGGCAAATAAGAATTATCATAATAGTTTCCTTCGAATCGAGAAGGAATAAATTGTTCTGGGTTATCCCACCATTTCGAATTGTTTTGGATTAGATAAGGACTTATTAGCACAATTGATTTCGGAGGAATTTTTTCATTAAAAATTTGATCTTCATTAATTGCAAGTCTAGCAAGAACCCAAAAACCAGGATAACGTCTTAAAGATTCCTTTAAAACATTTTTTGTAAAAATCATTTTAGAAAGTTCCTCAAAGCCTAAGTTGTTTAAATTCAAGGAATTATATTCATTTTTTATTATAGTTTGAAAATCTTCATCTTGAGCAATTTTATAAATGGCCCAGGTAAGAGCATTTGCACTAGTTTCAAAACCCGCAACAATTAATGTTAGAACTTCATCTAATATATCTTTTAGAGCAACTGAATGTTTACTAGATAAAAACTTATGAATTAAATTGTTCTTCTCATCTGAAGATCTCGCCTCTTCAATTAAATTTAAAACATATTGATCAAGCTTTCTTTTAAAAAGATTGAATTTTATATCATTATTAATCCTTCTGAATGAAGGGAAAGGTAAAAATCTAGTCATTCTTTCACTTGTTATATCAAACAATGAAGAAACATATTTATAAAGAAACTCTGAGTCGTCGTTAAATCTTTTATCAAGTAAGGTTTCTCCTAAAACTTGAATTGTAAGCTTTGCCATTTCATCATTAACATTTAATAAGTCCTGCTTATAATTCTCGATTACTCGATCAATCGTTAAATTCATTTTAGGTAAATAGTTTTCAATTGAGTTTTTATTAAAATATGGTTGAATAATGCCTCTCATCTTTCTCCAATGCCCTCCTTCATTGACCAAGATGCCTTTCCCACCTATTTTCATTACTTTTTTAAAACCCGCTGTTTTCTTACTATAGTTTCTAGAATTTTTTTGCAAAACATGTTTCGCTCCATCTGGGTGAGCGATGAGAAATACGTTATGATGAAGATATTTAAAATGAATGAATTCTCCATATTCTTTAACAGAAGATTCCATTAATCCAATCCTACTCCTTCTTAACTGTAATATATGCCCAGTAACGAATCCAAAAAATTTATCTTTGGGAGGCATCTTTAAAATAGGTATATCTTTCAAAATCTTCCTAAGACTTAAACATTATGTTAAAACAAACTTATGGCAGAAACACATCCATTATCATTCACAAAAACTAGTGTTTGGTTTAATCTCTTAAAAGATAATAAGGATATAAGTTCCAGTAGTTTTTTTGTAATTCTCTATGTCTCTATTCTCTCTATTTTACTTTCACCTATCCGTTTTGTTGAGAAATTAATCTTTAAACACAAAATAACAAATACCAAACTTGATCCATCTCCTATTTTCATTTTAGGCCATTGGAGAAGTGGAACTACTTTTTTACAAACACTTCTATCCAAAGATCCCAATCTAGGTTACTTATGTGGCTTCCAAGCTTTTATGCCAGGTTTAGAGCTAATTAGATCAAAACTACTTTATCAATTTTTAAATCTATTGATACCCAAAAAAAGAGCAATGGATAATATGCCAAGAGGCCTTGATGTTCCCGAAGAAGAAGAATTTCCTCTATCAGCAAACTCTAAGATAGGTGTATATCATAGTCTTTGGTTTCCAAGGAATAATGAATATTTCGAAAAATATTGTCTCCATCAAAACATAACTAATGATGAAAAGGAAAATTGGAAAAAACAATACCTTTTTTTATTAAAAAAGATTTCTCTTTTTCAAGGTAAAAAAAGATTAGTACTTAAAAACCCTCCTAATACTGCCAGAATCGAAATACTTCTAGACCTTTTCCCAGAGGCAAAATTTATAAATATCTACAGAAATCCATATACTGTATTTCTCTCGATGAAAAACATGTACAAAAAAAGTATCATTCCATTGTTTCTTCAAAAAATGAATGATGAGGAAATCAACGAAAAAATACTCAGTTGGTATGAGCAAGTAATGAAAAAATACATTGCAGAAGTTAAGCTAATCCCTAAAGAAAACTTAATAGACTTAAAATATGAAAACTTTGAAAAAGATCCACTCATGTATCTTGAACAAACATATGACCAATTTAAGTTTGATTTCATAAATGCAAGGCCCCATTTTCTTAATTATTTAAACAACTTAAAAAATTATCAGAAAAACAAACATGAACTCCCTAAAGAGATTATTAAATTAGTTAATTCAAGATGGAAGTTTTCATTTGAATATTTTGGCTATGAACTTTTGGGTGATTGAAATGTTTCATTAACTTTGAGCCTACTTTCAACAGGCATGAGAGATCCCTTAGGAACTCTACAACCTGGGCCAATACGAGTCCCTGCTCCAATAAAACAATTATCTTCAATCTCGATTTTTTTTTGGTATAGCTGGAATCCATCTTGAGATGGCATGATAACATGAGAAATCAACATTACTTGATGTCCAAATAGTACATTGTCACCAATTATTAAAGAATCTCTGTCAATGACTTCAATATTAGGAGTCCATAAAACGTTTTTCCCGATTTTGCTCCCCCAGCACCTGAGCCAAAAACTATAAATAGGTGGAAAAGTTCTCAAAATATTCTCAAGAAAAGGGAATGCTTGATAAAAAGATTGAATTCTAAAACCAACAAGCCATGGAGACCAACCTGACCTACCAATAATTTTTTTCCCCTCAGTTGAGGGGGCAAAGGATTGCAACACTCGAAATAATACAAGTGGGAAGAGATAAGGAACTATGAAAATAAATAAAACATTGATTAAAGAAGCCATCAAATTATCATTTGTGAATGATCTAAACACTAAAAGAAGGCAAAGTAGAGTGAAAAGAAATGCAAATATGGAAATTAACTTTTCTAGATAGTGCAAAAATTTTGAACGATTTGTATTGGTCATAAGTAAATTATACAAGATCAATTGTAGCGAGAACACAGTAAGGATATTGTATTATAAATAAAAGAGGTCTAAATGAATGATTATTTCAGTGAATTAAATGGAATTTTAACTAAAACATGGAAGACTTATCTAGGAAACAATCCTTTTTTTAAGCTCGTTTTAGACGGTGAAATTGATAGAAAGTTGTATGCTCTTTACCTTATTGAAACATTTCATTACACATCTCATAACACTAAAAATCAAGCAATAGTCCCAAGGAATATTCAAATATCTACCCCTAAAAATATCCAATACATGAAATACTGCCTTCACCACGCATTTGAAGAATGCGGTCATGAGTTAATGGCATATCATGATTTAAAGAGTATTGGAGTAAATCTAGCACTCGAGGAACTACCTAAGCCTTTAGCGAAGACTGAAGAGCTTATTCAATATCTTTATAAAGTTTCAGAAAATGGAAACCCATTACAACGATTAGGATATAGTTATTGGGCCGAAAGTAGCTATAAGTATTTCGCACCAGTTATCTCTGCAATTAAAGATAAACTTAATCTTAAAAATTCAAATCTTACATTCTTAGTGGCACATGGTGAAATAGATGACCATCATTTCAAGGAGATAATGGACATCATGAATTCTCAAATAACTACCGAAGATGATAAAGAATCTATTAAAGATGTTATGATCAAAAGTCTTGAAATGACAAATTCAATGCTAGAAGATATTTACAATCTTTATCAAGATGTAAAGTCAGGTGAAAATACAAACTATAAGTTTTTGGAGCTTATGCATGCTTGAAAAATCTATAAAGTATTATAACTCGATATTACACTTTTTCCCATTTGATCTTACAGAGTTAATTTATAACTTTGTAAAAAAGAACCATCTTGATTCTAATAAAAATTCAAAATACATAATGACTTCATTTACAGAAGATTTAATTCAATTCAGAAATAAACAGTATCTAAAGAGCTCTCAATATTTATTAAATTCTGAACATAGTAAGAGATGTAATGAGAATGAAATCGATAAAAGATCAGCTCATCTAATATATGAACAAAACAATGAAATCAATGGAGCATTAAGACTTACTCCATTCCCATTTGAAATGTGTGAAGTTCTTCCGAAACATCAAAAAGTACTTAATAATTATTCTGACTATATAGAAATTGGCAGATTGATTTCAAATGATAAGAAAAAAACAAAAGACTTTTTAATCTACGCCGGGATCAGATCTTTCTTTAAATATAAAAACACAAAAGGTTTTATTGCCCTAGTCCCTATAAAATTTGAGAGAAAATATAAGTGGTTTGGCTTCACAAGATGCAGTGATATATTAACTATTGACTATAGAAATAATGGTCAATACTTAATCATGAAATCAGACTATTCGACTATGGGTATTTTGACTTTCATTAAACTTTTTATTTTATGAAAGTTTACGACGAAGAAATACATTTGTATGAATCATATATAGATAAAAATAAAGGTCTTTACTTAAACGACATTCAATTGCAGGCCATTAAAAATTACACAAGAGAAAAGACTCTATTCATTAATAAAAACAAACTCATACATAACTTCACCAATTTATCTTTAGTTTCATTAATAATCTTTATTGATTTATATATAATTTATTATTTAAGTAACTCTTCAAATTTATTTTTTTATCTTTCAATTTTCT
>JAHDHG010000038.1:9261-17661 GCA_020631435.1 Bacteriovoracaceae bacterium | reverse complement strand
GAGGTCACTTTGACATCGATAGTAAGCAAAAGAGATTAAGCGAAATTTCTAAACTTGAGGAAGATCCAAACTTTTGGAACGACAATGATGCTGCTACACAAGTCCAAAAAGAAAAATCTATTTTATCTGAAGTAGTTAAAACCTATGATAATGTTTTTGAGCTAAAAGAAGAGATAGATATTCTTACTGAATACGCTAAAGAAGGTGATGATGATTCTGCAAAAGAAGCTTTGCTTCAAATAGATCAATTTAAAATCAAGTTTAAAGAAGTCGAACAAAAAGCTTATCTCTCTGGCGAGACAGATGCTAACAACGCAATCGTTTCCATTAATGCAGGAGCTGGAGGAACTGAATCTTGTGATTGGGCAAGTATGATTCAGAGAATGCTTCAAAGGTGGGCGGAGAAGAAAAAATTTAAAACTCAAATCTTTGATTATCAATATGGCGATTCAGCTGGGATAAAGTCTGTTACTTTTTCAGTAGAGGGCCCTTTTGCTTATGGGTTATTAAAATCGGAAATAGGGATTCATAGACTAGTGAGAATCTCTCCCTTCGATTCAAATGCAAGAAGACATACTTCATTTGCTTCAGTTTTTGTCACTCCTGAAGTCGATGATAATATAGAGATTGAGGTTCCTGATTCTGAGATTAGAATAGATGTTTATAGAGCTGGAGGTGCTGGTGGTCAATCAGTTAATACTACAGATTCTGCAGTTAGAATTACGCATTTACCAAGTGGCATAATAGTTACTTGCCAAAATGAAAGATCGCAACATCAAAATAAAGCAACGGCCATGAAGATTCTAAAATCAAGACTTTATGAAAAAGCATTAGAAGAAAAAAGAGCTGAACAGAAAGAAATAGAAGATTCAAAAAAAGAAATTGGTTGGGGGTCACAGATAAGATCTTATGTCTTGCATCCTTATAAAATGGTTAAAGATCATAGAACGAACGAAGAAATGGGATCAGCGGAGAAAGTATTAGATGGTGAAATAGATTCCTTTATTGAATCTTTCTTGCAATGGAATTCAGTGAATAGTTAATAATGAAATTATCGTTTTGGAAAATTTTAAAAATTACACTGCAAGGGAAAACGACCAAAATGTTTTTTGTCCTAACGGTGTTAAGCTTATCTTTTTCGATGGCAGTAATCCTTTGCAATATTGGTTTAATGGATGGGTATGAAGAAATCTTAAAGTCTGGACTCAGACAAAATACTTCTGATTTGGAAATTCAAAGTAGTGCTGGCTTTTTTGAGACGAATAATGAGTTTTTGGATTTATTAAATCAAGCAGAAATTCAAAACTTTTCAGGTGTTATAAGAACAGAAGGATTTCTCGTTCATAATTCTAAGAGTAAAGGTGTCCTCATCTATGGCGTTGAACCATCAGAGTTTTCTAAAACTAGTTCTTTGAATTTAGACCTTGATTCCTCAAAAGATGGGATAATTATTGGTTCTGAAATAGCAAAAGATTTCAAAGTAAAAAAAGGTGATTCTATCATTATTACTTTTGCTAGAGGTAACAAAAGTATGGAAGAGATGCCATATGTTACGGAGATTCCTGTTTTAGATGTTGTAAAACATGGAGTTTATCAAAAAGATTCTAGATTAGTTTATGTTCATAGAACTTACTTGGAAGAGTTTACTAATTCTCAAGGTTTAGTGAATTCCGTCTTAGTTAAGCTTGATCAGTTCAATGATCAAGAAATAGAAAGTTTTGTAAAAAAACAAGAGATGAACTTTTTTGAATATGGTTTTGAGTTAAGGCCCTATTGGAGTGATTTTAAAAGCTTGTTTGAAGCTGTAGAGATAGAGAAGTTTTCAATTACGATCATATTGCAATTAATCGTTTTAATCGCACTTTTTAACATCGCAGCATTTATAAACTTCAATGCAATTAAGAAGTCTCAGGAGTTTTTCTTGTTAAGATCTTTAGGGTTGAGCTTTAAATCACTTTATAGTTTCTGGGCCAGGTTTATCGTTTTAATCTGGCTTCTTTCTTGTATTCTCAGTCTCTTTTTTACTTTGGTGTTTGATAAAATAATTTTGAAACTTCCTATGTTCAAGATTCCAAGCAAGGTTTATGAATTAGATTCTTTAGGTCTAAGTATCAGCTTTAAAAGCATTGTTCTTGTTTTTCTTTTGACTTTATTTTGGTCAGTCATTTCAATTTTTTATATAGTGACAAGAGAGAAAAAGAAAACAATACTTGAAGGGATAAAAGGACAGTACGTTTAATGATCACTCTAAAAAATGTTGATAAGAATTTTGGAAAAGTTGAAGTATTAAAGAATATTAATCTATCTCTTCCAGATGGAAATCATTGTACTTTGGTTGGAGGATCTGGTTCAGGAAAATCTACGTTATTATATTTATTGGGCGGATTAGATAAACCAACTAATGGAACTGTTTTGATTGATAGAGAAAATATTTCTGAACTTGGAGATGAAAGTTTAGCAGAGTTTAGAAATAAAAAAATAGGATTTATTTTTCAATTTCACTTTTTACTTCCTTCAATTACTTGTTTAGAAAATATCGAACTTCCAGTAAAAATAGCTAATAAAAATATAGATGAATATAAAGAACTAATAGACATGTTATCTAAATTTTTAGGAGTGGAGCATTGTCTTTCTAAATATCCATATCAAATTTCAGGTGGAGAACAGCAGAGAATTAATATTATTAGAGCACTTATCCTTAAACCAAAAATATTGTTGTGCGATGAGCCTACGGGGAATTTGGACTCAAAAAATACTGATAAAGTCATAAGTTTGTTAAAAGAATTAGCAACTCAGTTTAGATCTAACCTTATTGTGGTAACACATGATAATAAGGTTGCTTCTCGTTTTGAGCATAAAATAACCATTGAAGATGGTCGGTTAATTAGTTAGAATTTGTTGACGGCGATTTTTGAATGTTCCCTTAGTTTAGGTGAGTGTATGAGTGTAGCTCTAAGAGCTTTTTATATTTTTGTTATTTCTCTACTTTTTTATAGTATTTCTTTTTCTTATATAGGTCCTGAGAAATCACTTTTTAAAGTTGAAAAAGTGAGAATTGATGGCCTTAAAAAAATTGAACCTCAGTCTATCATTCAAAAACTAACTTCTGCTCCTGGTAAAGACATCACTAATTATGATTTAAGATCTGACATCAAGAGAATTTACTCAATGAGATATTTTGAAAATGTCGAAGCTCATAGAGAAGGAAATATCTTAGTTTTTAAAGTTAAAGAAAAGCCTGTTATTTCAAGTTTAGGTTTTAAGGGTAATGAAGAATTTGATAAAGAAGATTTCGAAGAGAAAATTCAAACTAAAAACTTTAATATCTTAGATACATTTGCCTTGGAAGAAGATGTTCAGACCATCAAGGAAATGTATGAGGATAAAGGCTATTATCTTTCTCAAGTTGATTATGATGTTAAAAATAGAGATGAGGGCAGAGTTGATGTTAATTTTAAAATCAAAGAATATGATAAAGTTAAAGTAAAGAAAATTAGCTTTGTTGGGAATAAGGTGATTCCTGATAAAGAATTAAAACAGTTCATGGTAACAAGAGAAGATTCGTTACTTGGTTTTATGTCTGACGCTGGAAACTTTAAAGAGTTAAATTTTAAAACAGATATTGAAAGATTAACTTATTACTACCGAACAAAAGGTTATATACAAGCAACTTTTGGTCAACCTTCTGTTACCGTTTCAGAAGATAAGAGATGGATTTTCATTACTCTATCAGTTTTAGAAGGCCCTAAATATTCTGTTAATTCGATTTCTTATAAAGGAGACCTTTTATTTTCTGATAAAGAATTAGAGGAAATGGTAGCGCTTAAGAAGAACGAAACATATTCGGAAGAAAAATTAAGAAAAGATGTAGAAAAACTAACAGAAGCTTATCAGGATAAAGGTTATGCATTCGTTAACGTCATTAGAGATTTAAAGCCTGTTGCAGATGAAAAAATAAAAGCAGTTGATGTAACATATAGTTTTGAAAGAGGAAAAAAAGCTAGAATTGGCAGAATAAATATCAATGGGAATTCAAAAACAAGAGATAAAGTTGTCAGAAGAGAGTTGAGAATCCATGAAGGTATGCAATATTCAGGATCAAAACTAAAGATCTCAAAAGCGAATGTAGAAAGACTTGGGTTCTTTGAGCCTGGAAGTGTTGTTTTCAACTCATCTCCTAGATCTGGAACGTCTGATATTTTAGATATAGATATTTCAGTAAAAGAAAGACAGACTGGTCAGATTTCTATTGGTGCGGGTTATTCCACTCAATCAAAAGGATTTTTACAAGCTTCTGTAAAACAAAGAAATTTTAGAGGTCTAGGACAGAATTTAGCTTTTAGTTTAAGTCTATCTAAACTTCAACAAGATTATAGTTTGAGTCTTACTGAGCCATATTTTTTAGATACAAGATGGTCTCTTGGAGGATCTATTTTTAGGTCTGAATCGAGTTTTATTAACTCATTTGAATATAGAAAGCAAGGTGGAAGTTTAAGAGTTGGTTATCCACTAGCAGATTATACTCGTTTATTTTTAGCTTATAATGTTGAGGATACAAAAATTAAAAAAGTGAGAAATCCAACAATTATCCCTGCTAAAGAAAATGGTATCGCTTCGGGATTTGAGATGTCTTTAATCCATGATAAGAGAAATAATGCTTTCGAGCCGACAGATGGTTTTTATGCTTCCGCTGCAGCAGAATTTGTAGGAGTTGGTTTTGATCATAGATGGCTTAAGTTTACTGGTGACGTAAGGTTTTATAAGCCGGTTTATAAAGATTTGATTTTTAGATCAAGAGTGAGATCACAAAAATTATTTTCTACATCTGATTCAAGGGATGTGCCAAGAACTGAAAAGTTCGCAATGGGTGGACCTCGAAATATGAGAGGTTATGCTAATGAAAGAGTAGGTCCTCAAACTTATCAGCAAATTAACGGTACTTCTCCTGCTCAGTTTGATTTCTTTAATGTTGGAGGTCTCCATTCAGTGATTGGTACAGCTGAATTTGAATATCCTCTTATTAAGGAAGCTGGTTTAAAGTTGGCTACATTTTATGATATAGGAAATGTTTATCTCGATTACATGGGTAAAAATGGTGATTATGATTTAAGGCAAAACTTTGGTTTTGGACTTAGGTGGTTTTCTCCAATTGGATTGCTTAGATTTGAATTCGGTTTCCCTATTAATAGAAAAAGAACGACTAATACTTCTGGAGCGAATATTGGTCCAACTGATAAATCAAATCAATTCTTTTTCGACATAGGACAATTATTTTAACTCAAGGAGAGTTTATGAAAAATTTATTATTAGTTATTTCCCTTATTATTTCTTCTAGCGTGATAGCAGAAGTAAAGATAGCAACTGTTGATATTCAAAAGGTTTTAAACACTGTTAAGGAAGGCAAGAGAGCAACAGAGAAGTTAAAGACTAGTTTTGAAAAGAAACAAAAGTCTCTTAAGAAAGCTGAGTTAGATCTTAAGAAAAAACAAGAGGGGCTTCAAAAGAAGGCAGGACTTTTAAGTAAATCTGCTCTTGGACAAAAACAACAAGAATTACAAAAAGACTTCATGGAACTTCAAAAGAAGAGTATGGGATATCAAAAAGAAATTGCAAAATTGGAAGCAGAGTTTAAAAAGCCAATTTTTGACAAGATTAAAGTCGTAATAGATGACATTTCGAAAAAAGAAAACGTTGATATGACTATTGAAACGAGTCAGACTCCAGTTGTTTATGCTAAGTCTCAAAAAGACATTACTAACGATGTCATAAAAGCTTACGATTCTAAACATAAATAAATGCTTGTAGATCAATTAATTGATTTATCTCAAGGAGAGTTAATCTTTGGAGTTAAAGAGAGTTCTTTTAACTTAGTCTCTAAAGCGAGTAATCCTTTAGATGGATCAATTGTATTTGTAAACTCCTTAAAATTCCTAAATAAATATTTAGAAACAGAAGATAAGCCTCACTCGCATTGTATTGTGATAGATCACCAATTGCTGGAATCTGAAGTTGAAAAAGTTAAAAATTTAAAAAACAGAATACAATGTTTAATTTCAACTCAAAATACTGATCAAGCAATCTGTTATATCTCTAAGTTTTTTTATGACCAGTATTATTCAAAGTTTGAATTTAATAAAAGCTCCAATCATAATAAATATGAATCTAGTTATATTTCTGAAAATGTTTTCATAGGCCCTTCTGTCAAAATTGGAAATAATAGTAAAATTCATGCAGGCGTTGTTTTAATGGGAGACATTGAGATAGGAGAAAACTCAGAAATTTTTCCTAATGTTACTGTTTATCCAAACGTTAGAATAGGTGAGAATTGTAGAATTCACTCTCAGTCTGTTATTGGATCTGATGGGTTTGGATACAAGTTTATCAATGGTAAGCATCTAAAGATTTGGCATTATGGTGGTGTTAGGATTGGAAATGATGTCGAAATAGGTGCATCTACTTGCATTGATGGTGGAACTTTTAGTCCTACTAAGATTGGAGATGGTTGCATTATTGATAATCAAGTTCAAATTGCCCATAACTGCGAACTTGGAAAATATGTCGTTTTATGTGGTAAAGCAGGGTTAGCTGGAAGTGCATCTCTTGAAGATTATTGTGTGCTAGGCGGAGGAGCGGGTATTGGCCCTGATTGTCACCTAGGAAAAGGCTGTAAAGTAGGCGGTGGCGGTCTTGTGAATAGAAGTTGGCCTGCAGGATCAACTATCTCAGGTTATCCCGCTGTTGAGTTAAGGCAATGGAAAAGAAGTGTTATTAAACTTCAAAGATTAGCATCAGAGTAAATATGCCATTATATACCCAAGAAGATATAAAAAAGTTTATACCGCACAGAGAGCCATTTCTTTTTTTGGACTCTGTTGATTCAATAATTTATCCTGAAAATTACAAAATAGAATTAAACAATGAAGTTTTAAATGCAAAGCATTTTATTGGTACTGAAGTAAGTGGTAGCTTTCATGTCTCTGATTCATTAGAGATTTTAAAAGGACACTTCCCAGGGCATCCTATTCTTCCTGGTGTTATTCAGATCGAAATCATGGCACAGATGTGTCCATTTATTTTTTTTAACGCTGATAAAGAATTAATGGAAAACTATAAAGCTGATGTGGCTTTGTTGGGAATAGATAAAGCTAGGTTTAAAAAACCTGTCTTGCCTGGTGCTAACTTAAAAATGGAAGCCACCTTTATTAAAGAAAGGGGTGTTTTTCAAACATATGACTGTCAGATCAAAGAAAATGGTATGCTAGTTTCAAAAGCTGAAATATTTGCTTCTATTAAGTTCATTGAAAGGAAAAATCATGAGTAATATTCATCCTAGTTCAGTTGTTCAAAAAGGAGCAGAGATTGATAAAAATGTTGAGATTGGTCCTTTTTGTGTCATTGGTCCGAATGTTAAAATTAGTGAAGGCACGGTGATACAATCCAATGTGGTCATAGACGGAGATACTCTTATTGGCAAAAATAATGTTGTCTTTCATCACACATGTTTAGGAAGTGCTCCTCAAGATCTCTCATACAAAAATGAACCTACTAAGTTGATCATTGGGGATAATAATATTTTTAGAGAATATATTTCTGTAAATAGAGGGAGCCTTAAACAAGAAGGGAAGACACAAATTGGAAATAATAACTTAATTATGGCCTATTCTCACTTAGGTCATGACGTGACAATTCATAATAATGTACGAATAGTTAATTCTTGTAATTTAGCTGGACATGTGACAATTGAGGATAATGCAATCATCTCAGGTGCAACTAACATCGGACAATTCATAAGAATTGGAAAAGGAGCTTTTATCGGAGGACACTCTGGTATTGATAAAGATGTACCTTGTTACTGTACTGCTCTTGGAAATAGAGTTAAGTTAAAGGGTGTTAATATTATTGGTCTTAGAAGAATGGGATATGAGAAAAAAGATATCTCTGAAGCTGTTGATTATTACAGAATGATGGAATCATCTTCATTATCTCCAAGATCTTTTTCTGAAAATGAAGAAATGATGAAAGATTATCAGAGCAACCCAATCGTGAAAGAGATCTCAAATTTTATTTTAAATTCGAAAGTAGGGATTCCAGCATTTTGGTCATAGATGAATAAAGTAAAAGTAGGCATTATAGGTTATGGACATTTGGGTAAATGGCATGCAGAAAAAGCAAATATCTTAGAAGATGCTGAACTTGTTTCAATTATTGATAGAAGTGAAGAAAACTTAAAAAACGCAAAAGAGAAGTTTCCAGAAGTTATCTGTACTAAGAACTTATATGAAGCGATAGAGCTTTGTGATACTTTCTTTATTATCACTCCAACTTCCACTCATTTTGAAATATTTCAAAAGCTTCTTAAGCATGAAAAAAATATTTTTTGTGAGAAACCACTAACGGATG
>JAHDHG010000038.1:0-9230 GCA_020631435.1 Bacteriovoracaceae bacterium | reverse complement strand
ATCGAGCTTTAGATGTTTCTGTTATTGATGATTTAATGGTACATGATATAGATTTGTTTCATTACTTATTTAAAGATCAATTGAGCAGTCTTGAAGCTAAAGGTGAAATTATATATTCAAAAACATTTGATAGGGTTGAAGTGAATGCTCGCTCAAGAAAAGATAAGAATGTATCTTTTATCTCATTTAGAAATGCAGAGGTCGAAGAACGTAGTGTTTCATTTTTTAATGGTAAAGACTTTCATTTTATTGACCTTTTAAATTCCCAGTACTTCATTAATAAATCTTTAGTTAAAAAGTTTGATAAGAGAGATCATTTACTGCTAGAACATCAGAGCTTTTATGAAGCAATATTACAAGATAAGCCAGTCTTGACTTCTTTTAAAGATGGATTTGATTCAGTCTATGTCTTAAATAAAATTAAAGATTCAATACTTGAAAAGCGGGATGTTAATCTAAGTTATGAGTAAAGAGTCAATATTTATTTTGGCAGGAGAAAAATCAGGAGTAGAGCATTCCAGGTCTTTTCTTCCCAAACTTCTTGAAGAGTTTAAAAATTTTGATTTTTATGGAGTTGGGGACCAAGAATTTATTGATCAAGGCATTGAATTACTTTATGACGTTAAAGAATTTTCTTCTATGGGGTTTTCTGAAGTGTTTCAAAAAATACCTTTTTACTTAACTGCTAGAAAGAAAATTCTTTCAGAGGTAACGAAGAGAAATACAAAATTTGTCATCCTTATTGATTTTCAAACGTTTAATTTGAGTCTCGTAAAGAAACTTAAAGATTCTGGTGTGAAGAAAATCTTCTACTTTGTTGCTCCTCAAGCTTGGGCATGGAAAGAAAAAAGAGTTGAAAAGCTGTCTGCCTTTACAGATCGTTTGTTTTGTATTCTTCCTTTTGAGAAAAAATGGTTTACTCAAAGAGGTGTGAAAAATACACATTATGTATCACATCCAATTTTGAATAAAAAGTATAAGAAAGCCAGGGAAACAGGTGAAAATATCTTAATACTGCCAGGGTCTAGAAACTCAGAGGTAAAGTATCATCTGCCAATATTTACTAAGTTCATGGAGAAAAATACAAAGTTTAATTATATATTGGTAAAATCAAAAAGTGTGGATCCAAAGTTTTATGAAAGATACGAAAGCTATTTTTCTCAAACTTTTCAATCAGAGGAACTTCAGCTTGCAATTGGCCTTTCACGTTTTTGTCTTGCTTCAAGTGGAACTGTTACTTTAGAATGCGGATTATCTGAACTACCTACTGTTGTCTGTTATAAGGTTTCATCATTAAATGAAATGATTGCAAGAAGATTAGTGAAGTATCAAGGGTATGTTTCTCTAACTAATCTGATCCTAGAGGAAGAAGTCTTTCCTGAATTAATACAAGAGCGATGTACTCCTTATCTAATTGATAAAGCAATGAAAGATATGATGAGAAATGAGAAAGAGTTAAGAGTTCGTTTAAAAGATTTAGTTAATCGATTTAATGAAAATGTCGATGATACTTTTGAAATTATTAAAAAGGATATTTTATCAACTTTGTAAGAGCTGTACTTCATTTCCCTTGGAGTTTTATTTATAACATTAGAAGAAAGTTATATGATTTGAGTTTTTTTAAGTCTGAAAAACTATCCGTTCCAGTCATATCTGTGGGAAATCTTAGTTTTGGTGGAACAGGGAAAACACCTTTTATTATTTCACTATGTAAGATTTTAGAAAAAAGAGGGCAAAGGGCACTTGTTTTGTCGAGAGGTTATAAGGGTCCTTTTGAAAATACTAGCCGTCTTGTTTCGGAGATATCATCTGATTCTTTTATTGGAGATGAGGCAGAGCTAATGAGAAGAAATACAACTGCCGAAATTATTCTTGGAAAAAAAAGACTAAAGAATTTCAAAGAACATTCATCAAAGTTAGATTTTGATTGTGTTATTCTAGATGATGGATTTCAACATCTTGAAATTTGCAGAGATCTTGATATTGTTTTACTAGATACTAATCTAGATCAAAAATCATTTTTTTGTCCTCCTATTGGTTATTTAAGAGAGAGTGCTCAAGCTTTAGATAAAGATACTTTGGTTTTTTTGACAAAAACGAGAACAGCTACAAGTAAAAAAATTCAATTCTATGAATCTTTTAATCCACTAGAAAAAATAGATTTTCTACACGTTGGGTATTATTGCGCTGGTAAAGAAATCAAAAATATTAGTCGAGAAATAATAGTTTTCTCAAGTATTGCTAATCCTCAAAAATTTGCTATAGACCTAGAAAAAAGTGGTTTTATAGTTTCTAAGCATTTTGAATTTTCTGATCATCATGAAGTGACTCAGGAAGAATTTTCTGAAATTTTAAATTATAGCAAGCATTTTAAATTACCTATAATATGTACTGAGAAGGATTTCGTTAAGATCGAGAGGTTTGAAGGATCAAATCGTATTATTATTAAAAAAGTCGGCTTTGATGAGAATCTTATTTTATCTTCTCTAGGGCCTTACTTAAAGAGGTTGAAATTATGAAAATTATAACAATTTTATTTTTACTCTCTTCTTGTTCGTTAATTAAATTAAAATTTAATAAAGACAAAACAAATGTTGCTAAGGTTGATAACCTAGATAAAGATCTTGAAAAACAATTTGAAGTTAAAGAGGCAGAAGTTATTAATAAACCTAAAGTTGCACCTGTTGTTGCTGGTAAAGAAGTAGAGATCTCAAAGGTTGAAACTAGTATAAAAAAAGTCCCTAAAAAAGTAGTTGCAAAAAAATCAGTCGTTTCTACTACAACTACTACAACGACAACTACAACATCTTCAAGTACTACTACTTTGGCTTCAAAGATTTGGCCTCATCAATCTTCAGAGTCTAATAGCTATAATATCTGGTCGAAGTTTAAGGAGAATTATCTTTTTCCATCAGAAGAACATAATTTCAAAATTACTTATATGGGCATAGGGGCCGCAAGTGTATTAGTGAAGATGAGGAGAAACAAGGTTAATGTGGGTGGGAAAAAAGCTTATGCATTCTATGCCAGGGCAAGATCTGCTCCATTTTATAAATGGGTTTATGAACTTGATGATATTGTAGAATCATTTGTTCATGATGAGCACTTTGTTCCTTTAAAATATAGTTTAGTTCAAAGAGAAAGTAAGAAAGATGTCGATCATATAGAATTATTTGATAGGGATAAGAAAATTACTCACTTTAGGTATAAGAAAGTAAAAGAGGGCAAGACTACACATAAGAAAAAAGATAAAAAAATGCCTTATTATTCTCAAGATTTCTTATCAGTCTTTTATTTCTTTAGGGGGCTTCCTTTAAATATTGGGGATTCTTATATCGTTCCTATTACAGTCAAAGCGAAAACATATAATATGAGAATTGATGTTAAGGCCAATGAGACCATTTCTGTTGGAAAATATTCTAATATTCCTTCTCTTAAAATTAATGTCTACAATAAATACTCTGGGGAGCTTTCCAAGCAAGGAGATATGGTTTTCTGGATTTCAAATGATAAATACAGAAGATTGATCCAGGTTAAGGCAGATTCTAAAATTGGTGCAATTTATGGGAAATTATCTAGTTATAAGCTTGACGGGAAAGAAGTAAGATAATATTCTAGCAGCCACTTCCAGTAGGAAGCCTATCGTCTACATTCTAATAAATAAACAAAGAGGTATATATGACTGCAAAAATCCCTAATTGGGTTAATGATTTTGATGTCGTGAAGACATTTGATGAAACTGAAAATGAGAAGAAAGGACTAGATGCTCTTCTAGATCAACACAGCTCAAATTTAAACTTTAAAGAAGGTGAAGTATTTAAAGGTACTGTCGTAGGAATAACTGATGATTTTGTAACTGTTGATATTGGTTATAAGCAAGAAGGTCTTGTTTTTGCTAAAGAATTTAGAAACTATGATGGAACTTTAAAAGTAAATCAAGGTGATGAAATTGAAGTTTACGTAGAAAGATTAGAATCTCATTTAGGAAATTTAGTTCTTTCTAAAGATAAAGCAGAAATCTTAAAAGCTTGGGATAGAATTTCTGAAGCATGTGAACAAGGAACTCCTGTTCAAGGAACTGTTATGGCTAAAGTTAAAGGTGGCCTTTCGGTTGATATTGGAGTGAAAGCATTCTTACCAGGTTCTCAAGTTGATTTAAGAGCTGTTAAAAATCTTGATAAGTATCTTGGAAAAACTATGGAGTTCAAGGTTATCAAGTTTAATAAGAAGAGAGGAAATATTGTTCTTTCTAGGAGGGCTATTTTAAATGATGAAAGATCTAAGATGAGAGGGGAAACTCTTGGTCAGATTCAAGAAGGAATGATTGTTAAAGGTATTGTTAAAAACATTACTGATTATGGAGCTTTTATTGATCTTGGTGGTGTAGACGGTCTTCTTTATATAACAGATATGTCTTGGGGAAGAGTTAAGCATCCATCAAACTTGTTAACTATTGGTGATGAAATTGATGTTAAGATTTTAAAGTATGATCAAGATAAAGAAAGAGTAAGTCTTGGTCTTAAGCAAATTCAAGACAATCCTTGGGATACTGCTCATGAGAAATACGCAATCGGAACTAAAGTTTCAGGTGAGATTGTTGGTGTCAAAGATTATGGAGTCTTTGTTGAGCTTGAAGGTGGCTTAGAAGGATTAATTCATAACTCTGAATTGAGCTGGGTAAATAAGAAAAACCCTGCAAAAGATTATAATGTTGGTCAAAAAATTGATGCTCAAGTTTTAGAGATTGATCAAGAAAACTCAAGAATCTCTCTTGGAGTGAAGCAATTAACTCCAAATCCTTGGGATCAAATGAGTGATAAGTATCAGGTTGGAATGAAGATTCAAGGTAAAGTAAAATCTGTTGTAGATTTTGGTGCCTTTGTAGATGTTGATGAAGCTGTTGATGCTTTGATTCATGTTTCTGATATTTCTTGGACTAAGAAAAATGTTAAAGCTGCCGACTTTTTTAAAGAAGGTGAAAATGTTGAAGCAGTTGTATTAACCGTTGATAAAGAAAACCAAAAGTTTTGCTTAGGTATTAAGCAATTAGATGAAGATCCGTGGAAAAAGATCGAAGAAAGATTACCAATTGGATCTATCATAGAAGGTGAAGTTGTAAGAACAACTGATTATGGAGCATTAGTAGAACTTGAAACAGGAATAGAGGGAATGATCCATATCTCTGAGCTTTCTGAAGAAAGAGTTGAAAATGCAACTGATGTTCTTAAGCAAGGTGATACTACAAAAGCAATGATTATTAGTATTGATAAAGATGCTAAGAAGATTGCTCTTTCACTAAAAGCAATTGATAGAGAAAATATGCAGAAGTACAACAATAATGAAGTTGTTGAATCTGCTACTCTTGCTGATAAATTTAAAGGTATAGAGATTAAAACATCTGATTCTTAATTTAAATTTAAATTAAGATTTTAAGGGAGCGATCTAATTGATCGCTCTTTTTTTATGAAATCGATAGTCGTCATTGATTCAGGGATAGGGGGATTAACTCTCTTAAATAGTATTTTGAAGAATAGTAATTCTTTAGATATCAGTTATATCTGTGATTCAAAAAATGTTCCTTATGGAGAGAAAAATAATGAGTTTATTCATCAAAGAATTGATTTGATGTTTGAGAACTTAGATGTAGAAAAGCTAGATCTTGCAGTAATTGCTTGTAATACACTGACAGCAAGTTCCATCGATTATTTAAGGTCTCGCTTTGATTTTCCAATCGTTGGAATTGAACCTTATTTAAATTTTCCCAAGAAGTTAAATTTAAAGCCTGAGGACTGTTGCTTAATTGCTACTAAATCTACTCTTGATTCCCTGCGATTTAAGAGGCTTCAAACTGAGTTAGATCCTGATAAAAGAATCTCCACAGTAAAGCTTCCTAGGTTGGCTTTGTTATTAGAAAAATTGCGAGATCATGATTTTGCTGAAATTAAAGATTTAATTGATCAAGAGTTGAAAGTTTTGAACGATATAAGCTTTAAATATCTAATTTTAGGATGCACTCATTACCCCATAATTTCAAAATATCTCCATTTAAAATTTGAAGCTGAAATTATTGATCCTTCAAAATATGTAGTTAAGCAGATCTTTCAAGTCTTAAACTTAAATACCGATAAAAATCTAAGTAATAATCACTTCAATTTAAGTGAAGATTGCGGACAGACTTGGGATAAAATTGATATAGATAACTTGAGTTTTCTGAAATATTTATGAGTGATAACGAAACAAACACAGATTCAAATTCAGATTCTCTTGTAAAAGAGAGATCTAAAGTTAAACCTCCAAAGATGTATAAGGTTCTCATGCATAATGATGATTATACAACGATGGATTTTGTTATCCATGTTTTAAAGAGATTTTTTAATAAAAATCAAGAAGAAGCTACTGGAATCATGCTTAAAGTTCATGAAGAAGGAATGGGAATCTGTGGAATTTTCACTTATGAAGTCGCTGAATCTAAGACAGTTAAAGTAAATAGATATTCTAGAGAAAAAGGACATCCTTTAAAATGCTCAACTGAACCTTGCGATTAGCAAAATCATCACCATATTAAGGTGAGTAGGTAATATTATGATGATCAACGGAGAATTAGAGATTATTTTTAATAGGGCCATAAAAAAGGCCAATGAAATGAAACATGAGTTTCTTACTATTGAGAATATTTTGCATTCTATGCTTCAAGATGGTCCGATCGAGGAGATCTTAAAGGATTGTGGAGCAGATGTTAATAATTTAAAAGATAGTCTTGATAAATTTCTCTCTACTTCTAACAACTTTAGTATTCTAAGCGAAGACGAAATATCTGAATTAAATGATGCTCAATTCATTAATGATGAGATGAGAGATATCGCGAAGGAAAATGGAATTAGGTATCAACCTGAAATTTCTATGGCACTTCAAAGAGTCATTCAAAGGTCGGCTCTTCATGTTCAATCTTCTGGAAAAAAATCTATTCAGGCGATTAACCTTTTAGTGGCCATGTTTAGTGAAAAAGAAAGCCATGCTGTTTACTTTCTCGAAAGAGAGGGAGTAAAAAGAATTAATCTTGTTGAAAAGATAGCACATGGATTAGATCAATCTATAAATAATGATTCAGCTTCTGGAAAAAGAAAAAATTTTGATCCTCTAAAGAAAGTTGAAAAACAGAAAAAAGCTTTAGAAGATTTTACAGTAAATCTAACCAATGAAGCTAAGGAAGGAAGAATAGATCCTCTTGTTGGTAGAAATGAAGAAATTGAAAGGATTATTCAAATTTTAGTTAGAAGAAGAAAGAATAATCCGATCTTGGTAGGTGATTCAGGTGTTGGGAAAACTGCGATTGCTGAAGGGCTTGCCCTTAGAATTTCCCAAGGAGAAGTTCCGCCTCAATTAGAAAATACTCAAGTTTATTCTTTGGACATAGCTTCTTTATTAGCTGGTACAAAGTTTAGAGGTGACTTTGAAGCAAGACTTAAGATAGTTATTCAAGCTTTGAAAGATACTGTGAAAAGCAAAAAAGTACTATTTATAGATGAAATCCATTCTATTATAGGAGCAGGTTCGACTTCTGGGGGAAGTCTTGATGCTTCTAATCTATTAAAACCTTCTCTTTCTAGAGGAGAGTTGAAATGTATGGGAAGTACAACTTATGATGAGTATAGAAAAATCTTTGAAAAAGATCAGGCGCTCTCAAGAAGGTTTCAAAAAATTGATATCCATGAACCTTCTAAGGAAGATACTGTTAAGATTTTAGAAGGTCTGAAAGATAAATATGAGGATCATCACAAAGTGAAGTTTAATTCTGAAACTTTACAGCATATTGTTGAGTTAAGTGAAAAATATATTCATGATAAAAAATTTCCAGATAAGGCCATCGATATCATGGATGAAGTAGGAGCTAGGATCTCATTATTACCTGAAGAATCTAAAAGAGATGAAGCTAATAAGTTAGATATAGAGAAAGTAATTGCTCAAATTGCGAGAATTCCAGAAAAAACTGTCTCTTCTCAAGAGAAAGATAAGTTAAAAAATTTAAAGAAAGACTTAAGGTTATTGATTTATGGTCAAGATGAAGCAGTAGAAAAAGTTTCTCAAGCGATAATTCTGTCTAGATCAGGTTTAGCAACTGAAACTAAACCAATTGCCTCTTTTTTATTTGCTGGTCCAACAGGAGTTGGAAAGACAGAATTATCAAAACAGCTGGCTCATTTAATGGGATTGAATTTTGAAAGAATTGATATGTCTGAGTTTATGGAAAAACACAGTGTTGCCAAGTTGATAGGAGCGCCTCCAGGATACGTTGGTTTTGACCAGGGAGGAATTTTAACAGAAGCAATTAATAAGAATCCATACTCAGTATTATTACTTGATGAAATTGAAAAAGCTCATCCTGATATCTTTAATATTCTTCTTCAAGTTATGGATCATGGGAAACTTACTGATTCTAATGGAAGAGTGACTGATTTTAGAAATGTCATCCTAATTATGACTAGTAATGCTGGAGCCAAAGAATATGAATCAGGGAACATTGGATTTGCTGGTAACGATTTAAAAGTTAATACATCTAAAAGAGACCAAGCAATCAAAAAATATTTTAGTCCTGAGTTTAGGAATAGGTTAGATTCGGTAGTATTTTTTAATAAGTTATCTCAAGAGAATATTCATCATGTTGTTAGGAAGTTTTTAATGACTTTAGAGAACTCCTTATTAGAAAAAGGTATTGAGTTAACTTGTTCTGAAGAAGTTATTAAATGGTTAGGAGATACTGGTTTCGATGAAAAACTTGGAGCTAGACCTATACAAAGAATAATTGATGAACAAATTAAAAAGAAAATTGCATCCGAATTGCTTTTTGGACACCTTGAAACTGGTAAAAAAGTTGAAGTTGTTTTAAAAAATAATGAAATATCTTTTAAATTTGATTAATTTTTCTTAAAAAACGTCAAAAAAATATCAAAACTTCTAATTTTCTAACTTTATCAAGACAAATTTCTATCTTTTTGTTCCTTTGAAAGGTATTTTTTTCTGGTTCTATGACAAAAATCACACTTATTTTTTTAAATTAACGGATTATTTTAAGAAATTTCACGTTTTTTTGAAAAAAATGACTCAAATTAGTTAAAAAAATTATAAAAACTCCGAGTTATTTAATGAAATGAATAAAAAATTAAAAAAAAATATAACTTTTAATAAAAAAATTGATTATTTAACAATGTTTTCTTTTAAATGCATTTGCATGG
>JAHDHG010000037.1 GCA_020631435.1 Bacteriovoracaceae bacterium | reverse complement strand
GCACTATTTTATCTGAAATCTAATGTAAGTTGAATTCGTTTTTCAAAGAGGCAGTTCCGAACATTTCTTTAAAAGTTTCATCTCCGAAGCCTTCTTCAGACTTTTTAATTTTTTCTAATTCTTTAGAGATCTGCTCAGCTTTTTCTTTTTCAAATCCACTTAGTCCAATAATGGTATGTGTTTCATCACTAATATGATCAAAGCTTCTAAAGTCAGGCATCTTGAACTTAATATTTTTTTCTTTTAATTGATCAAAGTTATATCTTCTCTTCACGCCTTTATCGGTGATCATATCAAAGCATTCCATGAGGGTATGTAGTCTAATGACTTTCCCTCTATCTCCGTTTACACAACTAGCAAGCTTGCCTTCTACAGGAAGTTTTTCTTTTTTATGTTGATAGACTTTATCTTCATATTTAATGCAGCATTTAATTTGTCCGCAGACACCATTAAGTTTATCAAAGTTAATACTTAAGTCCTGGCCTTTAGCCATTTTGATATTCACTTGTCCGTATTTTTCTAAAAATGATGAGCAGCAAAGTTGTCTACCGCAAGATCCTATTCCACCAACTGCAGCCGCTCTGTCTCTCACGGTAATTTGTCTTAACTCGATTCGAAGCTTTAGTTCGCTGACTAAATCTTTTACTAGATTTCTAAAGTCTACTCTTGAAGGAGCAGTGAAATAAAAGACACATTTTTTTCCAAACTGAGTAAACTCAACATGAGTTAGATTCATATCTAATTCATGTTTATGAATTAATCTTTTGCATAAAACTTCAGCTTCTTTCTCTTTTTTATAATTTTCAATCTGATTTTCTACATCTTCGTCTGTAGCTACTTTTTTTATTTTTCTTAAAGGTAGTAATGATTCTTTGAATTTAACCTCATAAGGAAAAGAATTGATGTAGCCAACGGCCATTCCTCTATCACTCATCGCCACAACTTTTTGTCCATACTGATAGTGAGTGTTTCCGATGATAAATGGATAGCTTTTATTGTGACCAGGAAATCTTACCCTTACTAGAGTAAGGATTTGTCCTTCTTTGAAATTATGTTTTTTCTCTTTCTTGGGAGGGCTACTTTTTGAATTTGTATCCTCTTTGCTAGAGACCTGGCTTTGATCCATAGAAATTATCTTAGATCTTTTCTGTTTAGTTGTATAGTTTTTAAGATTTGAAAGACAAAAAATGCTCTTTCGGACTTCGCGTTATTAAAGTTCTTAGATTCTTGAAACCATTTGAGAAATTCTGGGACTTCTTTTTTGATGTTTGTTAACTCTGAATCGCTAACCATAGATAAAACATTTTTTATAAACTCATTTTCGTTAGGAATGTCTTTATAGCTCTTTTGAAATTCAGTTAAGCTCTTAAGCATAGGAATCTCTTGCTTCTGATCGTGGATAGGTTCAAATTTTGCAATATCTTCAGAAGATAGTCTCATTCTCGAAATTCTTGATTCTATAGTTGAAATAAATTTAGAAGATGAGTTCGTGAATAGAAAAAAAACTAAATTATTTAAGGGTTCTTCGAAAACCTTTAATAACTTGTTAAATGCTTGCTCAGTTATGAGTTCTGCCTCATGAATAATACAGAACTTGTTAGTTAGATACATTGGAGCAGTTTCTTGAAATTGAAAGATTTCATGAAAATCTTCAACTTTGTAATTCTTTTGTTTTTCAGACTTTGAGATAACTAAAAGATCTGGTGAGTTAATGAATCTTTCTATTTTTTTTGTTGAGAACTTATCTTGAAAAGAAAGAAAAAAAAGTGAAAACCATTGGTTAAATTGTTCAATGTTTAAGTTTAAATTCTTATGGCTTTGGATGAGGTAAACAGATGAAAAGTTATTAGAACTGGATAATATTTCAAAAAGTGCTTTCACGAAATGTACTCACTCCAAATATTTTGAATATTCTTTGAGATTTCATTAATCTCTTGTTCACCATTGATCCTAATAATCCTTTTTTCCAATTTACTTTGATTTAAAAATTCATTTCTAATAGAAGAGAAGAATTCTTTGTTCTCACTTTCTAGTCGATCTTTGCCTTCTCCTCTTTTTTCTATTCTTTTCTCTAGAGTATCAACTGAAATGTCGATAAAGAAAGTAAGGTCTGGAAAAGTATTTAAATATTGATGATTGTGAATACTTTTAACAAAATCAGCATTTAACCCTCTTCCGGCTCCTTGGTAAGCTATAGAGCTATCTAGAAAGCGATCGAGAAGAATAATATTGTTATCTTCGATAAGTAGAGGTTTGATTTTATCTTGAATGTTTTGAGCTCTTGCAGCAAGGAAGAGAAATAATTCCGATAGAGGATTCATTGCCAAGTTTTCATCTAGCAAAAGACTTCGAATCTTTTCACCAAGCTCAGTGCCTCCTGGTTCTCTTAGCAGATGAATTTTTTGTTTATTTTGAGATCTAAGGAATTCTTCAAAAATTTTTATTTGCGTAGATTTTCCAGAGCATTCAATGCCCTCAAAAGAAATTAAAATACTTTTCATTGGATGTGATTAAAGATCAGTTAAGAGGCTTAGTCAAAAATTTGCTTACTCTATGTTTGGATCTTCTGGGTCAAACTCATCAAATTCATCAAAAGGAAGCTCTTCACCTTCGTTCTCGCCTGCTAACCCTCTCTCTCCTTCAAGGGAAGGAAGTTCAGGAAGTTCAAGATCATCTCCAGCAAATTCAGGGTCATCTTCTTCACCAAACTCATCAATTGGTTCTAAGCCAGGTTCTTCGTCTGCAATCGCTGGCCTTCTTCTTCGCCTTCTAACAGGTTCGACCACTTCGTCTTCGTAATATTCTTCAACTTCCTCTTCAACGTATCTTGGATCAGTAGGTATTTCTATGTCATCATTAGAGTAATCTCTATCTCGGTCACGAGTTTTAGATTTGTAGCTTGTTCTCTCTCTTGGTTTAAATTGAGCTTTAGGCTTTACTTCATTTTCTTTAATTGAAATATCTTTAACATCTGATGCACCTGAAAGTATTCTGGTGTTCTTCTTTGCCTTTTTAGCGATTCTCTTTGGAGCACCTGGGAAAAGAATTAAAGCCGCAGCGATAGCTAGTAAACACACACTTGCTACAACGAAAAGTGGATTTCTTTTTTTAGGAGCATTTTGAGGAAGTGGAATGTCTTGAGAGATAAATTCTTTTAACTTTATTTCTCTAGTATTTTCTCTTTCAAGTCTTTTATTTTTCTTACTAAGATGTCTTCTTCTTGCAATTAAGGCACCTTCAATTGCTGTGCTAGTGCTTGGGTTTTCTTGCATTTCTTGAAGCATGACAGAAGTGAAAACTCGAGATTTTTCCATTTGCTGTTCATCAAGAGTAGCAATTTCAATATCGTTATTTTCTGTTTCTTTTCTTCTATCGAATAATGGAAAGTGATAAATTTTTCTCCAACTTTTTCCATTATCAGCTGAAAGTAAATCATTAAGTCTTAGATCTCCTTGATCTAAAAACTTTTCCACATCACTTTTTGAATAAGGACCTTTTCTGTTTCCATTTAATAAAACAAAGTATCGATTTGAACTTTTTTCGTCTTCTTTAACAACTGGTTTAACTTGATTTTTATCTCTTTTATCAAATGCCTTATGTTCAAAAAATGGCTTCCATCTTTTATGAGAAAGATCACATGCAATACACTCTGCTAATTCTTCAGAATATAAATCAACAAGACCAATTAGATCATTTTGGTTATAGGGGCCTTTGGTTTCTAAACTTGATTGAATTAACCAACAATGTGCAGGATCTAAATCCTTTAGATCTGTTTTTGATAGTGGCTGAATTTTTGATAAAAAATCGTTCTCGTTCATGATATGTCCAGAATTCCTTTTCCTTCCACTAAGATGATTTTTCTAAGAATCATCTCATTAAGTATTTTCCCTCTTTTCTGATATAATCTCTTGTTAAGGGTAAAATCTTCCTATAAGTATGAGAAAGATTTCTACATAAATTCTAGGATGATTAATAAAGGTTTTCAAGGGATTTTGTTTATCAGGAGCAATAAATTGAATATAGAGGATAAAATTAAAGAAATTCATGAAAAATTCGGTAATTTTTCCAATTGGGAAGATAAATATCGGCAATTAATTCTCTATGGAAAGAGTTTAGACTCGATGAGTGAAGATTTTAAATCTGAAAAATTCAGAGTGAAAGGGTGTCAATCTCAAGTTTGGGTTTATCCGGAATTGAAAGAAGATAAGCTATTCTTTCATGCTGATAGTGATGCTTTGATAGTTAAAGGGATAGTTGGTCTTTTGGTAAAAGTTTATAGTGGCGAAACTCCAGAAACAATTATTGCTCATCAACCAGATTTTCTAAAAGAGCTAGGGATTTCCGATCATTTATCTATGAATAGGACAAATGGTTTGGCATCGATAGTAAAGTCTATGAAAATGTATGCAATAGCATTTAACACGATGGTAAAAAAATGAAATTACTAACGAGGCCTAGAAGGTTAAGAAAAAATCAAGGAATAAGAGACTTAGTAGCTGAATCTCATCTTTCACATAATGATTTAATTTATCCAATGTTTTGTCATTACGATAACGAAGCTAAGGAAGAGATAAGTTCAATGCCGGCAAGGTATAGGTTAGGGAAAGTTCCTTTATTAAAAGAAATAAAAAAACTGCAGGATCAAGGTTTGAAAGCAGTTTGTCTTTTTCCTTTAGTAGAAGAAAAAAAGAAGGATTCTTTTGGTTCTTATTCTTATTCTTCTAAAAATTATTATCTTGATATTATTAAAGAAATTAAAGACCGTTATCCAGAAATGGTTGTGATGACTGATGTTGCACTTGATCCGTATTCTACAGATGGACATGATGGAATAGTAGATGAAAAGACTGGTAAAATTTTAAATGATGAAACTTTAGAAGTGTTAGCTAAAATGAGTTTGGCTCAAGCCAAAGCTGGAGCTGATATTATTGGGCCATCAGATATGATGGATGCGAGAATTAAGTTTATTAGATATGCACTAGAACAAGAGCAATTTCATGACATATTGATTATGAGTTATGCAGCTAAGTATTCATCTCATTTTTATGGGCCCTTCAGAGATGCTCTATCTTCTGCTCCAAAATCAGGAGATAAAAAAACTTATCAAATGGATTTTAGAAATTCCAAAGAAGCATTAAAAGAGGCCGTAATTGATAAGAATGAAGGAGCAGATATCTTAATGGTGAAGCCAGGTATCGCGTATTTAGATATTTTAAATCTTATGAGTCGAAATCTATCCCTTCCTATTTCTGTTTATCAAGTAAGTGGAGAATATTCCATGATTAAAGCTGCTGGAGAGAAAGGTTGGATCGATGAAAAAGAAGTAATGCTTGAAAGTCTTTACGCTTTTAAAAGAGCGGGAGCATCGATGATTTTGTCATACTTTACACCTGAAGTTCTTGATCTTCTGAATTAATGAAATTACTTTTTTGGCTCGAATATTATCTTGGATTTATTGCCCAAGTCTTTTTGAAAAAAAGGTATGAGTTTGAGAAGAAAAACTTAAACGAGATTGGAGCAAAAAGTTTTTTTCATGAAAACATTAAAGCCGATCTTGCAATTGAATTCTCTTCAGAAGGTGAGTTTCAAAGAGTTAAATACCTTGTCCTTGAGTTATTAAAAAAATCAAATTTCAAAATAGAGTTAATATTTTGCTCACCTAGTGTGGAAGATGAAGTTATTAGGGTCTCTAAAGAATATCCCGATCAAATTAGGTACTTCAGACTAAGTAATGTATCGCGAGGAAGTAATTTTTTACATTCATGGATTACGGCAAAAAATTTTATTTTAGTAAGCTATGATTTTTTTCCTCAGATTTTATTATTAAAAGAGAAAATGAATAGGATGATCTTACTTTCTCCTAACCTGAAGAAAGTCTCAGCTTATAAGAAGGCTGCTTTGAATTGTTTTTATGAATTTGTCTGTGATACTGAAAATGATAAGAAAACAATTCTCAAAATAAAGCCAAACGCTAATGTCATTGTTGGAAACTTTAGATCTTTAGAGATTTTAAAAAGGCAAAGTGATTCATTGAATAAGATTACATCTAAGATTCCTTGGTTTGAGGAATTTATTAAAAAAAAATTAGAAGTTAAGAACAAAATAATACTAGGGAATTATTGGCATGATGAATTTGATTCACTACCACTTGAGATTAAAGAAAATAATTCAACATTAGTTATAGTGCCTCATCTTCTAGATGCTGATCAAAACAATGAGATTGTTGCCGATTTTTCAAATGCTTGCATTGTCACAGAAAACTCTCTTCCTGATTATTCTAAAGATGTTTTTATTTTTTCGATTAAAGGAATCTTATGTGAGTTATATACGTTTTTTGATATAGCTTATGTGGGAGGAGGATATAGAAAATCAGTTCATTCTATCCTAGAGCCTGTTCTTGCAGGTTGTTATACTTTTTTTGGTCCCAAGGTTGAAAAATCAAATGAGTATGATCTTTGCCAGAGAAGCTTTAGCAATAGAGTTGGCTTTAATTTTAAAGATTTTGAAAACTCAGCAATAGATCGTTCAAAGATGAACCTAGATGCTCATGAGGAATTTATTGCTTCTTTTCTTTGATGATTCTCAATGACTTATAATTAAATAATGAATAGCAAAGGCCAGGTTTTACTTGAATACATTTTTGTTTTAGTGATCTCGGCTTCTATCTTTTACAACTTATATTCTGTTTATGGTCCTGACTTATCTCAAGAACTAGAAAAGATTTTAGACTTCGATCATTCTGAAGGTGCCTTTAAGTCCTTTAGGATTCCAGGGAGTTAAAGTTTGAAATTAATACAATATATTTTTTACACTGTGTGAAAAATATAGACGTGTTAAGTCATATAAATTGAACCAAATCCAAATTATTGCTAAAGCTTGTTCTAAGTTTAAAAAACTCTGATTTATAGATGTGATTTAAAATTTCAACTATATATCAGATGCTTAGAGGAGCAACAAAATGAAAAATAACAATTTTAAAGTTTTAGCTTTAGCATTGTTTTTATCTGTTTCTGGTTTTTCTCAAGAGAATAACCAAAACGATGATGGTGGACAGCAGATAATTAACAAAGTTTATAACTATACAGATCAACCTCTTCAAGTTGAAGGAATTGATAATGAGCCACCAGTTGTTGATTCTGAATTGAATTTCATTAATAATGAGTTAAAGAAACAAAAGAATCAAATTTACTTAAATAAAGAAAAAACTAAAAAATATAGAGATCTTCAAGACACTACTGAGAAGTTAGTAGATACAACTGAAGATTATGTTGAAGAAAGAAGATCTTCTGAATCTCAAATTAAAGAATATAATAAAAAGATTAAATGTCTTCTTGATGAGAATGCATTGGATCCTGATTGTAAAAAGCCTGAGCCAGTTGCTACTCCAGCACCAGTTGCTCCTGCACCACAAGTTGTTCAGCCAGTAATTGTTCAACAAGCTGCTCCGACTCCAACAGTTGTTGTTGCTGATTCAAATGAAACTTTTGAAGAGCCAGCAACTTTTATGGATACACTTAAGATTCTTCCAGATGTTGGTTTTAGAGTTTATTCAGATAATTTATTTTATCAACAAGTTGATTCTACTCCAGTCCTTGGATTGAGAGTTGAGTCTGAGTTAAATAGAAGGGTTGCTCTTGGGGTTGGATTAAACTTTCACTCTATAACTTTCTTTGATGGAAGCGTTGGACTTAATGGTTGGTTTAATAACTACGGATATGGATCTTTTGGTGGATTTATGGACGGAGTTCCTCTTGATTTAGATTCAATTACTTTAGATATGTATGGAAAATTGTATTTAACTAACTCATTAAGATTAAGACCATTTGTAGGTGGTGGAATCGCAATCAGCAGAATGTCATTAGAATATGAGCAAACTGATTTTGGATCTAGCTTTGGTGGTTTTGATCCATTTACTGCAGGTGAAAGTTTTTCTCAGTTCGGTGTTTTTGGAAATCTAAAAGCTGGTGCTGAGTTTTCACTTAATAAGAATTTTGGTTTCTTCGTAGAAGGAAACTATAACAAAGGAATAACTGATTTCGGTTCTACTCAATTTGGAGTGAATGCTTTAGGTGGAGATGTATTTCTACCACAGGTTGCAGAAGAATTTGCAAGATCAGATTCATTTGGAATTAATGCCGGTGTAACGGTTAGTTTTTAATAAAGCGAAAGTTTTATTATCCTCCTCTTAAAATCGCTCTAAATGATCATTCAATTATCTTTTAGAGCGATTTTTTTATTTTCTAGATATAAATTCATATTTTAAGTTTAGCCGAAGTAAGAAAACGCCTTTCCTCGCTTACCCTTTTCACTAAATTCCTATAAAATAAATTAGCAAACAATAGAGTTAAATGGATTGTATTTAAGGAGAGTTTATGACTAAACCTGTGTATTTAGTAGATGCTGTTAGGACACCACAAGTAAAATCTGGAGCTGACTTAAAAGATGTGGCCGCCCCTTTTCTTGGCCATTATTTAATAAGACATTTAAAAAGTAAGCATCAAATTGAAAGTACAGTTGTTGATGAAGTTATCATTGGAAATACAGGGACTCCCGCAAAGTATGCCAATGTTGGAAGAGTCGTTGCTCTTGAAGCGGGTCTTGATAAAAAAACCAGTGCTTACACTGTTCATCGAAACTGTGCTTCTGGGTTAGAAGCGATGTCTCAAGGTTTTGATAAAATCGCTTTGGGTAGAGCAGATATAGTATTTGCTGGTGGAGTTGAATCTATGTCTCAGATGCCTTTAATTTTTAATAAAAAAATGACAAATTTTTTCGTTAAGTTGATGAGAGCAAAAACTCTTGGAGCGAGATTAAAAACTTTTTCTACTTTTAGACCTGATTTTTTAAAGCCAATTATTGCTATAGAGCAAGGATTAACAGATCCATTTTGTGGAAAAAATATGGGGCAGACGGCAGAAACTCTTGCAAAAGAATTTAAAATTTCTAGAGAAGAGCAAGATGAGTTTGCGAATAATTCACATCATAAAACAATTAAAGCTATTAAAGATGGGAAATTCTCTGATGAAATCATTCCTATTGTTTGTGGTAAAAATTTAGATCAAACAGTTTCAGAAGATATAGGCCCAAGAGCAAAAAGCTCAATGGAATCATTGGCAAAGCTCAGGCCTTATTTTGAGAAAAAAACCGGAACAGTCACAGTTGGTAATAGTTGTCCTATCACAGACGGTGGTTCGATGCTTTTAATGTGTAGTGAAGAAGCTTTGAAAAAATATAACCTTACTCCTATGGCAAGAATTGTAGATTATCATTTCCATGGCCTTGAGCCCGAAAGAATGGGAATGGGACCTTTGCTTTCTATGAATGGTTTGTTTGAAAAAACTGGAATGAACCTTTCTCAAATGGAATTGGTAGAAATTAACGAAGCATTTGCAGCTCAAGTGATAGCAGTTTTAAAAGCTAGTAAGGATTCAAAGTTTTCGAGTAGATGGGGTATTGAAAAAGCTATGGGAGAGATTCCTCTTGAGAAACTTAATGTAAATGGTGGAGCGATCGCTTTAGGTCATCCTGTTGGTTCGACTGGAAGTAGATTAGTTGTAACCCTTAGTCACGAAATGAAAAAAAGAAATAATAAGTACGGAATTGCAAGTCTTTGTATTGGTGGTGGTCAAGGTGGAGCCGTCATTTTAGAGAATTTATAAGGAATTAAAGCGATGGATTATAGAACTATTGAAGTTGAAGTTAAGAATAATATTTACTTTGTTGGCTTTGGTAAAAACGAAGAGAAATCTTTAACAACAATTTCTGAAGATACTCTTCAAAGTCTTAATGAATTATTATCAAAGATAGCCTCTGACTCATCGGCTAGAGGAGTGATATTTCACTCTTTAAAGCCAGGTGTATTTTTGGCTGGGATGGATATATCGGTTATTCAAAACCTTGATTCAGCTGCAGCAGCGAGTGAGGGTTGTTCAAAAGGCCAAGCCATTTTTAGTAAAATAGAGGATTTAAAAGTACCCACCCTCGCTATGATAGATGGATTTTGTCTTGGTGGAGGATTAGAACTTGCACTTTCTTGCAATAAAATTTTAGTGAGCGATTCTTCTCATACTAAACTTGGACTTCCAGAGGTAATGCTTGGAGTATTACCAGGTTTTGGAGGAACGTACAGACTTCCAAATAAAGTCGGCATGGCAAATGCTTTGGATATGATTTTAACTGGTAAACAGTTAAGAGCTAAGAAAGCATTTAAACTTGGGTTAGCTGATTATATTCTCCCTGTTGAGAGATTTTTTGATTTTGCTGAAGAGTATCTTTTTAAAAAAGCTACTCCGAAGAAAAAAAATATGAATGAAAAGATTATGGGTTTTATGGAAGGAAACTTTTTATTAAAGAAAGTTATTTTTTCAAAAGCTAGAGAAGGAGTGATGAAAAAAACGAAAGGTTTTTATCCGGCTCCTTTAAAAATAATTGAATTACTAGAAAGTCATAGCTCAAGAAATAGAGAGAGATATTTAGCAAAAGAAGCGAAAGCATTTGGCGAACTTTCTCAGACTAAGCAATCAAAAAATTTAATTCATTTATTTTTTCTGCACGATAACTCAAAAAAATATAATAAAGACTTGAATTTAAAAAACATAAAAACAGGTGCTGTTCTTGGTGCGGGAACCATGGGCGGAGGAATTGCTTGGTACTTCGCTTCTAATAATATCCCTTGTTTTATGAAAGATCTCACTAAAGAAGCGCTAAATTTAGGTCTTAAACAAGCTTCATCTGTTTTTTCAAAAAAACTAAAAAGAAGAAGAATGTCAAAGGATGATTTTAATAAAAAGATGACAAGCATTTCTCCAACATTAACTTATGATGGTTTTAATGGTGTCGATTTAGTAATTGAAGCTATAGTTGAAAATATGGATGTTAAGAAAAGTGTTTTTAAAGAATTAGAAACGAAAGTTTCTGAAGATGCATTACTGACATCAAATACTTCTTCCTTAAGTGTAGAAGAAATGGCATCAGTTCTTGATAAACCTGAAAGATTTGCAGGTCTTCATTTCTTTAATCCTGTTAATAAGATGCCTCTTGTCGAAATTATCAAACATTCGAAAGTATCAGATGAAACAATTCAATCTCTTTATAAATTTGTTGTAGAGAGTAAGAAAACTCCTGTTGTTGTGAATGATGGACCAGGATTTTTAGTGAATAGAATTCTTGCTACTTATTTAAATGAAGCAGGATACATGCTTGAAGAGGGATATACTATTCAGGAACTTGATAAAGTTGCTACTGACTTTGGGCTTCCTATGGGGCCATGTCATTTGATGGATGAAGTAGGAATAGATGTTTCAAATAAAGTAGGAAAAATTTTATTTGATGGTCTAGGAGATCGATTTAGGCCTTCTGAGTTATCTTCTAAAGTTTTAGAACTTGGCTTATTAGGCAAAAAAGGTAGTAAAGGTTTTTATCTTTATGATGAAAAAGGAAAGAAGGGTGAAGTAAATTCTGAGATTAAGTCGGTACTTCCTTCAAATACCAAAACTTCTAACTTAGAGAAAATAAAAGAAAGATTGATTTTTCCAATGATAAATGAAGCAGCAAATTGTTTAGAAGATAAAATTGTTGAAAAGGTAGACGATTTAGACCTTGCAATGATTTTTGGAATTGGTTTCCCTCCGTTTAAAGGTGGTTTGTTAAAATATGCTGATAGTAAAGGATTGAGTGAAATTGTTAAATCTCTAGAAGGTTTTTCTAAAGAAGTTTCTAAAGATAGATTCAATGTATCCCCATATTTGAAAAAGTTAGCTGATGCTAATCAGAAGTTTTATTAATTTATGTCAAAGTTAACTTCTTTTTTAGGCTATTTTTATAAATATTTGTTTCATTCTAAAACAAGACAGAAGTTAATTTATCTTGCTATCTTTGGTTTATTTTTATCTTCCCTTGCATTATTAGTTTTGCAAGGAATTATGAACGGTTTACAAGCTAAAATGATTGAAAGATCTAAAAGAGTTATTGGATCTCAAATTATTAAATTTGATGATTACGATGAATCTAAAGTCAGTAAACTTCAAAAAGAATTAAAGCAAAGAAATATTTCTTTTACTAAAGAAATGGAACTTGAATTATTAGGTAAATACGGTGCCTATATTTCTCCTATCATTTTAAGAGGTTTTGATTATCAAGAGTCCATGCCGGAATTTTTAAAAGGGCTTGATTATAGTGGATTAATCCTAGGTTCAGATTTAACGATGAAACTAAAAGTTCCCATTTCTACTACAATTAATTTATTTTCTCCTTCACATGTTGATACATTTTTTGGTGATGTGCCAAGAATGACTGGTGAAAGTGTGTCAGATATTTTTCATTCAAATGTTGGGGAAGTTGATTCAGTTACTGCTTATGTAAGAAGTTCATTTATTCATAATCTCATTAGAGAGATAAAATATAATAGAATCAAAATTTTTGATAAGATCTCTAAAAAAGATGTTCTTAGAATATTAGATGAGCAAGAATTATCTAACACTTTTGAGGTTGAGTCTTGGGAAGAGTTACATCCTGAGCTTTTATGGGCATTTAAATTAGAATCAGTAGTGATGTTAGTTTTATTTGTTTGTATGTGTTTTTTAGTAAGTATCACTATAGTCACAGGAAATTTGATTTTTTTTAATAAAATCAGATTTGATTTGATTAGTTTTTGGATTTTAGGGTTATCAAAAAAATCAATATCATTTTTAATGTTTGTATATTTTCAAGTTAAAACCATTATAACTTGCTTGTCGGGTTTATTAGTAGGTGGATTGCTTCTGCTATTTTTAAAGAAATTCTCTCCTAATATTATGCCTGATGTGTTCCTTGAAAAGTCTCTACCTGTAGAACTTACACTTGATCATGTTTTAATTGCATTTTTTGTTCCTTATCTTGTCTCATCGCTATTTTCCTTATATGCTCTTTTTTCTTTCAATAAAGAGAATACTTCTTATATTGAGCTTTTAAGGAAAGTAGGAGAATAATTGAGACTTAAGAGAAGTTTTTTTCCATGGATATTTTTTCATTTTTTTGAATTTATTCATTACTATATAGCTGCTTTATTGTCTTTATATATACTTCATAGTTCTCAGGTAAAGATACCAAAACTTGCAAAGGAATTAGCAGATAAGATTTTAATTAAAGATTTTCAACAAGATTATATTTTCACCTTTGTTTCTTTAGCCTTTTTGATTCTTATTTTTAGAACCTTATCTAGGTGGTTGTTTTTTTACCCAGCGAGAATTCAACAAAAAAATTTAAGAATTGAAGTTCTAGAGATGATCAGAGATGCTTATCCTTCACAATATCAAAATTATTCTTTCGGGCAGCTTTATCAAATTTTACTAAATGATATAAATAGATTGCGAGGATTTATTGGTTTTGCTCTCTTGCAAGTTGGAAATATTATCATTGCAACTTGGGTGTTAATACCTAAACTTCAAGAAATTGATTCTAAGATAATGATTACCTTTACTCCTATGGTTACATCAGTTGTTATTTTTTCTATTATTATTTTTCTTTTTCAACCATTCTTAAAAAGGGCAACTAAAGTTCAGGGCGATGTCCAAAATGTTATTATAGAGACATTCGATGCGAAAGGGAGCATTGCAAATTACCAACGGGAAGATGCTTTCTTAAATCAGTTCATTGATAAATCTAATGATGAGTTAGATAACTTTTTTAAGGCGAGTATAGGACCAGCTTTTTCAAGTCCTCTTGTTCCTCTTGGAATGAGTATTTCTCTTTTATGGGGAGCTTATCTCATTCATGAACTAAACCTTGGGGTAACAACTATTATTTTATATTCTGGTTTTTTATTTTTGGCACTTGAGCCATTAATGTTTTTATCTTGGATGGGGATAGTAACAGCTTCTGGTTTGACAGGCTGGCAAAGATTAAAAAAGTTAGTTAATGATTTAAATCAAAATCCAGATATCTTAGGAAGTTTAGAAATAAATGAATTATTAAATTTCAATATTTTCTTAAGAGATAAAAAAAACTTAATATCACTTGAGAAAAATAAGATTAAAGGTATGTGCTCACCTACAGGTGAAGGAAAGTCTTTTCTTCTTTATCAAATGGCTGATCTTTGTCATCAAAAAAAATTGAATTACTCTTTAGTTTTACAAGAACCTCATTTGTTTAATGATACATTGTTAAATAATCTAAAATTAGGTAGAGAGTTTGAGGATATGGACAAGGTACATACACTTTTATCCATCTTTGAACTTGATCAATTAGAACAAAGAGAAGAATCAATTCTTGATTTAATCGTCGGAGAGAATGGTAAGAAGCTCTCTGGAGGGCAGATTAAAAGAATTGCTCTTATTCAATCATTATTATCAGACTCAGATGTACTTCTTTGGGATGATCCTTTTTCATCTGTTGATAATATTTTAGAAAAGCAGATTTTAGAAAAACTAATTAAAGGTCAATATTTTAAAGATAAATACGTGCTTTTTACTTCACATAGAGTTACGACATTTAAGTTTATTGAGGAGATTTATTATCTAAAGAAAAATCAAATTTTAAATTATCAAGATATACATGAAGGAGAGCTAAATGAATTTTTTCAATCTCAAATTCTTTAAGTATCTCAGATTTTCTCAGCATAAAATATTGATGTCTTCAATTATGGCCTTGCTTGGGCTTAGCTCTTATGTCGGCTATAAAGTTCCTCAGGTCATCTCTTCAATTTATGAAAACTATGAAAATGAAACATTCAAGGAATTTATTGTTCTAGGATTTGTTATTTTTTTAATTCAGTATTTAGTTCGATCAATCTATCAAGTATTGATAAGTTTTTATGTGAAAAGTTTAATTGAAAAATTAAGAAATGATCTTTTTTCAAATTGGATTTATTCTCAAGATAAGATTATTACAGATTCAAACTATTTTATCGCTCAAGATAAATATACTAGAGGTGAACTTCAAGCAAGAATGATTAATGATACAGAATCTTTAAGAGAGCTCATTCGATCAGGAAGTCTTACCATTTTTATAGATTTTATATTTATCGTTTCTTGTATGATTAGTTTTTTAAATATTCATACTTTTTATGGAATTGTTCTTATTGTTGCAGAGTTAGTAATTTGTTTTGTGCTTATCTGGGTAAGTAAATTTATGGTGAAAAGCTTTACAGAAGTGAGAAAAGAAAATGGGAAACTTTCAAGAATTCTTTCTTCTCTATCTCAAGGTTTTCATTCCTTGTTTTATTCTAATAGTAAAGATTATGCATTAAATTCTGCCATTCCAAGATTTGATAAATTTTTAAGTGTTCAGTTAAGAGCTAATTTTTGGGATGCGAGTTATTACTCATTTGCAGAATCTTTATATCCTATCATTCTAGTTGTTATTGTCATTGTGTTTCCTTACTCATTTGTTACGAAGGTTGCAATATTTGCGGCGATTCTAGATCTTGTTCAAAGATCTATTGGCCCAATTAAAAATGTAGCAAGTAAAATTTCGGCAATTCAAAGGGCCATGACAGGAATTAGAAGGATCACTGAACTAGAAAAAGATTTAAGTCATTACAATTTTAAATCGAATGGATTACAAGAGATTAAAGTTAATTCTATGTCATTTAATATTGATGATTTCTTTTATGATAAAGAAAAAAAGAATTTTAAATTAGATAAAATTAAGGCGAACTTAAAAAAAGGTGAAAAGATTGGAATCATTGGACAATCTGGTAGTGGAAAATCAACTGTTTTAAAATTATTATCAGGTGACATTTTTTCTGATAAGATTAATATTAATCTTCATTCTGAGCAGGAAGATATAAACTTTTCCATGCCAGATCTAAGAGATGTGAATATCTTAAGAAAATATTTTTGCTTGGTATCGCAAGATTCATATCTTTTTTCAAATACTCTTGAGTTTAATATTACATTTGAAGAAGAAAGTTCAGAGAAGTTTGCTGATTTTTGGGAACAAATGAAAGAGAAAATTCCTTATATTAAAACTTGGGAAATCTCTCCAGGAGATATCATTCAACCTTCTGAGATTTCATTAGGTCAAAAACAATTAATTTCTGCATTAAGGTTTTGTTATCAAAAGAAGCCAATTGTATTACTTGACGAAATCTCTTCAGCTTTGGATGGGGAGCTTGAGCAAGCCTTAAGTGATTTTATTGACTTCATTCAAGAAGACGTCATGATGATCATTGTGGCCCATAGAGTTGAAACGCTTACGAGGTGTAATAAGATTTTATATTTAGATAAAGGTGAACAAATAGCAATCGATAGTCATCAAGAACTCATGAAAAACTATACTGATTATGCTAATTTTTTTAAAATGCTTAAATCCACACAAAGTTAAAAAGGAGTTTCTTGTGAAATATTTTCTTTTATTATTAGTTTTTGGTTTTTCTTGTAACCAAACACAATCAAAGCCGCTGTTTAAGTATAATGCTGCTTCTGGTGATACATTAGCTAAAATTGATGGAAAAACAATTTCTGAAAAAGATTTTGCTAATGACCTTAGATATAGAATGGAGCTTTTTAATAAAGACAAAGAGATTTTTGATTTTAAATTAGCTCAAGTAAAAAGAAAGCTTGTTGATCATTTTGTAAATAAAGATCCTAAGTCAAAAGGATTAGATCAAAATACTTATCTAGAAAAAAATGTTTTTAATAAAATAAAAGTAAGTAAACAACAAATCGAAGATTTTATTAAAGAAAATAAGATTCCTGCAGTTCACGTAAATGATCAATTGAGAAAAAAAGTTGAGCAGCATATTGCACTTAAAGACAAATCTAAAGCAGTTGATGATTGGATTCAATCTCAGCTCGGTGGGAAACAAGTTGATGTATTTCTTACAGAACCAAGAAGACCAAAATTCAATATGCCAGCTCTAGCAGGTGCTCCTACTTATGGGAAATCAAATGCAAAAGTAACTATTGTTGAGTTTTCAGACTTTGAATGTCCTGCTTGTGCTGGGGCAGTTCCTATCTTGAAAAAAATTAAAAAAGAATATCCAAATGATGTGAAAGTTGTTTATAAGCATTTCCCTCTAAGTTTTCATAAAAAAGCAAAGACGGCCGGAGTAGCTGCAATGTGCTTGAATGAACAAAAATCAGATAAGTTCTGGGAGTTTCATTCTTATTTGTTTGAAAATCAAAAGAAGCTATCTGTCGATGACCTAAAATCTTACGGAAAGAAATATGGTGTTGATCAAGCAAAATATGAAAAATGTATTGATGATAAGAAGTTTCAAAAATATGTAGATCAAGATATTAATGATGGTAAAGCAATAGGAATTTATTCTACTCCTACATTTTTCGTAAATGGAAGGGTAGTAACTGGTGCATTGCCATTTGAGCAGTTCAAACAAATCATTGATAGAGAGCTTTTATAATTGAATAAAAGAAAAGCAAAAATTGTAGCGACTATAGGGCCTTCAAGTTCGTCTGAAGAGATGATTAGATCTCTTATTACTTCAGGGTTAAATGTTGCTAGAATAAATATGAGCCATGGGGATCAAGAAACTCATGCAAATAATATTAAAAAAATTCGTGATATTTCTAAAGAATTAAACACAGAGATTGCTGTTCTTCTTGATTTACAAGGACCAAAGATTAGAGTCTCAAAAATCGAGAAATCTTTAAGTTTAGAAGATAATTCAGAATGGTTTATTGGTCATGAATCGATAAATGAAAGTTCAAATTTTATTCCAACTACTTATAAAAATCTTGTCTCTGATGTTAGTGCTGGAGATAGAGTTCTCTTTGATGATGGATTAATAGTAGGTAAAGTTATCGAAGAGGGAAGTGATAGAATAAAAATTCTAGTTGATGTCGGTGGTGAACTTAAATCAAATAAAGGTATTAATCTTCCTGATTCAAATGTTTCTGCTCCAAGTTTAACTCAAAAAGATAAAGCTGATTTAAAATTTGGAATAGAGCAAGAAGTTGATTATGTTGCCTTAAGTTTTGTGAGATCAGCTCAAGATGTTGAGGATGTAAAAGCATTAATTACGGAATTGAACTCTGAAACTCCAGTAGTTTCTAAGATTGAGAAACCTGAAGCCGTAGAAAATATAGAGTCAATTATAGAAGTTTCAGATATTATCATGATAGCAAGAGGTGATATGGGTGTAGAGCTCGGAAACCATCTTGTTCCTTCAATTCAAAAAGAAATTATTACAAAATGTAAT
>JAHDHG010000036.1 GCA_020631435.1 Bacteriovoracaceae bacterium | reverse complement strand
CCCATAGCTTTATTTGCTTCTCCAGTAGTTAAATTTGAGCTACCAGAAATATTGACGATTAATCCCGTTGCTCCATTGATTCTAATATCTTCAAGAAGTGGAGATTCAATTGCATCTTTAGAAGCTTCAACTGCTCTGTTTTCACCAGTAGCAATTCCTGTGCCCATAAGAGCAATCCCCTTACCTTTCATAATTGTTCTAACATCAGAAAAGTCTGAATTAATAAGACCTGTATTATTAATAAGATCAGAAATACCTTTTACAGCATTTAATAAAATCTCATCTGCTTTTTTAAATGTATCTACTAAGGTAAGATCCTCTCCAGCAACTTCGATTAATCTATCATTCGGAATAGTAATTAAAGAGTCAACATTAGAAGCAAGTTCTAATAGACCTTCTTTTGCCATTCTCATTCTCTTCTTGCCTTCAAAAGCAAATGGCTTTGTTGTAACACCAACTGTTAATGCACCCATTTCCCTAGCAAGTTTTGCAATAACTGGAGCAGCACCAGTTCCCGTTCCACCGCCCATACCAGCAGTAATAAAAACCATATCAGCTCCCTGAAGAGATTTTGAAATCGCTTCAAAATCTTCCATAGCAGCTTTTCTACCAACTTCTGGGTTTGAACCTGCACCAAGACCTTTTGTAATATCTTTACCTAATTGAATTTTTACAGGAGCATTACTAGCATCTAAAGCTTGTGCATCAGTATTTGCAACTAAGTAAGTCACTCCTGAAAGTCCTTCCCTAATCATTGTGTTTACTGCATTACATCCAGCACCACCTACTCCAAAAACTATAATTTTTGCTCCATTAGTTTTAGACTCTTGTGTTTCTGCTATTTCAAACATAATTCCTCCTGAATTAAAAAATTTCTCTAAATACTTTCTTTAATGACTTTCCAAACTTTGTCATTATATCGTTTTCATCCTTAGGAAATTGTTTTACTTCCTCAAAATCGTAAGGATTCATCTCTTCTTTTTTTGATTCCAATAAAAGACCAAGAACTGTTGATAACTTTGGATCTTTCATCACATTGGTCATTCCGCCAAAAGTGACTGGAAAACCAATTTTTACAGGCCTTTCAAATATATATTCTGAATATGGAATCATATCCGTAAGTAATGCTCCACCACCTGTTACAACTAGCCCAGCATTTATTCTGCCTAAAAAGTTATTATTTTTTAAGATTTCTCTTACAGTGCAAAGTAGTTCGTCAGCTCTGGCATTTAAAATTTTTGAAACAAACTTTAAGTCTACTTCCGATGAATTTATTCCATTCACTCCTTGAACCATAATCTTAGAATTTGTATCAATCTTCTCTGGTAAAACAGATCCATGATTTACCTTTATTCTTTCGGCCTCTTCATGTGAGCATTTCAAAGCTACTGCTAAATCATTTGTGAAATGATTTCCTCCAACAGGAATAATTTGAGACCAAATAAGACAACCTTCTTTCCAAACTGCAAGATCAGTTGTTCCACCACCTATATCAATAAGTGCTACTCCAAGTTCTTTTTCCTCATCGCTTAAAACAGATCTTGAAGATGCCACCGGTTGTAAAATAATTTCACTCGCTTTAATCCCCGCTTGATCTACACATCTTATTAAATTTCTAATCAAAGTCGTTTGACCAGTAACAATATGAACATTAGCTTCTAACCTAATTCCATGCATTCCAATTGGATCTTTTATTCCTCTGGTATTATCGACTTTAAATTCTTGAGGGAGGATATGGAGAATCTCTCTATCTGATGGAATTACAACCGCTTTCGCTGCATCTAAAACTCTTTCAACATCTTTTTCTTTAACTTCTTTTTCTTTTGTAGCTACAACTCCGGAACTATTAAATGAATAGATATGATTTCCTGCGATTCCAATAGTTGCCTTTTTTATATTTGATAAACCAGACATTAGCTTTGCTTCTTCTAAAGAATGAGAAATTGATTGAACAGTTTTATCAATATTTATGACACACCCTTTTTTTAATCCATAACTAGGGTGAGTACCTACTCCAAGGATATCAATTTTTGAGTCATCAACTTTAGCAATTATAGTGCAGACCTTGGTTGTACCAACGTCTAAAGCAACAATAACATTTTCTTTTCTTGCTCGCGCATTCATTGAGATTCCTCGTTTAAATAAAAGAATTTAAAAACCCTTTAATTTAAGATACTTGTCTCTTATTAAATGCTATAAACGGTGTGAAAATTTGACAACAATTTTTTTTGAATTAACAAACTTTAATAGTCGGGGATATTTTTTCTTTTCATCAAAATACTCGACCGATTTCAACAGTCTTTTTGACTTTCTCTGCCAATCATCTTTACCTAAAAATGCAGTTACTGCGTGATTAGGATTTTTTAAAATTACAATTAATTTCTCATCTTCATCTATAATTAAATCTGAAATCCTTCTATATAAAGTTGAGTTAATAGAATTTAGATATTTAGCGAAATCTTTTAACTTTCTATCAGTAATCTGGTTATGATTAATAGATACAAGAGGAAGTGCTTGTTTCAAAATCTTCTCTGATCTTAGAACATTTTCATAATTAGGATCTACCCTTTTCCCTTCATCAGAAAGTACTGCAAAATAAGATTGGGTTCCATCCTCTTTATAGACCTGAAGCTTAGCAATAGCGTTAGGACAATGATATTTAAAACTAATCTCATCATTGATTGGATTAAAACTTATATCAAAGCTTTTAAGAAAATACTTCTCCTCAAGCTTTTCATTTTTTATATACTTTTTTAAATCAAACAAAGATTTATTATCTCGAAACTTTGAAAGTAGATTTAAAGTTAACTCACCCGTACTAGTAATTGGGCAATTATTAAAAGAGGTTTTATATTTTATTTCATGAAAAACAGAACCATCTGAATAAATATTGATACTCAATAATAAAGCTAAGAATTTCAACATAATTTATTATATTAATATTGAACTTCGCATTCAATATTTAGACCTTTTTTATCGAATACTATACTCTTTATCTCTTGTATAAACTCTGCCAATAAATCTAAATTTCCACCACCTAAGTGTTCAATAAAATTTCCATGAATATTGCTTATCTGAAAATATTCATTTGAATAACCCTTTAATCCAAGATCATCAATCAATTTTCCTACGGGATAATCTTCTAGGTTCTTAAAAACACAACCACAATTTTTAGATTTCAATGGCTGAGTTGATTTTCTATAGTTGAGATATTCAGTGATTTTATCTGAAGTCTTATCATCTTTTTCATGATGAAATAAATTTGCACCAAGTATTATTTCATTTTTTTTTAAAAAGTTATTCTTTCTATAAGAAAATGAATCACTAGAAACCTTATGTGTATAGATTTCAAGATTTTCATCCAACACTCTAACAGATTCAGTAATCTCACAAATCTCACCCAATCGAGTGCCAGCATTCATAAACAAAGCTCCACCAAGACTTGCAGGGATTCCAGTCAAAGCTTCCCAACCCTTAAAGCTATTTTTTTTTGCCAAAGAAACTAAATTATTCAATGAGACCGAAGCGGGAAAATAACTGCTTTTTAAATCTGAATTAAAATCTTCCTGATTCCACTTAAAATCTAATTTAATATAAATAAAACCTCTAGCGTCTTTGGGAAATAGTTGATTTGCTCCCCAGCCTAACATTCGCCACTTTTTATTTTTAGCTTTAAGATCTTTTACAAGATCAATCAATGATTCTTCAGAATTAACAACGCATAAATTACCAATTGATTCTAATCTCATTGTAGAATATCTGGAAAGATCTATGTTTTCGTGAATTTCAATATCTAAAGCCATTTAAGATAATCTAAAAGAATTAATAAGATATGAATATCATTATTTAATTAAACTCCATATGAGATGTTTCTCGAGGAACATAAGTATTAATAAACAAAGAAAAGAACAGTCCTAACAAAATCGCATTAGCTAATAAAGATGAACCTCCATAACTAATAAAAGGAAGATTCAAACCTTTCGTCGGAAGCATACCAAGTACAACTCCCATATTAAGTAAGGCCTGAAAACAAATTGTAGTAATCACCAATATTCCAAATGTGCTTTTAATTGAATTCTTCAAGCTAAAAACTAATTTAAATCCTACATAAGTAAATGCTAAAAATAGTGAAACCAAAACAAAAACCCCAATAAATCCAAGTTCTTCACCAATAACACTGAAAATAAAATCATTATATGCTTCCGGCAGATAGAAAAGTTTCTCTCTACTGTTTCCTAAACCAGCTCCCCAGAAACTGCCATGAGCAAAACCAAGAAATGATTGAATTACTTGAAAGCCTGAGTTCATAGGATCTTTCCAAGGGTCTAAATAACTCATTAATCTTTTAACTCTGTAAGGAGCTAAAACAAGTAGGCCTGACATTGCAATGACTGAAGTAAATAAAAATCCATAGAACCACTTTCTAGGAAAACTACTTAAGAAACATGCAAAAATAATATTCGAGAAGCAAAGAAAAAACATTCCATAGTCAGGTTGAAGCATTAACAAAACCAAAGGAAAGAAGAGTATTGCACCATATTTTAATCTAAGTCTATCAGTAAACCCTTCAAACTGATGAAAATATGAAATCGCTGAAATTAATGTTGTGTATTTTACAAATTCTCCAGGTTGTAAGGTAGTAAATCCTAAGTTTAGCCATCTAGAAGCTCCTTTAATTGTTACTCCAATACTTGGAATAAAAGTTAAGAAAACTAAGAATGTAAAAAACAGATGAAGATAAAATATATTTTTAAACCAAAACTCAAACTTTGATTTTGATAAAATACCAATCGTTAAAACCGACAAAATTAAAAAGATCACTTGCTTGATAAAAATATAAGATGGATTCCCAAATTCTTCTTTAGAAAACATATAGCTTGATGAGTAAATCATACCCAGACCAACAAACATTAAGCTAAGCAAAATAATGATAAACGATTTAAGATAAAACTTTTTTTGAAGAGCTTCCATACTCTCTCCTCTGATAAAAAAGCTAGCTATTTAAAGTTGATAAACTAACTTTTTAAAGTAATTACCCTTCTCAACGTAGTCTCTAAAGACATCTGTAGAACTATTTCCTGGGCATAATACAATTGTATCACCATTTCTAGACTTCTGGTAGGCAATCAGGACTGATTCATCAAAAGATCCGACCAAATAAGTCTGAGTTGCATCACCTATTGATCTATTAAGAGACTCTTTACATTCTCCGACAATAACTAAAAGTCTTACCTTCTCATGAATGATATTTGCAAAACCCTCAAACTCTTGCTCTGTATCTTTTCCACCTGCAATTAAAATCACTGGCTCTCTAAAAGACTCAAGTGTTTTTTGAAGATCATACATATTTTCAGACTTAGCATCGTTATAAAATTTCACACCATTTTTTTCAATGATGTATTCAATTCTGTGGCTGATACCAGGAAACTTTACTATACACTCTTGAATAGCTTCATCTGAGGTATTCAATGCCTTACAAGCAGTAATGGCAGCTAATAAATTTTCTCTGTTTCTTGGGCCAACAATTCGCATTTTATTCACTTTAAATTCTGAATGACAGTGAACATTTGAATGAATTCTCTTCTCGTGAAAATGTGTTCCTTGAACATCACCAATCACACCCATTTTAACGAATGATCTTTTCGAATACCAACAAGTTCTTGCCTGCATATCTTTGAATATTCCAAGTGATGCTAATTTATCAAAATTTAAAACTAAGTAACCTTCAGGCCCTAATAAATTTGCAACAGACAAACATGTTTCAATGTATTCTGAAACAGATCTAAACATTGGTGGAATTTTAATCTCATCAAGGTTTGGGTAAACAACTAATATTGGCTTTAAAAAGTTTAAGCTTTTAATCTGCTGAGGTGATAATTCAACGATTACGTAATCAACAGAATCTTTATCATCTAACAAATGAAAATTAATAAATGGCTCTTCGCTTGTTCCGCCAACAAAAACATTTTTCTTATCAAGCTTTAGAATATAAGCAATCATGTGAGCAATTGTTGTTCTACCGTAAGAACCACAAACTGCAATAACAGGCTTGTTGCAATACCTAGCAGAAAAAGTAAATTCAGAATAAACTTCCTTACCATGATGTCTTGCAATTTCTAATTGTGGAAGATGAGGATCAACAGATGGAGAATAAATAATTAAGTCAGCTTCTAAAAAATCTGCTTCTCGATGTTCACCCAATATTAATTCAGGTGTTGGATTAATTTTCTTAACTCTTTTAACAGGTTTATTTAAATCAAAAATAGGTCTTATATCAGTTACTTTTACTTGGCACTCAAGCTTGTTAAAAAAGTTAATTAAAACGAAACTCGTTTTTCCTAAACCAACGATTAAAACTTTCTTGCCTCTATAATGATCCATAATACCTCAAGTGAATTCTTTGATTTATCTGAGTTTTAAACTCATTAAAGCTAATACCATAAATATCAAACTAAGTATCCAGAATCTTACGATAACTTTCGGCTCTTGCCACCCCTTTAGCTCAAAATGATGGTGAATTGGTGCCATTTTAAAAACTCTTTTGCCTCGAGTCTTAAATGAAATCACTTGAATTATAACTGAAACGGCTTCAATAACGAAAATTGCTCCGAAAATAAGCAATAAGAATTCTGATTTTGATAAAACTGAGATAATTCCTAGCGCGCCGCCCAATGATAGTGAACCCACATCTCCCATGAAAATCTGAGCAGGATAAGCATTATACCAAAGAAAACCAAGACATGCCCCTATGAGGGCAGTGCAAATTATCGTCACTTCTCCTATTCCTTCAACATATGGAACGAACAAGTAATCCGAAATTTCAATATTTCCAGAGATATAAGTAATAATTGTTAGTGTTACCAAACTAGTAACAATAGGCCCTATAGCTAATCCATCAAGACCATCAGTTAAATTTACTGCATTACTAGAGCCAACAATGACCAAAGAAGAAAATAAAGTAAATCCAACAAATCCAAGATCGAGAATTGGATACTTTAGAAATGGTAAGTATATTTCTGAAGTAATCACTTGATTATTGAGGAGCCAAATGACCACGCCCCAAGAAGTAACAAATTGCCAAAGTAACTTTCCTCTAGCACTAACCCCTTTTGTATTTTTTTTAATTACTTTTAAATAATCATCTAAAAATCCTAACCCAAAGTATGAAAGAACTATTAAAAATGTTGCAATCAAAGGTTTGGAAATAAAATTTCCAGAAACCAAGACGGCAATAATCATAGAAAAGATAATTAATACTCCTCCCATTGTAGGAGTACCACTTTTTTTCTTATGAGACTCAGGCCCTTCATCTCTGATAAATTGGCCAAATTGTTTTTTCTTCAAAAAATTAATAAACTTTTTTCCAAGAAAAATCGCAAGTAGAATAGAAATACAAAAAGAAATCGCTGACCTAGTAGTTATATATTTAAAAACATTAAACAATGGAATGCTTTCACTGAGTGGATATAGAAAATGATATAACATTTAATTATTATCGAATATTTTCTCTAGTTGTAAAGAACGACTTGCTTTTGCAAAAACATGATCATACAGAGACAGCTCTTTATCCCAATTAACTTGATTGATATTTTCTTCAGCTAGTAGTTTTCCTTTAAAATGATCGCTAAAAGTTTTTCTAAATCTTCCTATATAAATAACTGGCAAATCAAACTTAGAGACAAACTTAGCAAGGTCTTCATGAAAAAATTCTGATTTTTCTCCAAGCTCATTCATATCACCAATAATGATGCAAGAATTAGTCTCATTTTTTGAATTGATATAATTTACATATCCTCTGATTGCCACTTTCATTGAGCTAGGATTGGCATTGTAAGCGTCAAGAAACACTTCCTTATTATTCCAACTTATCCACTGAGATCTATTGTTCTTAGATTCAAATAATGAAGCAGCGTTAATCAATTCATTTTGTTTTTCTGGAAAAAGGTTTAAAGTCAAATTAAAAGCATTCGCTAGATTAATCAGATTATAATCTCCTAAAAGTTTTTTATTTTTAAGAGTTATCTCTCCAAAATGAATTTCTTGATCAGATATTTGATAATGAAAATCTGATTTTTTCAGACCAAATGTTTTAGCACCTTTTGAACTTAAATCTTTTAAATAATCATCATCATTATTAATAAGAAAAAAACCTTCTCCATTGGCTAAGCCATATATTCTATGAAAAATCCTAGATTCTTCTTTAAACACATCTTCAAGTTCAGGAAAAAACTCCATATGTGTAAATCCAATATTTGTAGTAATTCCTGATTCTGGATAAGTAATATTACAAAGATCTTCTATTTCTCCAGGGTGATTACTTCCATACTCAATAACTGCGACCTTGTGCTTTGAAGGATTTATTCTAAAAACTGTAAATGGAACACCAAAATGATTGTTATCATTTTTTAGTGTTGCGATATTAGGAATCGAAATCGAATCAAGAAAAAACTTTACCATTTCTTTAGTAGTAGTCTTTCCATTGGATCCAGAGATAGCAATTGTTTTTACTCCCTTCTCAAAGCAATCCTTTGCATGTTTTTCACAAAGATGAAAAATAAACTTACTTATAGAATCAACGGAAATAAGAACCCCTGGAAGATTCTTTGCCGTTTCATTTTTCTCATCACTAGATTCAAAAATATAAAAAGATGAAGTCTTAATCTCTTTTATAAAATCAAAAGCATCAAATTTTTCTCCCTTAATTGCAATAAAACAATCAGAAGGATTCACTTTCCTCGAATCTGTAGAAACTGTATAAGTATCGTTTAATGATGATTGATCTCCAAAAATATTTACTATTCCTGGATAATTTAAAAATGCTTCCTTAAGAATCATGGATATATTTTAGAATCTCTTCCTTATCATTGAAAGGATATTTTACTCCTTTAATATCAAGGTAAGGCTCATGCCCTTTTCCTGCTATTAAAAAAACATGGTTGCTTAATTCAGAAATTGATTTTTGCAAAGCTGTTTTTCTATCAACCTCAATTGAATAATCATGATGGCCAACCAAACCTAACTTTGCATGAGATATTATCTGTTCTGGATCTTCGAATCTTGGATTATCAGAGGTCAAAACAATCTTATCAGCGTATCTTGCTACTGCTTTAGCCATTTTTTCTCTTTTAGATGGATCTCGATCCCCTCCGCAGCCAAATAAAACAAAAAGATCTTTGTCTTTAAATGACTCTTTCAAAGATGAGCAGATTTTTTCTAGCGCATCAGGAGTATGAGCAAAATCGATGACTATTAATGAGTCTTTATATTTTATGAAATTAAATCTTCCCTCAGGAGAATCAAGATTAGAAAAATCATATTCAAAATCATCTCCCAGGATTTTTCTTGCTAAACTAAAAGCTAAAGAAATATTTTTTTGATTAAATTTTAATCCTAAAGAAGGATTTTTTTGAATATCACTAGAGCTTATTTCAACCAAGTTTGTCTTAATACTTTCAAAATTATCACTCTTTATATTTTCGTTCGGTGCTACATAAACGATTTTATCATTTAGATTATTAGCAATTTTTTCTTTGGATTTAAAATAATCTTCCATCGTTTTATGATAATCTAAATGATCTTGAGTAAAATTCGTCCAAGCAGCAAAATTAAAATTAATTTTATAAAATCTTCCTTGCTCTAAAGCATGAGAACTAGCTTCCAGAATGACATATTCAGCATTATAAGAGCTTAATATTTTTCTCAAATCTATAAACGAGGGAGTTGTAAGATTAAAATCATTTAACTTTTCTTCATTGAAGTAAATTCCTAAAGTTCCAATCCTTAAAATTTTTTTTCCAGAATCTCTTAAAAATTTTTCAAGATAAAAAGATGTACTAGTTTTTCCATTTGTTCCCGTAATGGCAATTTTTTTTGAATTATCAGATGGATATAAGATATCTAATACTATTTTTTGGGACTCAAGCCAATTATTAGTATCTATTAAAATTACGTTTGAATGAAGTTGATCAAAAATTTCTTTATTGTCAGTGATTATACAATCAAATCTATTAGCTTTCTCAAGAAAGTCTGAATACTTTGAAGAGTATTTAAAAAACAAAACGGATTGAGCTTTGAAATCTTGGACACGCCAAAAGATATCAGAGACTTTAAAATTATCACCTTTAGTATTTTGAATAAATTTTTTCAGTTGCTGACTTAAATCAATCATATGATGGTTGTTTTAATACAACTTTGATTGTTTTGTCATTTGGGATTTTACTAAACGCCTTCGGGATTTGATTCTCTATTATTCCAAAGCCATTTAATTTTATTTTTAAATTTTGCTTTTCAGCTAAACTAATTGCAGATTTTCTATCTAATCCTATAAAATTAGGAGTTTTATTAGACTTTAATCTTTTAATCGAAGAAGAAATAATTGAAATCTCATCTTGTTCTTCAAGCTTACCTATATCAGCCAAAGTATCTTTGATCTGAGAAAACTCATTGTTTTTAAGAAGAACATATTCAGTTATTTTTTTAAATATTGGAGCAGCTACTTCTCCTCCGTATCTTCCATTTTTTCTAGGATTATCTAAATAGACATAAACAACAAAGGGACTATTAACCTCTAAAGGGAATCCAACAAAGCTAGAAACATATTCTTCGGTCGAATACCCACCCTCTTTCTTATTTAATTTCTGAGCAGTTCCTGTTTTTCCAGCAATTTTAAATCCATTAATCTTAGCATTTTTTCCAGTCCCAGAATTAACCGCCTTTAAAAGCATTTCATTCACTTGTGTGATTATTTGCTTATTAATTAAAGGAGATTTTTGAATGGCCCCATCATTTTTTAAAATAGTAGGCCTAATTTTATAACCACCATTAGCAAAAGGGGCAAACATATTAAGGATTTGAATTCCAGAAGTAGCAAGACCATGTCCAAAACTTAAGTTAGAGAGCCTAATCTTTTTCATCCTCTCAGGAGTTTCAAATATACCTCTTGATTCAGTCGGTAATTCTAAATTTGTTTTCTCACCAATTCCAAAAGTTTTGAATGTATTTAAAATATTATCAGCACCAATTTCAAAAGCCATTTTTGATGTTCCAATATTTGAACTCTCAGAAATAATGTCAGTCACTGATAACCATTTAAAATTATGTCCATCACTTTCTTTTATCGTATATTTACCAATTTCCATTTTTCCATTCTCACAATAAAAAATAGAATTTGGATTAATCACATCATTTGTTAGTCCTGCGACTACAGTTAATGGCTTAATAATTGATCCTGGTTCAAATGGATCAGTTAAGAAAGATAATTTTCTATGCTCTGGCTTCGACTTTCCTGGAGAATTAGGATTAAAATTTGGATAGTTACTCATGGCCAATACTTCACCAGTAAGCGCATTTAGAACTCCTGCCCCAACAACATCAGCATCATGTTTCTTAAATGCTTTTTTGAGCTCTTCTTCAAGCAGTGTTTGAATTTCCTTATCAATACTGAGATGAATATCTTTTGGCTCTCTGGATTGAGTAAGGTTTTCAAACTTTATAGCTCTTCCCTTAGCATCTCTAACATATGAAATTTCTTTTTCCTTACCTTTAAGTGATTTTTGAAACTTCTTTTCAATTCCGTTTAACCCAACATTATCCACATTAACAAATCCAATAATCTGACTAGCAAGCTCATTATTAGGGTAAAACCTTCCATTGAAAGCCTCTACATAAAACCCAGGTATTTCTTTTATTTGTTCAATCTGAGTTTTTGATAAATCAATATTTCTCTTGATCCAAGTAAATTTATCTCTATCTTTAATTGATTCATAAACTGAAAAGTTAGAGACATTACTTAAAATTTTGCTAATTACTTTGGCGTCTTTTTTTCTATCTTCAATTTCTTTTGGCATAGCAAAGACATTAAATTTTCTTTGATTAATTGCTAAAGGATTACCAGATCTATCAAAAATTTGCCCTCTATTGGGATAAACTTTTGTTTTTCTAATAAATTGTTTCTCAGAATAACTTACTAAATCATCTTTTATAATGAATTGTAAGTAGCCCACTCTTAGTAAAACTCCCAAAAAACCTAAACAAACGAAGAAAAAGACAACATATGCCTTCAGTTTTAATTTTTCATTTTTATTTTCTTCAATCATTTTAAAATTATTATTTGCTTCCTAGAGGGTTCTTTTAATTTGTTTTTTTTAGCAAATGATCTCAATTTCTTTGGAGATAAATTTCTTGCTTTTTTTGCTTTTAATTCTTTCGTCTTAAGTGAAATTTTTTGAATTTTATTATTTAGTTTACTGATTTGATAATCCATATCCACACATTGCATCCGCGTATAAACATAGGAAAAACAAACTCCAGCAATCAATAAGATCATTAAAAAATATTTATTCGAATTTCGTCTCATTAAGAAAATTATAACACTAATTTCTCAATGACTCTAAGTTTAGCACTTCTAGATCTTGGATTTTGTTCTAACTCTTCATTACTTGGAGTGATGGGTTTTTTGGTAATTATCTTTAAATTTTCCTGATCATTTTTGTATAGTTCTCTGAATTTATGCTTCACTATTCTATCTTCAAGAGAATGAAAGCTTATTAATCCCAATCTTCCACCAGGATTAAGTTTTTCTATCATTAATGGAATAGAATTTTCCAGAACCTCTAACTCCTTATTTACATAAATTCTCAATGCTTGGAAGACTCTTGTCGCGGGATGAGTTTTTCCATGTCTCAAATGTTTTGGATAAGAAACAAAGCAGATCTCTTCTAATTCTTTAGTTGTGGAAAACTTTTTATTTTTTCTAAATTCAACTACCTTTGAAGCAATTTTTCTTGAAAGTCTCTCTTCTCCATAGATATAGAAAATATCAGCAAGTTCAGATTCTTCATAAGTATTTAAAACTTCTTTTGCACCAATACCCTCAGTTGTATTCATTCTCATATCCAAGGGCCCATCAAATCTAAACGAAAAACCTCGCTCCGGAGAATCAAAATGATGAGAAGAGACGCCTAAGTCTGCCAAGATTGAATCAAACTTTTCATCAGTGCTATTTAAAAAATCATAAAAATTAGTATGGATAATCGAGGCACACTCAGAAAAAGAAGAATTAGCAATTAAATCTTTTCCATTTTTAAATGCTTCAGGATCTTGATCTAGCCCAATTATTTTTTGAACTTTTCCAGATTTAAGAAATAAAAAAAAATGACCTCCTCCGCCGAAGGTCATATCTAAATGTTTTTTTCTATTGGTAATTAATAATTGATCTAAGCATTCTTGGTAAAGAACAGAATAGTGCTCTTTATAACTCATTAATTTCTTAGATCAGGTGCTTCCGTATATGAATTAGATTTTTTAACGAACATGAAGTTCTCGTTTTTTTCAGATTCTTCTTTGCAATTAATACAAAGCTCTGCTGTAGGTCTCGCGTTTAATCTAGCAAACTTAATCTCCTCGCCACAATCTTCACACAATCCGTATTCTTCAGAGTCAAACTTCTTTAGAGCTGATTGTAGTTTTTTAGAATAAAAAATCTCTCTATTTCTCATTCTTAAAATTTGAGCATTTGCATAATCTGCAGACGCAGCATCAACTTGATCGCTTTGCTCTTCAGTAGAAATTTTCATCCCTTCTTCAGCAAGGGTCTGATTGTTTTTTATCTGATCAATTGATTCTTCAATTTTTAATTTTAATTGTTTTAATTCTTTAATTTTAAGATGGTTAAATCTTTGCATGTAATATCCTTATTCTAATCCGCTCTTAACATTCATTAGGACTTTCTTAGTCACTAACTTTAAGGTTTCAAAAACTCCCTGACCTTCAATTGCTATCGCTTCAAATTCAGGAAGGGAATACTTATTTAATTTTTCACTTAACTCAGAAACTGGTGAAATATTGGGAAGATCTCTTTTGTTCCACTGTAGAACGAGAGGGACCTTGTTAAAAACATAACCTTGTTCTTCAAGATTTTCTTTTAACCCATTCAAGCTTTCAATATTTGCTTCCATTCTATTCACTTGAGAATCTGCAACAAAAACAATTCCATCAACACCTCTTAAGATAAGTTTTCTACTCGCTTCGTAGATCACTTGCCCTGGAACAGTGTAAAGATGAAACCTCGTTCTAAAGCCTTGAATTTCACCTACATCCAACGGAAGAAAATCAAAAAACAAAGTTCTTTCATTGTCTGTGTTAAGCCTTACAAATTCACCTTTATCTGCTTTAGTCTTCATATATACATGCTGTATATTGGTCGTCTTCCCACCAAGTCCAGGACCGTAATAGACGATCTTACAGTTAATTTCCTTCGTGTGATAATTCACAAAGGACATATATATGACTCCTTTTCAGCAGCTAGGTTAACTCGTGTCATTTAAATAAGGGTTTAATTGATGATTGTCGTCAGTAAAATACTTACAATTACTGTTAGATTAAATAGTTAATGTTTCATTTCTAATTAAATATTTTTTATGTGGAAAACTTTTGAAATAATTTTCTTAATTTCTAAGAAATGATGAAAACTACTTCACTTTAAAAATTTTAAATTAAACTTCATTTAGAAAAATAACTAAAACAACATTTACCAAAAGAATTTGAAGGAACATTCCAAGAATAAAACTTGATTCAGCATAAGAAAAACAAACTCGTCTTAATAACTTTTAATTTCACCTAATTCATCCTAGTAGAATTAAAAAGTGCAGTAGAAATAGTCCTAGAATCTAAAAATTCTAAAGAGCCACCAATCGGCATGCCAAAACCTATCCTATCAATCTGACAGGTCTCTCCTAAGATTTCTTTCAAATAAGAACAAGTTGCTTGCCCTTCCAAACTAGGGTTAATAGCTAAAATAATTTTCTCAATCCCTAATTTCTCAATACGAGCTTTAAGTTTATCAATGTTTAAATCCTTAGGGCCTATATTCAAAAGAGGATTAAGGACTCCCCCAAGAACGTGATATAGACCTTTATACTCTCCACTATTTTCAATAGCGAGATAATCATTAAATGATTCAATTACACATATTGTCTTATTTTGTATTCTTTGCTGATCATCACAAGTCTTACAAATCACAGAGTCTGCTTCACAGTAAATTCCACATTCTCTACAAGATTCCAGACGAGTTAAAGCACTGATAGCATGAGCAAACTCAATGACATCGGTTTTATTGATTTTTAAAAGCTTAAGAACATTTCTCATCGCTGATCTTTCACCAACTCCTGGTAAGATCTTAAACTTATCTCTCGCTCTTTTAATCTCTTCTGGAATATTATTTTGCATTAAAATAAACCTGGGATATTTAATCCACCTGTAACTTTACTCATAGCGCTATTCACCATTTCATGCGAATCAGTCACTGCTTGATTAATAGCTGTCTTGACTAACTCTTCCAGCATTTCAACATCATTTGGATCAACACATTCTTTATCTATAGTAATCTTTTGAATTTCTTGCTTACCATTAACTACAACTTTAACCATTCCGCCACCTGAGCTTGCTTCTACTTCTCTTCCCTCTAACTCTTTTTGAAGAGTTGTGATCTTCGCTTGCATCTGTTGAGCTTGCTTCATTAAATTACCCATGTTTTTCATAACTTATCCTTATCTTTTAATTGTAAAATTTTCTAATTTTTGATCAAAAAGTTTTTCAGCTTCCATGACCACTGACTTGGACTTAAACTCCTCAATTTTTTGATTATCAGTTCTCTCCTGCCTGTCCTCATTAATTTCAACAACAGCAGTGAAGTTCTTTTCTTCAACCTCTTCAGAAGTTAAAAGTTTTATTTTGAAAATAATTTGTAAATCCGCTCTATCAATAAACTCTTGCAATTTTTCTTCTACACTCTTTCTCACATCTTCTTCACTAAAGTATTCATAAATAGCAATCGAATCTTCTTTGAATCCAACTACAATTTCTAATTTATTATCTTCGGATTTTTTCAAAGAAAATACGTTTCCGAATTCTAAATTAGCAGCACTTGCTGGTCTTGAGTTTTTAAGAAAAGAAATAAAGGCCCTATAACTAAAACTTCCTTTTTTCTTTGTTGGTTGCTCTGATGTATTGGTAGGTTTTGCAACTTTAGCTACTGGAGCACTTGGAGCACTTGGAGCACTTGGAGCACTTGGAGCACTTGGAGCACTTGCTTGAACAGACTTATTAAATGAGCTTACCTCTACTTTTTCAATAGGTGTTTCTATTTTTTTAGTTTCATTTTTAACATCTCTAGTCTGAACACTTCCTTCTAAAGATAGAGCAATAGCTTGAAGTTTAATTAAGATAACTTCCTCTGGAGCTATAGATTCTAGCATCCATGTAAATTCCTGAACTAAATCTTTATAAGTCTGAATATATCTATTTACTAAATTCTTATCAGAGACATTTTCTTGAATACTCTTATAAATACTTTCAAGAATCTGCTGACATAAAGACTTAAGTTCAATATTTTCTGATAGAATTTTTTTATACGTCTCAGTCAGTTCTGCTTCATTGCCATTAAAAATACATTCAACTAATTTCTCTACTTGGTCTTGATTGGCCATACCCATTGAATAAAAAAGACTTTCCTGAGTAATTGTTTCACCTTCAGAAAAACTTTTTAATTGCTCAAGCAAAGTAAGTGTATCTCGAATCGATCCTTTGCCGGCCTTCGCAACAGTTTCAATAATTGAATCATTAGCGAATGATATGTTTTCTTCTGATGATATATTTTTAATAATTTCAACAAGATTTTTAAAAGTGACAGATCTTAGATCTAATCTTAAGCATCTACTTACTACTGTTTCTAAAAGTTTTTCAGGGTTTGTCGTAGCAAAAATAAAAATCACATGTTCAGGTGGTTCTTCTAAAGTTTTCAAAAGAGCATTAAAAGCAGCAGTTGATAACATGTGAACTTCATCAATCACGTAAACTTTATATTGGCCTTGGGTCGGAAGGTAGTGACATGATTCAACTAAGCTTCTAACATTTTCAACACCATTATTAGAAGCACCATCAACTTCAAAATAATTCAGTGAACTTCCATCATCAATTGATTTACAAGAAGAACAAGATAAACAAGGCTCTGATGTTTCAGATGTATTCTCACAGTTTAGGGCCTTGGCAAAAATTCTAGCTAATGTAGTTTTCCCAACTCCTCTAGTTCCAGCGAGCAAATATGCGTGAGCGATATTTTTTGTTTTAATAGAATTGACAAGACTTTTCGTAACATGCTCTTGCCCAATAACATCTTTAAATAATTTAGGTCTCCACTTGAGGGCGAGAACTTGATAACTCATAAATATGACTTTAGTAATAAAAAAAAGCGACCTAACAGTTGATGCAAAGTGCTCTTGCTACCGTTGCTTCGTTCCCGACCTGGCGGAGTTCGCATTTGCAACCCCCATCAGTGCTAAATCGCCAGAAAAAGTATAACACATTGCTCTTAAAGGCACCAGTATCAAAGAGAATGATGAGTCGCAGCGGCCTAAACCTGTATTAGATGCTTATCAAATCTATTCATCGTAAAAAGGTGAATCTGAGCTTGAGTAAATTTATAAATAAACCAAGGAAGCCTTGGGATAAAATCATGGATCTCTACCATAGTATACCTATCATTAATAAGGTTTCTAAAGGTCAATCTTCCAATACCTTCCCCGTTAGAAAGAAGAGATTTTTTAATAAAATAAACCTGATAATGATCGGTACTCACGTCAGCTGCATATTTTAGTCTTAATAAGGGAGTAGATATTTTAAGAATTTTAAAATCTACTATGTCTTCATTAATTTCAACTTTAATAAATGGCTTAAAAAACTTAGGAAGCCATTTAAAATAAATCATCGCTACTTCTCTGGCATTATATCTATATAAAGAGTGAAGTCTTTGAATAGATCTAACTTTATTTACCTTCCTTCTATTTGGCTTTTCATAGGCTTTTGGAACTTTTTTCAAATCATTTTCATAAGTCAAAATTTTTGAAATAGATTCTTTAAAGCTCATAAAGCTATGATTAGGAATTACTAATGTTCTATTTTTATCTGGAACAAGATGAGTTTTTAAACTCTCAACTAAAGGATAAACTAAATTTTTAGGTGCACTTGTAATTTTAGAAACCCAAAGTTTCGAGAAGTTAATGCTGATAAACGGAAAGGTAAAAATTAAACGTTTAGCCTTCATCAATCCAGCAAGAGTCTTCATCATATTGGTATATGAAATAGTAGTACTTCCACCAATATCATAATGCTTATTTAAACACTCAGAGTTGTTAAGAACGAACTTCATCGATTCAATCATATCCCAAATAGATACTGGATTAGAAAGAGTTGAAGTCCAACTTGGACATGCCATAACTGCAAGTCTTTTAACTAATCTGTACATCATTTGAAAGGAAGAACCATTGTGTCCAAGAACTATGCCGGCCCTTAAGGAAGTCAAAGGCACACCACTGGATTTTAAA
>JAHDHG010000035.1:2125-18380 GCA_020631435.1 Bacteriovoracaceae bacterium | reverse complement strand
TTTATCTCTTCTCTTGAAGAAACATACTCTTTTTTTTCAGTCGAGACTTGAAAGTTTGATACAACTTCAGTCAACTGAATAAAACCCTCATGGTCTTCTGGATAATGAGTTTTAATTTCCTCTGTAAGATCAATAATATCATTCGTAAATTTAATCGCTTTTCCATTCAAATGAATCAATGAGTAGTTTTGTTCTTTCAAATCTAGCGAATCATAGGGAATCCTAAGTTGTCTTAGAATTTTCATTAAAGGTTTTTTCTTTGATCCTTTTTTTGCAAAGTTTGTCAGAGCATGTAGCCCAACATCAAAAAACCTTATTCCTTCTCGCTTCCCTTCTTCATTTCTTCTCACTCTTTGATAAAAAGAATTAAGTCCGCCTAAAACTCGATGTTTTTCAATTAAAAGAATACTTAGACCAAAGTTTTTAAGTCTTAACGCACAGGCAATGCCGCTCATACCAGCGCCGATAATTACAGCATCATAAGTTTTCATGAACCCTTAAGCAGTTTGAAATTTTGGAGTGAGGTAATCCATGCAACTCTTTAACGTTGCTAATTTAGGATAATCTTCTTGAGGAACTTCTATCTTATGTCTCTTTCTTAATTCCATCACGATATCTAAAAAGTCCATTGAATCTAAATCGATCTGCTCTCTTAGTGTAAGGTTATCATCAATTGAAGTTACATCTTCATCAGGAGCAATATCAGTTATGATTTTTAATACAATGTTTTTTACTTCTTGAGCTGTCATAAAATTCTCTCTATTTATATTTTTTTACTATTACTACAGAGTTAATACCCAACATTCCAAATGAGTTGTTCAAGATTACATTAACTTCATCAACTTGTTTAGGGCCATTTAGCACAAGATTGGAAATTTCACATTCCGGATCTAAATCATCACAATTTATCCCTGGGTGAATCTTATTATCAGTAAAACTTGGCAGATTCCCAGCTAATTCTAATGCTCCCGCAGCTCCCATAGAATGCCCTATATGCCCTTTAGTGAAATTAACAAATGTATGTTTAGAATCTCTAAAAACTTTATTTATGGCTCCTGCTTCAGAAATATCACCTGCTCCAGTTCCAGTAGCATGCATATTTACAATATCTACTTCTTCTTTCGAAATCATTGCATTCTTTAAGGCCTTCTCAATGCACTGAATTTGTCTCTCAGTATTAGGATTCACATAAGAGCTGGCATCTGAATTTGAATGATAACCGATAATTTCTGCATAAATTTTAGCTCCTCGATTTTCGGCATTCTCTAAAGTTTCAAGTACATAAACGGCTCCACCTTCAGAAATAACAATTCCATTTCTATTAATATCTAAAGGTTTAATAGATTTAGTGGGATCTTCAGGATTATGAGCTAATGCTCCTTGTGAGTTAAAGCCTGCAAATATTCCAAATGTTTGAGGGCTCTCACTCACACCACCTGCTAATGCATAATCAACTTCTCCAAGCCTTAACATCTGAAGTCCTTGAATAATACCCATATTACCACCAGCACAAGCAGCACCAATAGTATAATGAGGACCTGTAATCTTTAGATTAAGTGTGACTTCTCCAGCAGGAGAATTAGCGACTGTTCTTGGATTATGAAATGGTGCCCAAAGTTTATAATCAAGATCATTTTGATGCATTTGATAAACTTCTTCTTCCGTCTCTACATTACCATGCTCAGTAATCCCTAAGTATACTCCAACTCTATCTTTATCAACTTCTTCGAGATTTAACCCTGAATCAAGCAAAGCTTCATTTGAGCAATAAATTGCTATAGACCCTGCTCTTGTTCCTCTCCTTCTAGATTTTCTTGTTTGATACTTAGTTTCATCAAAGTCGCAAAATCCAGCACTTTGCTCTCCCATATATCTAATTTCATTTTTTGAAATTCCAGACTTTCCCTCTAAAAGTGAATTTCTAAACTCACCAAGATTATTTCCATTTGGAGCGGTGAGGCCTATACCAGTAATCACAATTCTATGTTTTTTATTTAAATTAGACATTTTTTATCCTTCAATTGAACAGTATTTTAGATTTAAAGCCTCAAAAATCAATGCCATTTAAATAAAAATCTATGTTTTAGTGCATTTGATGGCCATTTTAAGAAGTTTTTTTCTTTTTTTTTTTATAAGATTTGTCCAGATAATGTTTAAACAAAGGTAATACTATGGAAACGCTAGTAGTTGTATCAAAAGTAAAAAAATTAATTAAGGAAAGACAAGGATTTAATACCTCTGCTTCTTTTTTCGGTCCATTAAATGAAGATCTTGTAGGCTCTATTCACCAAGCAATTGAGCATGCAAAAAAAATGAATAGAAAAACTGTTATGGGTAGAGACTTTAATTTTTATAAAGAAGTTGAAAAAGTTGATAATATTCTTGTAGTTGCTTCTAAGATCAAAAAATATATTAAATCTACAAGTGGTTTAAACACTTCGGCTCAGGTGATGGAGCAACTTTCAATTAAAGTCGAAGAATTATGCTTAAATGCCATAAAAAATGCAGTTGAAAGTAAAAGAAAAACTGTAATGGATAAAGACTATAAGCCTATTATCTCAATGACTCAGCATTTTTAAATCCCCAATACCCTAGCAAAACACTTCGTTTTTATAACGTAATTAATTCGCTAACATTTTATTAGTTAATTTTTTCTTATTTAGGAGAAGTGTTTTGAAATATTTGATTTTATTAGGATTATTACTTTCATGTGCTCAAGTGACCCCAATATACCAAAGAGGTGCTGCTCAAGTGTATGAATCTGCTCAACCACTTCCAGGTCATGAGTCTCATAAGAAAATTAATAATAAAATAAATATTGAACAAACTAACGCTGTTGAAAACGTTTACCAAGCAGAAGATGTAAATTATAACCAAGAAGCTCCTCCGGCATATCAACCAGAAGTTACTGAACAGACTGTAGAAATTGATGATGAGTTCGTAGAAGATATCACAGAAAAAAATATTGAGATTATCGATAGCAAATCTCAAGATCCTCTCGTCACTGAAATTCATGAAAACCTCAATCAAGCAAATGTAAATCTTGATGCAAAAGTACAAGCCAGCGAAACAGTTAATAATCAAACATTTATTGATCATAAAAGTATCATTGTTCAAGAAAGTAATATTTCAAATCAACAAGAAATTAAAAAAGTTGAACCAGTTCCAGTGCCAGTTAGAGAAATTGCAGATCATGGACCAATTGATTTAAATTTCATCGTTCAAATAGAAGATTCCAAAAGAAATAAATGGATTGATTACTTCACTACAGATTCTAAAGATAGAATCCAAAGATTTTTTAATAACGGTTCTAAGTATAAAAACTTCATAATGAAAACCTTTATTGAAGAAGGTCTTCCGAAAGAGCTTTATTATGTTGGTATTATTGAAAGCGGTTATCAAATGAACGCTATCAGTTCTGCTAAGGCGGTAGGTCCTTGGCAGTTCATTAAAGGTGCTGGGAAAGAGTATGGATTAAAAATTAACTCCTATGTTGATGAGAGAAGAAATATCTACAAAGCAACTAAAGCTGCTGCTCTATATTTTAAAGACTTATATAATATTTTTGGATCTTGGGAATTAGCTCTAAGTGCTTATAATGCTGGTCCTTATAGAATTATTGGTCAAATTAGAAGATATAACTCAAGAGACTATTTAGAACTTACTAAGCAAAGAACATTTCCAAGGGAAACAGCTGAATATGTACCTAAACTTGCTGCAATAATGGAAATTGCAAACAACCCAGAAGCTTATGGAATAACTATTAATAATAATATTGATGTCACTACAGATAGTTTCTTGATCCCAGTCAGATATTCATTAGATTTAAAAACGATCGCTTCAAAGCTTGGAACATCCGTAAAAAGTATTAAAAAGCTAAATCCTGAATTATTAAAAAGTTATACACCTTTTAGAAAAAAATCTCCCTATCAACTAAGGATTTCAAATTCGATGGCAGACGACAGAATTGTTTCTGAGTTAGAATACCTAAAAGGATCTAACCCTTACAGAAGGTCTTATGCCAAAAAGACAAAAATCGCTTCAGGAGTTCACAAAGTTAAAAAAGGCGAAACTCTATCTCACATTGCAATGAAATATCGAACTTCATCTTTAAAAATAATGAAACTTAATGGATTTAAGAATCCAAATATTTTCATTGGACAAAAGTTAAAGGTACCTGGAAAGTATAGTGGCAAGAAAACACATCAAGTTAAGAATGGAGAAAATTTATCTCTTATTGCAAAAAAGTTTAAAACGACTCCAAGAAATTTGATGAAGAAAAATGGAATGAAAAACTCTAAAATTTTCCCTGGGCAAAAGTTAATCGTTAGATGAATAAGTTCAAAAGAATTCTAAAATTATTCTTTGGAGTTTTTTTTGTTTTAGCATTCATCATCAACTCAGCTTTATTTTCTTGGGTTAAATTCATTAACCCATTTATATTCAAAAGAATTGCTGCAACTCTAGCATCATTTTATTGCAAAATCTTGGTACAAATTTTTGGCATAGAAATTACTTATCAAAATGAAGAAATTATCCCTCAAAATCAAAGTTTCTTACATATCTCCAATCATCTTGGTTATATAGATATATTTGGAATACTCGCTAAAATGCCATTAAGCTTCATCACTTCTTATGAAATGAAAGAAAGATTTGGCGTAGGACAGCTTTTAGATATGGCCGCATGTTCTTATGTTGAGAGAAGACGAGAAAAAAGATCCAAAGAGGATAGAAATCAAGAGTTAAAGAATATTTTTGATTCTCTTAAAAGTGGCGTTTCCATTGCTTTATACCCTGAAGCTACAAGTCATAATTGCGAATCTATTCTTCCATTTAAAAAACCTATGTATATCCCGGCCTATGAAATGAATCGGCCAATACTCGCATCAGTTATTAACTTTAAATCAATTGATGGTGAGAAACTTTCTAGAAATAATAGAGATATTGTTTGTTGGCACGGGACCATAGAGTTAGTGCCTCACTTATGGAGATTTCTTCTTTGTGAAAAAATTATCGCTGAAATTAGTTTTTTAGAGGTTTTAACCCCAAATAGATTCAATAGTCTTGAAGAATTAGTGAGTTATTCAGAGAAATTAATTACTGAGAATTTTCAAACAATTTAATTCCCCTTGTTTGCCATACCAAACCAAACAAAACTAAGACAAGTTTTGACTTAGTTTCATACAGAGACTATAAAAACTTGTGTTTAAAATTAACAAAAAAACAGAATATGCCTTAATGGCCATTGAGTATCTATCAAATAATCCAGATGGAGCTTCTGTGAATTGTATCTCAGAAGATCTTTCTATCCCATTTGATTCTGTGGCAAGAGTACTGCAAAAACTTTCTAAAAAAGATTTTGTTCAAGCAACTCTTGGAGTAAAAGGTGGCTATCAACTTAGCAAAAAAATTAAAAATCTTAATTATGTAGAGTTAACAGAGATTATAGAAGGGAAACCTTTTTATTCTGATTGTGAAGATCAAAAATGCAATTACCTTACTACTTGTAATATAAAAGGACCTGTTAAAACTATAAATCATAAAGCGATTGATTTTTTTAAAAATATAAAAATCAATGATCTTCTTGGAGTGAATATATGAGCGAAAACTTTGATTTAGATAAGAAGATAGAAGAAGAATATAAATATGGTTTTGAAACAGATCTAGAAACTGAAGAGTTCCCTAAAGGACTTAATGAAGAAATTGTTTCTCTCATCTCAAAGAAAAAAAATGAACCACAATGGCTATTAGACTACAGACTAAAAGCTTTTAGACATTGGCAAACTCTCACCCCTCCTAAATGGGCAAAACTCGATATCCCAGAAATCGATTTTCAGAATCTATATTATTATTCAAAACCTAAAGTCGCTAAAAAAGTTGAGAGCTTAGATGAGCTAGATCCTGAACTATTAGAAACTTTTGAGAAACTTGGAATTCCTCTCAGTGAACAAAAAAGAATTTCGGGTGTTGCCGTTGATGCAGTTTTTGATAGTGTTTCTCTTGGAACTACTTATAAAGAAGATTTAGAAAAAGTAGGAGTTATCTTTTGTTCATTTTCTGAAGCTGTCGAAGATTACCCCGAAATTGTTAAGAAATATCTAGGAACAGTAGTTCCATACACTGATAACTATTATGCAGCTCTTAATGCTGCTGTTTTTTCTGATGGATCCTTTTGCTATATCCCTAAAGGGGTGACTTGTCCTATGGATCTTTCCACTTACTTTAGAATAAACGCTAAAGAAACTGGTCAATTTGAAAGAACTTTATTAATTGCTGATCAAGGAAGTTTTGTAAATTATCTAGAAGGATGTACTGCTCCTCAAAGAGATGAAAATCAATTACATGCTGCTGTAGTAGAACTTGTGGCCCTTGATGATGCAACGATAAACTACTCCACAGTTCAAAACTGGTATGCAGGTAATAAAGAAGGAAAAGGCGGAATCTATAATTTCGTTACAAAACGAGGGAAATGCCAGGGACGAAATTCTAAAATTTCATGGACTCAAGTTGAAGCTGGCTCAGCTATTACTTGGAAATATCCATCGTGTGTTTTACTTGGTGAAAATTCAACCGGTCTTTTTTATTCTGTCGCATTAACTAATAATAAAATGCAAGCAGATACTGGCACGAAAATGATTCATATTGGAAAGAATACAAAAAGTACTATTATCTCTAAAGGAATTTCTGCTCATGAATCTTCTAACATCTATAGAGGTTTAGTGAAGATCATGCCTAGTGCTGAGGGAGCTAGAAATTTTTCTCAATGTGACTCCATGTTAGTGGGAGATAAATCCGCTGCCCACACCTTCCCAACCATAGATGTAAAAAACCCTAGCGCGATAGTTGAACATGAAGCTAGTACATCGAAGATAAGTGCTGATCAAATTTTTTATCTTCAATCTAGAGGAATGGATACAGAAAAAGCAGTATCTTTAATTGTTAATGGATTTTGTCATGATGTCTTTAAAACTCTCCCGTTAGAGTTTTCAGTTGAGGCGGTAAAATTAATAGAAATGAAATTAGAAAACACAGTAGGTTAAATATGATTAAGATTAAAAACTTAAAAGCAAAAATTAATGATTCAGAAATCCTTCATGGAATAAACCTTGAAGTGAAACCAGGTGAAGTTCACGCTATTATGGGCCCTAATGGTTCTGGTAAAAGTACTTTAGCAAAAGTTATTGCTGGACACCCAAGTTATGAAGTCACAGAAGGTGAAATTTCTTTTGAAGTTAATATGAAAGATAAAGATTTATTAGAACTTGAAGCAGATGAAAGAAGTAAGGATGGAATTTTTCTTGGCTTTCAGTACCCTATTGAAATTCCAGGAGTAACGAATTTAAATTTTTTAAGAGAATCTTATAATGAAATTTGTAAGCATCAAGGGACTGAAGAAATGGAAGAAAGTGATTTCTTAAGCTTTCTTGATCCTAAGCTAAAAAGTCTCGAAATGACTCCAGAATTTTTATACAGACCTGTTAATGAGGGATTTTCTGGTGGTGAAAAGAAAAAAAACGAAATCCTTCAATTAAAAGTCTTAAATCCTAAATTGGCCATCTTGGATGAAACTGATTCTGGCTTAGATGTTGATGCCTTAAAAATTGTATCTGAGGGAGTGAATGATTTTAAAAATAAATTTAATGCCACTATTTTAATTACTCATTATCAAAGACTTCTTAATCACATCGAACCAGATTTTGTACATATTATTAAAGATGGAAAAATTGTAAAAAGTGGTGATAAAACTTTGGCTTTAAAGGTTGAAAGTGAAGGATATGATTGGATCAATGAATAAATTAAATCACATACTCACACCATCAAACTCTTGGCAAAGTAGTTTATTAGAAAACTTTAATGATCGCTCTTTTCCGAATAGAAAGTCCGAGGAATATAAATTCACTCCTATACATAATTGGTATAGTCATGAATTTAGCACTCAGAATTTAACCTTTGATGACTTTAAGTCCGTAAGTCATGAGTTTGCAAAAGAGTTCATAGAAAAGTTTAACAAGTTTGATAGTACCGTTCACGCACTTCATCTTTCTCAAGTAAAAAACTTTTTTCACATAGAGCTTAGAAATTCAAACCTAATATTAAGTGAAACTCTTTTAAATTCAAATATTTCTCACGCGACTCTTCTTGTTGATGCTTACGATAACTCTGAACTTATTGAGAGTATAGCTTGCCTAGAAAATTCTTTTTTAAATATTTCGATATATATTAATGTTCATGCTAAAAATTTTTCATTTTATAAAATAGATGAATTAAAAAAAGAATCAAAAAAGCACTCTTGGGTTAATGCAAATTGCTCAGAAAATTGCGAACAATTCTCTTTATTGCATCTTTCTTCCAATGAAGGCTCAAATAGATTGAATCAAAAAATCAAGATCAATTCTAGAGAAACAACTGTTGACTCACATTCATTCTATAATTTATCAACTGATTCAAATCAAGATATCTATAGTGAGATATTCCACTTGGCCCCTAATACTTTTTCTGATCAAACAGTAAAAGGGATTTTGCAAGAAAATGCGAGAAATGTTTTCACAGGTAAAATATTTATAGACCATGGTTGCTCTGGTGTTGATGCAAATCAATTTAATAAAAATCTAGTATTTGGAAAAAAGGCACAAGCAATAAGCCAACCACAATTAGAAATTTATAATGATGACGTAAAATGTTCTCACGGATCAACAACTGGTCAAATAGATGAAAATGAAATCTTTTATTTTATGGCCCGAGGTATGAGTAAGAAAAAAGCTACTGAAATGCTTCTCGCTTCTTATGCTGAAGATTTCCTTAACAAGTGTTCAGAGAATGCGAGGAAAGTATTAAGAAGCAAATATGAAACTTTCTTAAAGGAAAGAAGTTGAATTTTTTTGATCAAATCAAACAAGATTTCCCAATGCTCAATCAATCTATGAACGGAAATAGATTGGTATATCTTGATTCAGCGGCAACTACTTTAAAACCAAAATCAGTAATTGAAGCAGTTAATAAATATTATAATGAGTTAACTTGTAATGTTCACAGAAGTATTCACTCTCTTTCAGAGCAAGCTACAATTCTATATGAACAAACGAGAGATACAATCCATCAGGCGATCAATTCAAAACATAGAGAAGAAATCATTTTCACCAAAGGAACTACTGAATCCTTAAACCTGCTCGCTCATTCTTTAGGTGATCATGTTTTAAATGTTGACGATGAAGTTTTACTTACGGAACTTGAGCATCATTCAAATATTGTACCCTGGCAACTAGCTTCAGAAAGAAGGAAAGCTCATATTAAAGTTTTACCTATTAATGATTCGGGTGAATTAATTCTTGAAGAACTTTCTAATCTTCTAACTGAAAAAACAAAAATTGTGAGTTTTTCTGGAATTTCAAATACTCTTGGAACAATAAATCCCGTAAAAGAAGTGATTCGAATTATTAGAGAAAAGTCTAATGCACTTATTGTTCTTGATGCTGCTCAAATGATTTCACAAGTAAATATTGATGTTCAAGAATTAGATTGTGATTTCTTAGTTTTTTCTGGTCATAAATATTATGGACCAACTGGAACTGGTGTTCTTTATGGTAAAAAACATCTTTTAGAAGCGATGCCACCTTTTCACGGCGGTGGCGATATGATCGACCAGGTAAGTTTTGAAAAAACAACTTATAATGATCTTCCATTTAAATTTGAAGCAGGAACTCCTTCTATCGCTTCAGTTATTGGATTAAATGAAGCCTTTAAATATATTGAGAACATAGGAAAACCTAAAATAAAGGAACATACGACTCAACTGTATTCAATTCTTAAAAATAAACTCAATGAAGATGAAGATATTACTGTTCATGGGCCTTCAAGCAATCAAGCTCCTATTTTATCTTTTAATATTAAAGGAGTAAGTAACCAAGACCTCGCAACTCTAATATCTATGGATGGTGTGGCTATCAGAACTGGTCATCATTGTACTCAGCCTTTAATGAAAAGATTAGGAGTCAGCTCTACTGCAAGAGTAGCAATTTCACTTTATAACTCAGAAGAAGATATAGAAATTTTTATGAAATCTCTTAATAAAGCTAAGGATATTTTATCATGACTGAAATAAAGATTCAGGTAGCTCCTACCCCCAATCCAAATGCTTTAAAATTCATGTGTAATGTAGATATCAAAAAAGAAGGTAAATCTACTTTTAAAGATCCTTATAGAGTTCATGAAATTCCTTTGGCCAAAGAATTATTTGATTTAAGAGGAGTTGATCAGCTTCATTTTTTTGAAAATGTAGTAACAGTAACCAAATTTACATTTGAGCCCTGGGAATCACTTGAGCCAAAAGTTATGGAAGTGATGAATAAAATTCTTCCCAATCATGATTCTGAATTTATTGACCCAACCCAAGAAAAGAAAGTAGACAGGTCTACTCTTCCTCCGGAGCTTCAGCAAATTGAAGAAATCTTAGATAGAAGGATTAGGCCAGGTCTTCAAGGAGATGGTGGTGACTTAACTGTTGAAGGATATGAAAAAAATATTTTAACCATCAAGTATCAAGGTGCTTGTGGAACTTGCCCGAGTTCTTCAATGGGAACGCTTGAAGCAATAAGAGCGATACTCAAAGATGAATACGATCCTAAAATTGAAGTTTATATTGCCCCTGACGCATAGCGGATAACTAAAAATCAACTACTTCTAAATAATTATCGCCTAAGAATCTAAATAGATGTTAATGCATTAGATTAGATATACTGCTACAATTTTAGAATGAAGATTTTTTTAGTCTTTATGTTTATTCTTTTTTCCTGTGGTCAAAATCAGTCTGCAGCAATTTATGATAATGGTGATTTTGTAGAAAATTATTATATTGGGCCATACGCCCTTGAACCCATAGAACCGTTACCAACTGATACGAATTACGACGCAGAAAGAAAGCCAGCTTTTTTTGAGAGTTCTTGCAGTACTCCTACAAGTTTCGCAGAATACTTATATTACGAGAAGATAATTGATCATCTAGGTGGAAGAATACACAACCCCTTATCTAGAAGATATTCTGAGTCAAAATCAGGTCTTAATAAATTCTTAAAAGATATTGGTGTGAAGAATTTCAAGGCAAAAGAAATTGTTGCTTCATCTAATCCTAGCTCATTAAAAGCTTGTGGTTTAAAAGACCTTCTTCCTCCGAAACATTGCTGGCTAAGGACAGCTTCATTGTTGTTAATGGCAGAGCAGATTAGGAAGGACCTTGGAGAAAAAATTGTCGTTTCTAGTCATTATAGACCTCAATGCTACAACGATTTAATTGGTGGGGCATCAAAGAGTGATCATATCTTAGCTAAGGCCATAGACCTTGTTCCTATAGACAGAAAAAATAAAAGTAATAAATATAGAAGAGAATTCATTCAAAGGGTTCAAGATTATGTCTGTGACACTTTTTGGTTTGATCCAGATCTAAGACTCTCAGCTGGCTTTGGAGAAAAGCAACTTCATATTGGTATCGATTCACCTAGAATAAGAAATAAAGGGCTAGGAAGAGTCTGGACCTATCCTAATTACGATCTTTCTCAAGACATTTCGGATCCTAATAATCCTATTCGATTTTTAGAAGATGGTGCTTATAGAAGATGTTTTTATAATGAAAATGATATTTTTAATTCATTATCAATTAATGATGAATTAGATATTTGATCGCACTCTTTTGATTATTTTCTTTCTTAACTTTGATAATTCATTTGTAGAAAATGCAGGATCTTTTTCAAGCTCAGAAATCTCTTTCATCAGCTGAGATTCAAATTTTTTCTCGTAAGATTTATAACATTTCTTTGTAATTCTTTTTGTTTCAAGACTAGAACATTTTCGATTCATTTCATCTGCTACATTTGATAAATTATTTGAAAATAATTGTGCTGAAATAAAAATTAAAATAAGTTTACTCAAAATGATCTCTCCAGTTCTCTCCAAAAGTATCCACTAAATAATGTAAAATTCTATGTACGGGAAGTCCAACAATATTAGAATAATTTCCTTTGATTGATTTAACATAAACTTGGGCAATATCTTGTATACCATAACTTCCGGCCTTATCCATAAAGTTGGCTTGATCTAAATAAAAATCAATTTCTTTTGAATTAATCATATCAAATTCAACCTTTGAATCAATCACTTCATGCACATCGAGCTTACCTTGTTTATGAATAGTAAAGGACGTCTTAACTATATGCTCTCTACCACTTAATTGAGATAACATTTTTTTGGCGTGCTCTTTGGAGTTAGGCTTACCTAAAACTTCCTCATTCTGACATACTAGAGTGTCTGCGGTTAATAGAATGCCTTGAGAAGTATCAAGATTGACGAACTCAGCTTTTTTCAAAGATAGCTCTAAGATATATTGATTGATATCTTCACCTTTTTCAAAATTTCTTTCTTCATAATTTGATTCAACAATTTCTGGGCGAATACCTAAATATTCAATTAATAACTTCCTTCGAGGACTTGAACTGCCTAAAAAAAACTTCATTAGTTTACGACTCCTCTGGAGATTTGCTTACCATTTAAAAAGTACTGCCCTAACTCTTTATCATTTGTGGGAAAAGAAAAAATGGGTAGGATTACTTCATCTTTACCTTGATCAACTTTTAGACCAATAACAAAATAATAAAATGACTTATCCTCCATAAAATTGACCTTAAAAAAAGTTCTTATTTCTTGTCCCATTTGTTCTTCAGACCAAACTTGATCAGCTTGATCTAGAGTAAGTTGAATAAACTTTTCATACAAGGGAAAAGATTCAAAAGGAATATCTCGATCTTTTCTAAACTCTAAAAGCAAGGCAAAGTATTCATTTTTCTTAACTTCTATCTCATCAATAATTTCTTGAGGAAGGACAAATTGATCTTTTTGATAAGTCGAATCTTCTGAAGAATTACCTTTTAACTTTTTTCCTATTTTATAAAAGTTTACAAAATTTAGTTCTGTCGAATAACAAGAATGGAGTATTAAGGATGGCCTTTCATTAAACATTTTACATATGAGAATGTTAAAAATAGATTTATCAAGATATGGAAAACTCTTAATCAAATAATAGTACTTTTCACCTAGCTCATTCACATCCATCCAGGTCTCATCTGGATCTCTTGAGTTTTGTTGTGTAAAGTTATCTAAATTTACCCTATCGATTGATAGTTGCTCAAATAATTGAAGTTCAACTCTCAAGTTTTTTTCTTGTTTCTCAAAATGATCCATTTCATGTTTAAATGCATTAATAATACAATTTTCAGAACAAAAGGTTTGAGGTCTTTCTTCATCAACTATGAATGATTTAGAAATATCAACAATTTCTGACTTACATTCTAAACAATATTTTTTATATCTACTCATCTTCTTCTAAGAAATATATTCCTCATCATAACTTATGAATGATTCATTTTATAAAATTATATCATAATAAAACAAAGGACGTCTTCTTGAAAGATTTAGAGTATTACATTGAACTTGGAAAAAGAGGTGTTTATCCTCTATTTTTTGACGAATGGATTAAAGATCTTGATTTATCTCAATTAGGAAAAAAATCTTATCTAGATAAAGATCTTCTCATAGAGCAATTTAAAAAACTGAGTGTCCACTCCAATATTGATAAAAAGAAAATTGCTTTATCTGCTTTAACTAAATCTGAAAGAGATGAGCTCATCCTATCATTTTTCAAAGAAATAGATAAACTAATTTTTGAAAATGAATTTAACTCTCATTAAGTGAAGTTTTTACCAAGACCTAAAGTTAGAAACATTATTGTCATCAAATCTAGCAAAGAGATCGCTGTTAAGCTCTCAATAACAATTGATAACTCTCCTTATGTCCAAGACTACCAAACTAAAATCATTTCTAAACCTGCTGCTCCCTATCAAAACTTTCACTTTTTTTCTAGAACCAGATTCAAAGTAAAAGTAGTATGTTTAGATTCAAAATCAAATGAGTTATACACAAGAGAGTTTAATACAGATAAGTACTCGAACTTAAATTTCAAAATCCCTAGTTTCCATAACTCTAAGGAGATTCATAATATTCAAATCTATGAAACGAAGTTCTCTAGAGGTGTAGATATATTACTTGGAAGTTTTATTCCAATAAATTTAAAAGATCCTAAAAAGCTCATTATATCTGATTTTGACAAAACTCTAGTAGATACCAGATATTCTAACTTCAAAGAAGTTTTTCATTCTCTCAGTAAACCTATTTCTTTTTTTCCCACAGTAAAAGAAGGGTTAAAGATTTTAAAAAGTGCAGTAGCGAAAGGTTATACTCCTTTTGTATTATCTGCTTCTCCTCACTTTTATGAAAAGCCATTTAGAGATTGGCTTTATCAAAACCAAGTTTATACAAGTAGCATCTTTCTCAAGGACTACAGGAAGGTTCTATCTCCTTTTGATAATGAACTTACTCCTAAGGATCTTAAGGTTCAGGGATATTATAAACTTAATGAGCTCGTAAATATTTTACTTATGACCAATGTTCCAGAGTATTGCATGCTTATAGGTGATGGTTTTGAGTCCGATCCAATTGTCTATCTCATTATTAGATCTATTATCGTTGAGAAAAAAGACCCTTGGGATATTTGGAGAGCAATAAAGAGATCAAAAAAGTTTCAATTAAGTAGATCACAGCAATCTAGACTGCTAACTGGATTAAACCTACTTGCATCTATGGCAGAGAATAAAAAAGTGAATTTAGAAATTCATATTAGATGCTACGAAAATAATATTGACTCAATTAAAGCTAGACCTACTGAAATTGATTTTCTCGATGAACAAAAAGAAAATATTTTTTACTTTATCGCTTAATTATTGGATTATTAGCTCATGGGATTAATGTATCAATTTCCAACAAACCTTGAAGACCCTGATCATGTTATAAAGCAAGTTGGCTCTATTCGATTAAGAAGTTACGGACTACCTCCTATATTTTGGTTTTATCTCGCTGGCATACTCATAGTATTTTTTTTTCTATGCCTTAATGTCTGGAATCCATTAAAGAAAATGCTGGCAATTGGTACTGGCCTTGATTTACTTTTGGTATATTCTTTACTTGCTCTTATTATCTTTACCCCACTGATCTTAATTGCTTTTTATTTTTATGAAAAAAATTTGGTTATTTCTAAACATTCTTTAATAATTATTCATAAAATCTTCTTTATCCCTTTTAGAAAAATAACTTATCACCTAGATGATGATTCAGAATTTTTTCTAGAGCATTTTATTGATTCTCCCAATATGGCCAGAATCAAAGATGAGAAGGCCATGAAAGCATTTCAAAACAGAGGTTATTTTGAGCTTTTTTTAATTAAGAATGGAAAGAGGTTTTATCTTGATAGACATTCAGTTCATGCTCAACTGGCAAAAATAAAGGCCATTCTTGAGTCTTTTAGTCGGAGCTAGAGGCAAATCCAACCCTCCCTTTGTGACAAATCTGCCATCATTTAAAATATTGTATAGAGAATTTTCTCTAACAAGGATGTAGATTATGAGTGATTTTTCTAAAAAATTTATTGAAGATCAGAAAGCAAAGTTACTTTCTGAGAAAGAAAGAATTCAAGAAAATTTCAGGGCCTTTACTCAAGATTCAAGAAACAGAAGTCAGGACGAAGCCAAAGAAGATGGAGACATTGCTGAAAGATTCAGAGAAGAAAAAGTTAGCATTAGTTTAAGAGAAAAAGACCTTAGAACGCTTCGAGAAATAGATGTAGCACTTAGAAAGATGGAAGATGGTACTTATGGATATTGTGAAGAAAGTGGTGAGCCAATAGAACAAAAAAGGCTTGAGAAAAAACCATGGGCCAGACTTTCTCTTTACTACGCTGAGCTCCTTGAGAAAGAATCAAACATTTACGCCAAGAAAGCTGTCTAATTCAATAATTTTCATTTCTTACATTACCTTTCACATACTGTGTCAAAGTGACAAAATACCGTTTTATTTTGAATGAAATCGTTAGAGTAAAAATCTTGAAAGAAATCCAGTTATTCCTTTTAATATTTATACTGAAGAATATTTTTGCCCTCAGGTTAATTTGAAAGGAGATCGAATTATGGCAAAGCGATTGAATGGACATCTAAAGAAAACTGAAATTAAAAAATTAAGAAATAGTTTATTAGCTATTGAAGAAAGAATTATAAATAAACAGCTAACGAAGAATGTTAACTTTTCTATTATTGAAAAAGCAGATAACAAAGATGATGTTGATTCTGCCAACAACAGTATTTTAATTTCCAATGATTTGAGATTT
>JAHDHG010000035.1:0-2115 GCA_020631435.1 Bacteriovoracaceae bacterium | reverse complement strand
AATGCTCTAGAGCTTATTGAAACTGATGAGTATGGAATGTGTGTAGACTGTGGAGCTTCTATTAGCTTTGTAAGATTACAAGCAAGGCCAACAAGTGAACTTTGCATTTCCTGTAAAGAAGAAGCTGAAAGAGAAGAACATCAAAGCGTAGGTGGAAGAGTTTCTAAATCTTTAGGAAAAACTATTTCACTGACTTAAATAAACTTTCGTTTTTGGCGTTAGTTTCTTAATTGAATCCAACAAGAAGATATCTGATTTACCTGCCTTTAAGATATGTTCGAAGGAAAGATCGTAAAGCTTAAGAATTTTATGATCGATGATCTTTCCTTCAGGATTTATAAATCTTAGTTCATCACCTACTTTGACATCGTTCTTTTCAATTCTAATTGCTGTGTAGGATCCTTTTTTATTTTCAAGAACTGTTCCTACGAAGTTTTTATCTTTTCTATTAAGTCTAGAATTTTTTAATTTGGGAAAAAGCACATCGGATTTATTAACTGAAAAGTACCCTCTTGTAGTTTTTCTTGTAGAATCACTTTTATCAGAATTAAAGAAAATCTCAAGTCCATCAATGTTTAAGAAAGGATCAACTCGTTTATCAATTTCTAGGTCAGCTAGATTTGAAAAAATATCTAAATCTTTTAAATGATACATGAAAGTACCATGATGATTTTCAACTACTTCAAATCCCTTATGTGCAGATTCAAGTGAATCTGCAATCACTTGTTTCTCTTGAATATCAGCAGCAGTCAGTAAATTTCGCGGGGAATAAAAAAGTAAAATAGGTCCATATGCTAAACTCTCAGATTTAACATTAAAAGAATTGGCGAGATCTATGAATTGAGCCAATAACTCCTTCGTTAATTCGTAAGAAAAGATTAGCTTTTCAATCGAATTACTATAATCATCTAGAATAGTTTTCACCGATTCCAAATTATGAAAAGAGGTCTCAAGAATAAGCTGAACTCTAAATCCCTCTTGAATTAAATAATAAAACACCCCTAAGTCTTGTACTCTTACTACTTCATAGGATTTAGGATCTATTTGATGAAAAAAATCTACGTACCTTTTAAAATCTCTTTCGCAAACAAGAGCATCAAAACACAGTACTCTTTTTTTATTTTTTGCTTTGAGTTGATGAGAAAATTCATAGAATTCATCAAGAGTATTACTAATATTCCTTGAAAGAAAGCTCACTCCAATCAAACATTCATCAACTCCATCAATACTGACAAAATCTAGATCAGAGAGATTTCTAATAGTTAAAACTATACTCATGAGAAAAACCTCACTAAGTTGTTTTTTTCAATACCTTTAGAAAATGGAATTTTGATCAGCTGATTCGGATGAGTTTTTTCAATAACTTCATTATCAAGAGTCTGAATAATATTTAAATTTTCTTTTATTGTTTCGTTGTTAAAAGTGAGAACTTCTATTTCAGCACCTGGTAAAATCTTTGTTTTAGTATCAACTATACAAAATTCATCATTATATATATCAACAACTGTGCCTAAAATTTTAAATCCTGACTTATTATGTTCTCTCTCATCATAGACCGAGTCATGAGAAGCAGGTGTAACTAAACTTCCATTAAAGTATGACCTATGAGTAAACTTTGATAATTCTTCATACTTCTGATCTAAGAACTCTTTAGGAATAGGACCATGAATCTTATAATAATCTAGGCATTCACTATAAACCTTAGAGACAGTAGCTGCATATAATGGCCCTTTCATTCTGCCTTCGACCTTAAGAGAATCTATTCCAGATTCAATAAATGTATTTATCTCATAGAGTCCATTTAAATCTTTAGAACTCATAAAAAAAGAATTTTTAGAATCATCTTTAGTTTTTAAATCATATTCAAATCGACAACTATGAGAACACCCTCCCCTGTTGCTATCTCTTCCTTGAGTGAAATTTGAAATTGTACAATTACCTGAATATGCCATGCACATAGAACCATGGATAAATAATTCAACTTCTAGTCCAGTGTCCTTTTTTATTTTTGAAGCTTCTTCTATGGAGGCCTCTCTCCCTAGTATTAATCTGGTCACTCCGTAATTCTTCCAAAATTTTCCGCTCATTACATTTAGACAACTTGCTTGAGTACTT
>JAHDHG010000194.1 GCA_020631435.1 Bacteriovoracaceae bacterium | reverse complement strand
AGGTTTTTTTATAATCTTCAGCGATTTTATTTTTATTAATTAATTGTCTTGTTCTTTTTAATTTATAAGAGAGGGTGCGAATGATATAGCTCCAATCATAGTCCTCATCTTTCTTTAAAAATTCTTTCCATTCTCGGTATTTTTTATTTTTGTCCATTATAACAGGATATCAAACGTATTTCAGGATAGTCAATTTAGTTTTAAGAAGTTTATTAATTAAAGCTTTAAATCATATTTTTTCTTATTGCGATATTGCTACAGGTAGCTGTCATCTCAAAGTGGTGAATAATCAATGGTTATTTTTAGGTATTCTTTATTGCTAACTTAAAGCTATCGATGAGAACTGTGTATGAGAACTCTGCATTCAAGAAATTTATCAAGGTTCCGATATATATTTATATGTTGAAATTTCAAAATAATAAATTTATTGCACTCGATGAATCAGATATGAAGGCTAATGGGTTGCTTGAAAGATTCAACTTACAAGAAGCCATCATAAATAGTTGGGTTGATTTTACCATAGAAATAAAAGTTCCAGATTTGATTTATGTGGGGCATGAGGTTATTCCAGACGATCGAGTTATGGGAAGAATTGATATTCTAGCTTATGATCCAAACGATAATATTCCTGTGGTGATTGAGTTGAAAAGAGATAGGGATAAATATCAGTTATTACAAGGGATTTCATATGCTGCTATGATTTCAAATTGGTCTTCAGAGGATTATTTGGTTGAGGCAAGAAAGCATAGTGAAAATATTGAAGATTTAGAAGAATTATTAAGTGGAGTACAAATAAATCATGAAGTTAGAGTGCTATTAATTGCCGAAAAGTTTGATCCCGAAGTGATTATCTCATTAGATTGGTTAGTGCAACATTATGGCGTGGATCTTTGTGCTATATCACTCGATATATTTAAAAAAGATGAAGAGTTGTATTTTAACTTTGATCAAAAATATCCACTAGCCGAGCTAAGTGAAGTCTATGAATTAAGATCCAGAAAATCAAAAAAAATAAACCCTTCTTTTAAAGAGAAGTCGTGGCAAGATGTGAGAGCAAAATTGCAATACGAGTGGGGTGGAGAGTTTTTAGATAAATGTTTAAAAGAATCCTCTGGAGATGCAAGTAGAGCAAGGTTTGTTCATATAAGAAAAAATGTTGATGGCCTAAAAGCCATATCTTTCTTTTTTAGAATGAAGTATTTGAATGTATATATTTTTGGTAAACTAGACCGTCCATTAGATTTATTTAAAAAAGTATTTCATAATAATATTGAACTAAATGAGTGGAGAAATGGTTACTCAATAAAACTAACCTCAACTTCTGAATATAAAGATTTATGCAAATGGCTAAATTTTGATAAGTAATCTATTCTTTCAATGATTTCTCTAACTTAAATTTTATCTCATACTTGTAAAAATCAATATTCTTTGCGACTGATAATGCTCTCTTGATTTTCAGGTCTTCTTCAATTGCTATAATTACACCTTTTACCGTTTGATTTTCTTCTGCAAGCTCATCAAGGACATAGCCCATATATCGCTGAACTTGTCCAACAACGGCATCACTAGCTCTACCTTTTTTTAATTCGATTACAAGTAATTCCTTTCTATCTTTACTAATTGCTAAAATATCTAATGGCCCTGTATCAGTTTGAAGTTGTTGCCCAATTAGCTCTCCGTCTTCTTCATAAATATCATAATATCTTCCAAGTTCAGTTTGAGGCCAATTTTTCACAAGGAAATCTTCTAAATGTTTTTCCATAACAAATATATTGGGATCTTCAATAGAATCATCTGTCGAAATTATCGTAGTTGGACCCTTGCCTGAGATCAATGTTTCAAGTTCCTCTTTATATTTACTTAAATTGCAAACTGTCCCAATTGATCCAGATGAATTCTTTAAAGACTGACTCATTGAAGATCTCAAAATGGAATTTGGGTACCATTTAACTTCTCGCCTATGAGGAAGAACTTCTTCCGCTTTGTAGAAATAAGAGCTACTGATTTCACCTATCAGATAATTACCTTGCCCATCAGGACACAAAACAATGTCGCCTAGATTTATTCCCTTAGATATAGTCCAAAGTGCTCCACAAGCAAGTCCAGCTGCTACCTTTGTTTTTTCTGGGCGATTATTTCTAAATATAGGCCTAAACTTATGATTAAAATCACGCATATTATCAGGAAGATCATCCTTTAGATTTATCTTGATTCCAAAATCTCCTCCAATAAAGCTCTCCTTGAGGCATATCTCAGAACAAGAGCTTCCTTTTCCTAACATGACTCTATAGTATTTTCTTTCTTCCATCTTTGTCCTCATTTTAAATTAGGCAACATTATGACTTTTTACATACTCTTTTATTAATTTATCCCAATGCTCATAAATCATCACCATAGCAAAAGTATCAAGTTCACAATACCTAAGAAGTGCTTCAGTAATCTTGAGTCTTTCCTCATCACTCATATGAGAAAACTGCATCATTGAATAAGCAGTCAATGCAGCTCCACCATTTGCGATATCCTTATCACTGAAAACAAGCTCAAGCTTTTCATAATCGTAGTCATCAAAAATTGGAGGCAAGGTTTTATAAGGATCAAGTATTTTTCCAGTCTTTATCTTAATCCATTGATGATCTTTAAAGTTCTTAGAATTATAAATTGGTTTTGAGTACTTTTCTTGAAGAAACTTAGATTCATTTAATATTGCTGGCAAGACATATTTAATAGAGTTTGATCCATTAGTAAGAGGTGAGTAATAATATCCTTTCACAAGCTCGCATAGATCAATCATGCTTCTTTCACCTGACCATAAAATTTCTTTTTTCTTATTCTTTTTTGTTGTTATTGATTCAATAAATTGAATAAGTTCCTCTTGATCAGACTCATTAGAATCAAGTAGCTGTTCTCTAATCTGGCATAGAACTGTATTTTCATGATTTGAGTATCTGAAAATTGATCCA
>JAHDHG010000193.1 GCA_020631435.1 Bacteriovoracaceae bacterium | reverse complement strand
AAAAAAGAAATAAAAATAAGAAATTGATTTTCATATAGTCCCTCAAAATAGAAAATTAATTGAATTGGTCGCCTGCAAAAAAATCATACAATAATCGTCTCTTAAAACAAGGGCCAAGCTTATTAAGTCATTAAAATCTCTACACTTGTAAGAGATATTTGGCCTTAAATTATTCTGACATTTTTCAATTAATTATATCGAAAACTTACTCAATTCTTTTTTACTGCTCGAATAATGATATTTGAAATGAGATTGTAATTTTTTCTGACAACTCAGTGCGTAACTAGTCTAGATCTGAAGAGACAAGTGATTGATCCATTTCTTGCTTGCAATCTCTCATAATCCAAAGATCGTGGTGATTATTTTTAGAGAATTTCTTTTTAAGTTTCATAACTAAGGTCTCTTCTTCCTCAACGTGATCATCAATATAGATTGAATAAGAATCATAATCACGCTTAGGAACGCTTTCTATATTTTTTACAAAGAATGGAGAAACAGTCATGACAGTTTTAAATTTGGGTATGTTAATACTATAGCTAATCTTTTTATCACTCTCTAATATTCTTTTTGTCCTTTCAATGTCAGTAAGACAGAAAGGAAATACACCATGACTTTTTGATTTAAGCCAAGTGATATGAATATCTTCTATATAATCATTAACCTGATGAAATGCTTTCATCGATAAATCATGTAGAATTTTATTTTTATTATTTTCACTTAGATCTATATCTTTACAACTTTCCTTATCCCTAAATTCATTTAAAGAATAGATATTAGTTTCAAAAAAACAATGTGCATTAATCGCAATACCTACGTTATTCACCAAATCAAAATTAATTTCTTGAAAGGATGATTCATAGGCTTCTTTATCTAAAATAAAATTTCTACTTAAAATTGCTACCAACTCTCCGGTATCTTGATCGACTATAGGAGATCCGGAATTTCCTTCTATAATTGGGCAATTAGAAAAAGCAAGGAGCGAATGATTCGAAAACTCTTCTTGCTTATAAATATGCTCATCAACAACTGGTTGGCATTCATATTTTTTTATTAAAAGACTTTCATTACTTTTATTCCAATCTGTAACGAAGACATCATAATTTTTTAAGTGATCAAGCTTGCTGCCTCTGAACTTAATTGATTCATTATTAGAGAATTCTCCCAGTTCCAATACTGCATAATCTAATTTATTTAAGTTCTTTTGATCATCACCAGCAAAAACTAAATTTTGGCAAGAAAACTTCATGGTCTCATTTGTCTCGGATGAGTTCATATAGATTTCTACGCCCTCACAATCCTTTTCAACATCCACGATACAATGATGATTAGTCATGATTTTATTCCCATCAATCAGAAAACCTGTGCAAACTCTTTTATTTTTAATTCTTATATGTGCGATATATTCAGGACAACTTATCTCATCACAAATCATCTGAAGCTCAGAAAGCTTTGGAAGTTTATGATTAATCGAAGAAATTGTTCTTGAAGCTTGAGCTCTTTTTTTGACCGAGAGAATTGTTAAGGAGCAAACCAGTAAAAGAAATAGAGGAATGGCAACTTTGATCCTCTTCATTAATAATATTATACCCTATAAAAACATCTTATTGAGCACTAGGTAAATATTAGTTCAATACAAGAAAATGGCTCGAGAGGAGCCTAAAAAGCCTTATTTAATAGGCAATTTAGCTGATTAGCTCAAAAGCTCTTTGACAATTTCTGTGGCCCTTTTTCCGTTGAAGCGTCCTTTAATTTGAGGAGAAATAAGCTTCATAATTGAGCCCATATTAGCATTATCCATTCCCGCAATAATTTTTTCAATCATTTCTCTGACCTCAGATTCATTTAACGGAGATGGAAGATATTCCTTTAAAATAGCTATTTCTTTCTCAACTCTTAAGTATTGATCTGATCCTTCGGGAAACATTGAAAGAGAATCTTCAATTTTTTTAGCGTGAGAAATAACTATATCTTGCTCATCGATTGGCTTTTTAGAAGTATCGTTTTCAATAAATAGCTTTTTTAAATATCTTAGAACATCCAAGCGAAGTTTATCTTTCGCTTTCATTGCTGCGATAATTTCTTTACTTATTTTTTCTTTTAAACTCATTGATCTCTCCTGAGTTTTACTTTTTCATGAGTTTCTTTACAAGTAAAGGGAGAAAGTTAAAATTTATAAACCATTGATATAATCAATCACAATTTTCTTTTCTTCTGGAGTCATATGAAGACCTCTAGGCATTTTATAGTTTTCATCATTTGATAAAAGTCTTTTAATTGATTCTTCCCTCCAAGTACTCACTTCATCTTGGTTGTTAGTATATATATCTTTTCTTAAGTTCGAATTTATTCTATAGTGACAAACCGAACAACGAGTTTGAAGAATCTTTTGAGGAGATCTTTGTTTCTCTTCATTTTTTTTAACTTTATGAGAGTAAATATCACTACAATGATCTATAATTTCTGATCTAGAAAAACCATGTTTTTCATAATCACAATATTCATGTTCACAATATTTAGAGTTAGCAATTTTAATACAATTTTCAAAGTTAATCCTCAAACCTCTTTCTACTAACTCATTTTCAGAAACACTTTTCTCATGCTTCTTACAGATCTTACTCCAGGCCTTTCCTAGACCAAGAATTGCTTCATAATACTCTTCATCACAACTTAGTTTGTTTAATTGCTCTTCAAACCTATCAAAGTCATATTCTGCAAATCCAAATATGTTATTCTTATTTCTAAAAATGCTGAGAACATCTCCATTTGACCTGTATGCTGGATAGTAAGAAGTTTCAGCTGATGAATTATTAGTTAACCTAAGAATTTTCTTTGATTTTAAATCATATTCAAAAATATCTTGCTTAGAAAATGAAAAATCAAAAAAATCGTCACCATCTGCTTGATCATTTTCAGCTGAAGATTTATGAAAAATTATTTTTTTATTATCAAAGCTAAAGTCTGCTTTTCCAGACTT
>JAHDHG010000192.1 GCA_020631435.1 Bacteriovoracaceae bacterium | reverse complement strand
TCTACTCAAAGTATCGAACGATAAAAATTTAGAGCAAATGCAAAAAGAACTTCTTATCCTTCAGACTTTAGGTGATAAGAATTTTGAATACTCGTTAACGCCTCTCGTTACTTTATCTGGAAATAATCATTTTCAATACGAGCAAAGCTTCGGAGTCGTCTTTCCGTTTATTGAGGGAAAAGTGAAGCCGATTTCCCAAAAAACAATTCCTGAAATCGCTAGAAAATTAGCAATGCTTCACAAAGTAGAAGTTATTGACCTAGATGAAAAAAGATTAAGAAATCATTCAGAAGTTGGCTTTAGCTTTGAGGCAATAGAGAAGTTTTGTGAATTGCCAATATGCCCGACAGACTTCAAGGATGCTTTCAATAAGATTTTTTCTGAAGAAAAAAGAAAGAGAATCAAAAAAGAGTTTCCTATATCTATCATCCATGGTGATTTATTCTTTGATAATTGCTTATTTAGAGAGGACTTTACTTTAGAGAAGATGATTGATTTTGAACAAGCTGGATTAGGAGAGAGAATCTTTGATATAGGAATTAGCATTGCTGGAAGTTGCCTCAAAGATGGAAAAATTAGCCAAGACCTTAAAGAGTTATTTATCAAAAGCTATCAAGAAATATTACCTTTGAATCCTAACGAGTTAGAATCTCTTCATGAATTCATACATGTCGGATTATTCTCAATCGCGCTCTGGAGAATCAAACGATTTTTCACTGGAAACTTAGACGATAATAAAAAACTCTCCTATCAAGAACTCATAACAAGAAGTATAAATTTTGAGCATTCCAATTAAAAAACATTTTGATCGTTATTTCTGCACATGTCCAAAAGGTCTAGAAGAAGTTTTAGAAAATGAACTTATCTCCCTAGGAGCGAAAGATACTTTTAAGTCCTCAAGAGGAGTTCAATTTAGTATTCCGAAAGAAGACTTATTAAATCTAATTCTTTATACCAGAATTTCTAGTCGAATCTTCATGCTTCTTTTTGATTGCGATATAAAAAAAGAAAAAGATATTTACATGGCTTCAAAAAATATCAATTGGACAAGATATTTTAGTGTGAAGCAAACATTTAAATTTACTTTTCATCAGGGAGTTTCAAAAAAACTAAAGAAAAAATCAAAATTTACCAACACTATATATCTCTCTCAATTAGCGAAAGATGGTCTAGTCGATAGATATATGAAAGAGGTACAAAAAAGACCCAATATAGAATTAAGAAATCCTCACGTCTCTCTAAACTGTTATCTTGAGCCTCATGACCTAGCTCATACGACAAAAGAAAGAATGACAATAATGGTGGACCTTACAGGTTACCCTTTAGCAGATAGAGGTTATAGGCAAAGAAACCAATCGGCACCTGTCAGAGAAAATTTAGCTGCTGGAATTATTGATTTAGCAGACTGGAATCCAGAGACCGAGAACTTTATTGACCTAACATGTGGATCTGGAACATTTTTATTTGAAGCAAAAATAAAAAAGTTGGGATTATCTCCTCAGCTAATTAATCTTAAATATATCATTAACAAAGAAGAGAGCTGGAATTTTCAGTATTTTAGATTCCTAGATACAATTACTCGAAATAATAAATTTCAATCAACTCTAAAAAAAGCTTTTAATGAATCTAATGAGAAATTAAATGATCCACTTGGACTAGAATTTATTGCAAATGATTTCAGTAGAAAAACCCTAGATTCCACAAAAACTTGGATGAAAAAAATTGGCTGGGATCATGGTATTGAATTTACAACTAAAAATGCCTCTAAATTTGATCTTCTTCAAAATGAAAAAAATCTCTTATTTACCAATCCTCCTTTTGGAAAAAGAGTTGATGCCATAGATGAAAAAGTCTCTACTCTTTATTATGAAATGGGAGAGAATTTTAAAAGAAATTATCCGAACTCAAGATTTGTGATCATGAGCTCAGAACGTGAGTATTTAAAAAAGATTTCTTTGAGGCCTAATAAGAAAAATAAATTTTCTCATGGGTCTATTGATTGTGATTTGTTTACTTATCTTCAGAAGTAAGACTATAGACTCGAGTCTTAGTAAATTTCTCAACCCAAGTTACTTTATCATTCTTCCTGTAAGCTTTTAAGGGAGTCAGAATTAACCAAGAAAAAGCTAGAACGAGCAAAGTGAATGCAATGTAATCAGAAAGTACTTCTGAAACAACCGACATTAAAAAAAATAGGAGAATCACACTTGCAGGGCCTGGAAGAAAAACTATCCCGTATTTTAAAATTGAGACAAGACAAAGCTTAAAAATTTGAATCAATTTCAAATCTTCCTTCTCCACAGACAACCTTTTTATTTTTAAAAGCTTATTTCCAATTGTTGTTTTAAAAAAATAATGACACACAAATTGATAGATCAATAAAAAAGAAGCTCCAATCGACACGGATATCTTATAAATATCCATTTCTCTTTTTGAATACAAGCTCATTGCACTTACAGGAGGATAAAGATCCTTTGCAGGAACAAATTGTTCCGATATTTTCATGAGTATTATATAAATGAAAAGCAATAATGAAATATCAATAAAATAGGCAGAAAACCTTTGAAAACCATTAGCTTGCTTCATTTGAACTCCCTAGAAAATAAGAAAACGATAGAAAAATAATTTGAGTAATACTAATAATGTATAGACTCAATTGATCAGTAACTGCTCCGAGCAATAACCAGAAAATACAACCCAGTGAATAGAAAAGATAAAACCATTTATTAATATTTTCTTTTCTTATGACTACTTCAAAACAAAGAAAAAAAAGTGAAAGAGTACAAAAAAATCCAGCAAAAATACTATGATTCATTTTTAAGCTCCCTAAAAAGAAAAAAAGAAATGCATAAAACCTGAATCAATGATGATAAAATTACTGAAACACTCTTGATCTCAATCACAAAAGATAACCAAAAACTAATTCCAATAAAATAAGTCATTGAAAAAAGTGGGAATTTTTTAAAACTTTCTTTCTTAT
>JAHDHG010000034.1 GCA_020631435.1 Bacteriovoracaceae bacterium | reverse complement strand
GAAAAATTAAAAATATTCATACAGTTGTTGATGGTAAAACCGATTTACACAAGGAAATAAGTGTAGAAATCATTAAAGAGCAAAAAGAGAATAAGAATATATTTATTGAGGCCGATGTTTCAAAATCTGAAGTATACCCAGGTGAACAAATTATTTTAAAGTATTATCTATATTATAAAGTTAGAACAAATAATTATGATGTAAGAAAATTTCCTAAATTAACTGGATTCTTGAAAAGATTTAATCAAGATCAGCAAAGAAAAGAAAGGGTGAAGTATGCTGGCGAAGATTATATTAGAATTTTATTGTATAGCTCTGCTCTTTACACAAAAACGGATAATAATTTAATTGATCCAATAGTAGCTGAAGTTTCTTATCCAATTAGAGGTTCAAGCGATCCTTTCTCTGGATTCGGATTTGGCTTTAGACAGCAGAGAAAAAAAACTTATCTAAGTGATGAAGTTAAGATTTCTCTTCTAGATCTTCCAGCTCCAATTCCGAATGATTTTACTGGCCTGGTAGGAGAGCATCAATTTAATTTGAGTTTCAATAAAGAGAAAGCATTGGTTAATGAGCCTATTGAAATTAAGTTAACTGTTACTGGAAAAGGGAATCTCGAAGAATATACTGTTTCTGATATTTTGGATTCAAACTATTTTGATAAGTTCGAGTCATCATCAAAACTTGATATTAATCCTGATTATACTGCCACAAAAACGTTCTTATTTACTTATTTGCCAAAATATAATATTGATCAAAAATCAAAAATCATGAAGATGAGTGTTTTTATACCTGGAAAAGGTTATCAGACTATAGATCTTCAAATCCCACGGTTGACAGTTAAAGGTGGTACTGAGTTATCACAAGTATTAACTAATAAAGATAGAGCATTGCCTCAAATACCAATTGATTCAAACTCCATAATTGGTCCTTATCTTTCGAAATCAAACAGTGTCTTAGAAAATCCCATTAAAATATTTAATTTGTTTCTTGGTATAGCTTGTTTGATAATTATAATTCTTATTATTTTTACTTCTCCAATTTTTAGATCAATTTTTAATCCAGGGGAGTTTTCTGGTATACAGGGTAAAAATTTTAATTATTCGAATGTTTACAGGTTTCTTGATCGTTTAGATAAATCAACGATGTCTGCTCGAGAAAAAGTTAAGACTTCTTCCTTGAGAAGTGAAGCAAAGTTATATTTTCTCTCGGTTTTAGATTCGAAATCTTTTTCTAAGTTTAGCGAGTCTAAAAAAAATGTTGAATCTAAATTTGAAAGAAAATATTTTAAAGAAGCTAAAAATTTGATAAATAGTGAACTTGATGAAGAAAATTAAAAGTTTTAAAGAGATTCCATCAGATGAAGAAATTATAATTTCTATTGGTAACTATGATGGCGTTCACCTAGCTCACGTTGAGGTATTGTCGGCTTTGGTTGCAAATGCCAAAGATTCAGGTTCTAAATCAGTAGTTATAACTTTTACTCCTCATCCTAAGCAGGTGTTTTCTCCAGATAAATTTAAGTATCTTACAGAATACAAACTTAGAAGTAAGTTATTACATTCTCTTGAAATTGATTATTTAGTCGAAGTACCGTTTACTAGAGATTTTTCAACGATGTCCCCTGAGGATTTTTTAAAAGATTATATTTTTAGTCATCAAAGAGTTAAAAAAATATTTCTTGGACATGATTTCTCTTTTGGTTCAAATAAATCTGGAGATAAATCATTTTTAGAAGAATATATTTCTAAAAATAATTTAGAAATTGAAGTAAGTAGTTCTCCTTCCTTTAAGTTTGATGAGCAAATTATTAGTTCTTCAATGATTAGAAATTTATTACATTTAGGAAAAACGATAGAGGCATCTAAATATCTTGGAAGATTATTTACTCTTAATGGAATAATTTTAAAGGGTGATGGGCGAGGAAAAAAAATTGGATTTCCGACAGCGAATATAACAACTGATAAAAATCAACTTATACCTAAGCCGGGTGTTTATGCTTCCAAGGTAGATGTTTCTGGTATGGTTTACAATTCAATTACCAATGTAGGGTTTAAGCCAACTTTTAAAGATCAGAGTGAGATTAATATAGAAACTCATATCTTTGACTTTGATAGGGATATCTATGGCGAAGGACTTATAATTTATTTTTTGGATTATATTAGAGACGAAGTTAAGTTCTCATCTGTAAATGATTTAGTCATTCAGATTCAAAAAGACGTTAGTTCAGCAAAAAATATTCATAAATCTTACCTATAATTCAATAAACTACACTAATCTTTTCTTAAATTATTCCGATGTATATACGAGGAATTTATGTTAAGTGAAAGTTTTTCTACATTAGTTAGTTCTACTGGAATGGCAACTCAGAAGGAGTTGAAGAAAATTGAGGTGACTTATAAGTCACTTCCTTTTGCTGAATTCTTTTTACAAGAGTTAGAAAATTTTGATGAAAATAGATTTATGCATCTCATGGCAGAGACAAATAGCTTAACTATTTTTAAGTTGAATGTTGAAGAGATATCAGATGAAGTGCTTTCCTTGCTTCAAAAGAAAGTTGTAACAAAGTATCGAATGATTCCCGTTAAAGAAGCTGATGGTAAAGTTGTTTTAACTTCTTTTGATCCATCGGCAAAAGATCACTTAAGTGATTGTATGGAAATTCTTGGTAAACCTTGTGAACTAATTTTAACAAATATATCTACCTGGGAATCTCTTTTTAAGAGAGTCAAAATTTCAGTTAAAGAGTTAGTTGAATCAATTGAGGAAGTAGAGATTGATGAAATTCAAGAAGATGAAAAAAAGGTTTTAGATAATATTACCAGTGATGTAGTTTCTCTTGTAAATCATATCTTGGCAGATGCCTATTATAGAAAGGCTTCTGATATACATGTCGAGCCTTACGAAAAGAAGTTTAGAATTAGATTTAGAGTTGATGGTTCATTACTAGAAATCAGTAGCCCACCCAAAGCTTTATCTTTAGCAATCGTATCTAGGTTTAAGATTATGGCAAAGCTTGATATTTCTGAAAAAAGAATGCCTCAAGATGGAAGGATGAAAATTAAAATAGGCGGTCATACTATAGACTACAGAGTTTCCAGTATTCCTACTCTTTTTGGTGAAAAAATCGTCTTGCGACTTTTAGATTCGACAAGTCTTGAGTTAGATATGACTAAACTTGGCTTTACAAAACCACAATTAGAAAAGTTTAAAGAAGGAATTAAGAAACCATATGGAATGGCATTGGTAACAGGACCTACAGGAAGTGGGAAAACAACCACTCTATATTCTTCTTTAATGGAATTAAATACAGCAAATACAAATATCTCTACCGCAGAGGATCCCTGTGAGTTTAACTTAGAAGGAATTAACCAAGTTAATATAAGAAAAGATATAGGCTTTGACTTTGCAAAAGCCTTAAGATCATTTTTAAGGCAAGACCCAGATATAATTATGGTTGGAGAGATTAGAGATTCCGAAGTTGGGGAAATGGCCGTTGAAGCTGCTCTTACTGGTCATTTTGTTTTCTCTACATTACATACTAACGATGCTGCTTCAACTGTAACAAGATTATTAAATCTTGGTGTAGAACCATTCTTGGTTGCTTCTTCATTAAGTATTATTACTGCTCAAAGATTATGTAAAAAACTATGTGAGCATTGCAAAGAAGAAGTAAAAAACCCTATCGATGAATTAGTTTCATGTGGCTTAAAAAATAGTCCATCATTAAAGTTTAAAGTTTACCAAGCAAAAGGATGCGAGCATTGTGGTCATAGTGGTCATAAAGGTCGAGTTGCAATCCATGAAATTCTTGAAATCTCCCCTAAAGTTAAATCATTAATTCTTAAGGGTGCATCCACTGATGAAATAAAACAATTAGCAATTTATGAGGGAATGAGAACGTTAAGAATGAGTGCGATGATAAAAGTTGCCGAAGGAATGATTTCAATGAAAGAGGCTGTTTTAAACTCAGCTGCTGATATCATATAGGATAAATTATGAGTGAAGATATAAAAAAAGATATAGATAAAACATCAATTCTGGATTCAACTTCTACTGATGATAAAACGAGTATTGTAGATACTCAAGCGAGTGCAATAGATAAAACTACTATTTTGGATCAAGCTCCAGCTGAAGATAAAACAACAATTTTAGACAGTGATCCTACATTAACTCAAAGAGCTACTACTACTGATATTGGAGCAATTAAAATTCAACAATTATTTAAATTAATGGTTGATCAAGGTGCCTCAGATCTTCATCTTAGTGTAGGAGCAGCTCCAGCTTTAAGAATTGATGGTGAGATTGTTCGTATTAAGGTAACTCCATTAACTGATAAGGTTTGTAGAAAAATCATTTATCAAGTTTTATCAGATAAGCAAAAGGCAGAACTCGAAAAAAACTTAGAGATAGATTTTTCTTTTGGTGTAAGAAACCTTGCTAGATTCAGAGTGAATGTATTCTATTCTCAAGGGAGATTATCTGCTGCGTTTAGATCTATACCTTCCGTGGTTCCAGATTTTGATGCTCTCGGTTTACCATCAGTTTTGATGGATATGACTTCTGCTGTAAATGGCCTCATTCTAGTTACTGGTCCAACAGGATCAGGGAAGTCAACAACCCTTGCATCCATTATAGATAGATTGAATCAAACTCATCATGGACATATTATAACCCTAGAAGATCCAATAGAGTTTATTCACTCTCATAAAAATTGTATTGTGAATCAAAGAGAAATTGGAGCAGATTCTTTTTCTTTTGGAAGAGGATTGAAAAGTCTTTTAAGACAAGATCCAGATATCATATTGGTTGGGGAGCTAAGAGATCAAGAAACAATTGAAGCTGCTTTAACAATAGCTGAAACTGGACATCTTGTTTTTGGAACTCTTCATACAAACTCTACTGTTCAGACAATCAATAGGATAGTTAACGTTTTTCCTTCTGATAAGCAAGCACAGATTAGAAATTTATTGTCATTTGTTTTACAAGGAATAGTTGCTCAGCAACTAGTCCCTAAAAACAATGGTGGAAGACAACTTGTTCAAGAGATTTTAGTTCCGAATTTAGCGATTAGAAATTTAATAAGAGAAGATAAGATTCATCAGATTTATTCACAAATGCAAATAGGTCAGGATGATTCTGGGATGGTTACGATGAATCAATCTTTGATTGCAAACTACGATAAAGGGTTAATTTCTCAAGAAGATGCGATTTCTTTTTCAAGTGCACCAGATGAGTTATTAAAGCACTTTGGACTAGCAAAAGTTAAACGGAGCGCTTAATAAATGGTTGAGTTTAAATACGAAGGCTTTGATAAAACAGGTACCAAGGTTAATGGCTTAATTGAAGCTATTAACGAATCTGATGCGAAGAGACAACTTCGAAGAAGAGGTATTAGGGCAAAAAAATTAATTAAGCCTAATATCTTTTCAGATTTAGATGTTACAGATATTTTATCTCATTTTAATTTAAGTTCTGGGTTTTCTGAAAAAGATGTTGGTCGATTTACTAAGCAGATGGCTACTTTGGTGAATGCAGGTGTCCCAATTTTGCAGTCTTTAGAGATTTTGCAAAAACAAGAAAAGAATAATTTCTTGAGAAAGTCACTTCTAAGAATTTCTAGAAAAGTGAGTGAGGGTAAAACTTTACATGAAGCAATGAAAGGAGAGCCAAACTTCAGTAAATTATATTGCCAATTAATTAAAGCCGGAGAGATTGCAGGGATTTTGGATCAAATTTTAGTTAAGCTTGATAATTATATTGAGAAAAAAATGGAGCTTAGAAGAAAAATAAAAGCAGCGATGATGTATCCTGCAATTGTTTTGTTTGTAGGTTTAGTAGTTTTTATTGGACTGATGACTTTTGTGGTTCCTCAATTTGTTGAAATGCTAGAAGAAAATAAACAAGAAATTCCATGGATTACAAAGCTTGTAATAAATGTTTCAAATATATTTAGAGATCATATCTCTAAAATACTTCTTGGTGTTGGTGGATCTGCTTTTGCAATTTATTATTTCTTTAAACAAACAGAAACTGGCAAAAAATTGTATGATAAATCTATTTTAAACTTCCCGATTCTTGGAAATGTAGTTATTAAAGGAAGTCTTAGTGATTTCTCTCAAACTTTTTCTACAATGATTAGTTCAGGTATTTCAATAGTAGATGCGCTTGAAGTTTGTTCGGAAACTATAGAGAATTCTGTTATCTCAAGAGATATTAAACGAATTAGAGCATCAGTTATCAGTGGTAGAGCACTCGCAGCACCCTTAGCACGAATAAAGTATTTCCCTGACTTGATCACTCAGATGATAAATGTTGGAGAAAGCACTGGGAATCTTGATGAAATGTTAGCGAAGGTTTCTAAGGTTTTTGAGGTAGAAGTTGAAGGAAGTATTCAGACCATGACTCAACTGATTGAACCTGTATTAATTATAGGATTGGCCGTGTTGGTTGGTGGGGTATTGGCCGCAATGTATATGCCAATTTTTGCAAGCGCTTCAGGTGTAGCTTAAATATAATTTATATTGAGTTAATTTTTATATCGAATTTGAAAAATCATAGTATAATTTATTAAGAGGTACTTATGAAATTGAATTCTAAAGGTTTTACACTAATTGAACTAATGGTCGTTGTTGCCATCATCGCAATTCTTGCAGGAATGTTTGTACCTGGATTATTTGGAAATCAAGCCAAGGCTAGAACTTTAGAAGCACAAAATGCTCTTTCTCAAATTTATACTGCTGAAATTGGTTTTTATGGAGAGTATGGAATGTATCATACTTGTCTAGATTTTATGGGTTATAAACCTAAAGAAGCTGAACTTAAAAGAATGTTTTATACCACTGGATTTAGTACACCTTCTGAAGAAAATCCAGATATCGCGACTGCTTGTAAAGCAGATGGAGAGGGCGTGAGTAAATTTACTGGTCAAAAAAGTGTAAGTGGAAGAGGCGCTGGAGAGTTGCCAGAGACTAGTGCAAATGAGAGTTCATTTCTTGCTGGAGCTGCAGCTAATATCACTGCTGATGGTAAAACTGATCAATGGACGATTAATGAGGTTAAAAAAATTGATCATGTTCAGGTGGGATGGTAATTAATTCATATTTTTTATAATTACTTCTTTTAACCACTTTTCTTTTACTACTTCGTTAATCTCTTCTATTAATTTATTAATATTTTCTTTTTTAGATCTTATTGAATAATAAATGCTCTTAGTTAAATTATCCATCTTATCAAGAGGTATTTTCTTAAATAGCTCTAATGATTTTTGTGAGTTTTTTTCTTCAATTAAAGTATGAAGGGCAGCATATTTCAATAATTTTAAATCATTGGGAAAACGATCTAATCCAATTTTGAAAATTTCACTTGCCCCCTTAATGTCATTTTTAATTACGGAAAGATAAAGGCCTGCAAGTTCATAGTTTTCATAAAAAGTAGGATCTAGAGAGGCAATTGACTTGAACCTCAGATATTCCCAAGAGAATTCATCAGGGTTTTTTGTTTTTTCAGTTCTGGTATTTAATAGAGTGTTGATCCATAATGAAGAACTTACAAATTTCGAGTATCTTCCTATAAATTTATTAAAACTTTCATTAAATAAAAAAACATCTTCATTTTTAGTCTCTAAAACAGGAGAATTAAATCTGAAGAATAAAGAAAGTATAAAAAATATAAAAATGATTAGTTTAAAAAACATTTCTAAAACTTATATTAAACCTTCTGAAAAGATTGAGCAAAAAGTCTTAGATTCTTTGTCTGTAAAATTTTGTCTTGGAAAAATTTCACTTATTCAAGGGGAAAATGGCTCAGGGAAATCTACTTTGTTTAAAATAATGGTCGGCTTAATTAAGTCAGATAATGGATTTGAGGAATTAAGAAAGAAACTTTATTATTTACCAGAAACTGTTTCTTTGCCAGAAAATTTGTCTGTAAAAACTTTTGCAGAATCTTTTAATGTTCCAAAAAATTTTTTAGAAAAATTTGATTTTAAAAATAAATTAAATAATTCGCTTAAAGAACTTTCAAAAGGTATGAAAAGAAAGTTGCAACTTTTGACTTGTCTTAATTCTCAAGCTGAAGTGATTCTTTTAGATGAACCTTTCTCGGGAATTGATGACGAGAGTATGAAAGAATTTGAAGAAGAATTAAAAAAGATCAGTGTGAATAAAATAATTTTAATTACTTCACATTTACAAAGTTTAAATTCCGGATTTTACAAATATTATAAACTTGAGAAAGGTAAGATTTTTGAAGCTAATTAAGTTTTTCATAAACATTTATCTAAAGGATAAAGTTTTTTATACTTCAGTATGTATAATATTTTTCATTTTTCTTTTTTCGATATTATCTTCATCGGTTACTTATAAAACGAACTCAAAAACTTTTATAGACTTCTCCCTGGCTTTATCGTTAATGTTCATAATTTTGAAAATGATTTATATTGGATGTTCAAATTTTTTTGATGATCTTGAGTCAGGTATGACTAGTTTTTTGATTGGTCAGGGATTTACTAGAAAGCATTATTTTGATTCAAGGTTTATTGGTGCTGGAATAATTCTTTTTTTGAACGTTTTGGTGCTGTATTCAATAAATTATCTTATTTACTTCTATCAAGGCGGTTCTTTAAATCTAAATTCATTGTATCTCATTATAGGAACTTTTTTATCAGGCTTAATTGTCTATTTGATAAGTTTTTTGATCTCAAATTTTCTTAATAAATATTTATCTATATGTTTAGCGATAACAATTTTTATTTTTTCAAATATGTTTCTTAGTGTTAAAGAATCAAGATACTTCCCTCAAGGTAAGATCAATGAAGGATTAAATTTATTTCACTTTTTAATTCCTGATTTCAATGGATTAAACCTTAATGTTTTTATTAACGAAAATGTCATTGGTTTTTCCGACGTTGTAATGATTTTTATTCATGGAATATGCTATATCGGTTTTTTGTATTTCTTGTTACAATTTATATTTAAAAGAAGAGAGATAAATTGATTTTTATTGTTTTTATTTTTGGATTATTGATTGGAAGTTTTCTAAATGTTGTTATTTTGAGAGTACCGGAAAATAAAGATATTGTTTTTATGCGATCACATTGTGTGAAGTGTAAAAAAATAATTCCATGGTATTTTAATATTCCAGTTTTAAGTTATATTTTTTTAAAAGGTAAATGTAATGTTTGTAAAACAGGGATATCTCTGCAATATCCTTTTATAGAATTGATTACTGGCTTTCTTTCAGTTTTTATTTATCAGAAGTATTTTCATGTAGATCAATTTCAAAGTGTGATTTTATTTTTTATATTTTGTTTATTTATTTGCCAGTTTTTTATAGATCTTAAGCATTTTATTTTACCTCATAGTATAAATATAATTATTGGTCTTTTGCTGCTGTTGCTAGTTGTATTTGAAAAAGATTGGACTCATTGGGGTCTAGGATTTTGTTTTGGTTTCTTTCCATTATATATTTTTAGTTTGATTTATGAAAAGCTCAGGGGGCAGATTGGTTTAGGCGGAGGAGATATTGTACTATTTGGTATGCTTGGAATTTATCTAGGACCTGAGAAAATATTCTATAATATTACTATGAGTTGTCTTTTTGGGGTTTTGGTTACAATTTTATTTTTATCTTTTGGTAAAATTTCAAAGATTAACAAGCCAGTTCCATTTGGTCCTTCCATACTAATTATATCAAGTATTCAGATTTTATATCCAAATTTTCTAGAATCTAAGTTTATTTCATTATTTACTCTTATCTAGTATTTATATTTTATAAATCTGTTCTATAATTTAGATTGAAGAGGTTATTGTGTTTTCATCATTTATAAATAAATCACAGATTTTTGGTTTAGATATTGGGCAGAGTGCTGTTAAGTTGGCGTCATTAAAAGAATCTAAAAAGAACCAATACATGTTAAATTCTTTTTCTTTCGCACCTTTAACTGAATCTGCAATTCTTGAAGAAGAATTAAATGATAGAGCTCAAATCGTTGAGCAAATAAGATCTGCTCTGGCTGAGGGCGGTATCAAATCTAAAGATGCCTGCATTGGGTTAGCTGGAAGCTCTGTGATTGTTAAAACAATGAAAGCTCCAGAAGGATCAGAAGAAGATATAGAAGAACATATAAAGTGGGAAGCTGAACAATTTATTCCTTTTGAAGTTGATTACGAAAACATCTCTTTGCATTTAATGGAAAAAAAGAATGATATAAATAGAGATGTGATTATGGCAGCTGCTAAGAATCAAGAAGTCACCACATACATGGATCTATTAAATTCTTCAGGGATAAAGCCAAAGATTATTGATCTTCAGGTCTTAGCATTAATAAATATTTTTGAATATAACTACAGTGACTACTTACATGAGTACAAAGAAGGAACACTCTTAATAGATTTTGGTGCTCAAAGTACTAAAGTCATTGTTTATCGAGATGGAATGCCTTTATTAGTAAAAACGATTCTTTTGGGTGGGGTTAATACAACTGAAGAAATTCAAAAAGAAGTAGGCCTTGATTTCAATCAAGCAGAAGATTTAAAAAAAATAGGAATGACGGGTACTAAATTTCCAGATGAAGTCCTTGCTGCAATTAAAAAAATTTCTGATAAGTTGGTTTCAAAAGTTATTGATGCTGTCACTTTTTATACAAATGTAAATTCTGAAGATAGAGTAAAACATTGTTTTATTACTGGAGGAAGTATTAGGCAGCCAGGAATAATTGAGGGACTTATTGAAGGTCTAGATCTTTCAGTTGAAACTTTGGATCCTCTTAGAAAAATTGGACTTTCTCATAAGGGAAATATCTCTGAGGGAATGGTTGAATACTTAACCTATTCAGGAGCAGTAGCTCTTGGGTTAGCAATGAGAAATTTTGATTAAGGATAAGGCTTGATAAAGATAAATCTCAATTACTTAGAAAGTGCAAAGCAATCAAGTTTTCTTGGTGGCGTGAGTAAATCTGTTAAAAAAAGCCCTTTAAACATACCCATTTTATTACTTTGTTCAATCTTGGGATTCGGACCTATCTTAATCCTGGAAGATAAGTGGAAAACCGAAAATGAGAATCTTGAAGAAGAAATTAATTCTTTTAGAAAAGAATCAGGAAAATTAAAAGGCTCTAAGAGAGGAATGGAAAAAGAGATTTCTAAGTTAAATGATCTTCAACAAAAAGAACAAAGTTTTGCCAAGAAAAGTAAAATTGTAAAAGCAGTGTTTGATAAAAAAAATAATCCTACAAAGCTATTAAAATATGTTGCTGAAAATATCCCAAAGGATGTTTGGATTCTTGAAATAGATTTAAAAGAGAAGGGAATTAAAATTAATGGCTATGCCCTTAATTATTTAAGTATCAATAAATTTATAAAAAATTTAAATGAATCAGTGTTTTTTAATAAAAAAGTAAAGCTTGAAAGTTACGATACCAAAACATTAAAAGGATCTGGGCGAAGAGTAGAAAAGTTTTACATTAAATCAGAGGTGGTGCAATTTTGAATTTACTTTTTAAATTGCTCCCATTTATCGTTTTATGTTATGGATTATTTGATTTTTATGAGGCGTATAGCTTAAATCAAAAAAAACAGACAGAGTTACGAGCAACATTAGATCAAGTTAAAAGTGAAAACAAGAAAATAAAAGAAGATATCAAGCAGATTCAATCTATAGAGGAGGGATCTGTAGATACTCTTCAGAAAAAAGTAAATGATGCTAAAGATAATTTAGATGAAGTTACTAAAATGATTCCTCCTATCGATGATAAAGCTGTGATCTTGAATGAACTTTCCTCGGTTGCAAAAAATCTAAATATCAAGAATATATCTTTTAAGCCTAAGTATGGAAATCCTAGCGAAGAAGGTCTTTATCTTATCAATGGAATAGAATTCAAGGGAAAGGGAACATTCCTTCAGTTTATGTTGTTCTTTGAAAGAATTAAGAAATTAAAAAGAATTTTCAATATCAGTACTTTAAAAATTGAAAATAAGAGTTTTAAGAAAACAGGTAAACATGTGTTAGTTGATTTCAAAGCAGTAATTGAAACTTTTCATTACTTAGATAAAAAGGATGAAAAAAATGATTAAGTTATCGCTTCTACTTTTTTCTTTTCTATTGTTTGCTCAAGACGACTTTGAAATTATTGAGGATTTTGAAGATATTTCTGAGATTGATTTTAGGGATCCATTTGAATCACCTGATTTTAACGATTCCAGTAATAAGTCAAAGAAAAACAATTATATAAAACCCGATACGAAAGGTGTTTCTTCTTCTAAAGCTCAAACTGTTCTCGAAAATCCTGATAATATTATCGGCATAGCTCTAGATAGAATAAAAGTGAATGGAATTTTTTATTCGAATAGGTCTAAAACTGCATTGGTCGCAGATAAAAGAAAATCTAAAAACTTTGTGAAAGTTAAAGAGGGTATGAAAATATCTGGTAAAGATATCCATCTAAAACAAATCACTAAGAATGCTCTTATATTTGTTGAGCAAATTACTAATGTATATGGAAAAGCTGAGTTTGTTGAAACCGTAATTCCTATTTCGAAATAATTTCACTAAAATTATAAGTAATATGAATCTTAAGGATGAGAGCATGATTTTTAGAAATATTCTAATTTTATTATATTTATTTTCTTTGAATTTATTTTCACTATCAACTATTACCAATATGGATTTTAGGCAAACAGGTGATGTAAGTCGATTAACATTTACAAGTAATGGTGATTTTGAAATTTCAAAGTCAGAGTTAAGTGACAATAAGCAAATTGTATTAACTTTAAATAATGTTGATGCTTCAAGTGCAACTCTAAGACCTATAAATACTTCTGAGTTTTCTGGTTCTACTGTTTATGTGTCTGCCGTTAAAGAATCTGGAGATCAGATTAAAGTAGTCGTTCAACTTAGAGAAAATGTTCAATCTAGAATAGAGAAAAATGGAGACAAGACAGAACTTCTCATTGAAAATAGATTTGGAGCATTTCAAGATGGTGTTATTGATTCACCTTCTGCTGATCCTATCTATGCGCCAGATCCAATTCAAGATATTGTAGATTCAGGTGCACCTGTTGAAGATGTTATTGAAAATTTTTCTCAAGCAAGTGGTAAAAGATATATTGGGTCACCAATCAGTATTAATGTGAAAAGTGTTCCAATTGTTGATGTGATGAATATGATTGCAGAAACTTCTGGCTTTAATATTATTTTAAGTGGAGAAGCTTCGAGGAATAAAAATATTTCTCTTAGTCTTAATAATGTTCCATGGGATGAAGCTTTAGATACTATCCTAACAATGAATGATCTAGTGGCGAAGAAGCATGGATCAGTTTTACAAGTAATTACAAAAGCTAAGTTTGTTGCAGATACTAAAAAACAATTAGAAGAAAATGAAGTGATCGAACAAGAAGCTCCTTTGGAAACTAGAGTGTTTACTGTAAATCATGGTGAAATAGATGAGGTCAGGTCAAACCTTGAGCAATTTCAAACGAAAGGAAGAGGTAGTATTTCTACTGATAAAAGATCAAATAAGATCATAGTGAAAGATACTGCAGAAAATATTTCTAAGATGACTAGGATTATAGACCTGTTAGATATTCAAGTTCCTCAAGTCCTTATTGAAGCAAGAATAGTTGAAGCTAGTGAATCTTTAGATAGAAGTCTTGGTTTTTCAACAATAAATGGAACGTATCGAGCTAGGCCTACTGTCTCTCAAGTAGGATCAAGTGCTGAATTTGATTTTAATACAAATCCAGCTGCAAACTTATTAAGTGGATCTATCACAATATTTAAGAGATTGGTAAATTTAGATTTTAATTTACAATTGGCTGAAACTGAAAGAAAGGCAAAGATAATTTCATCTCCTAGAATTATTACAAAGCATAAAAAAACTGCAACGATTTCTACTTCTGAACAAACATCTTATGAAACTAAAATAGCATTAGAAGGAGGATTGATTGAAACTGATTATCAGCCAATTACTGCTGATTTAATTTTAAATGTTACTCCTCAAGTATCTCAAGACGGAACAATTGAACTTGATATAGATCTTAAAAAAGAAAGTTTTGGTTCACAGGTTGGAGATGCTCCACCTGATAAATCTTCAAATGAGATAAAGACAAATGTCGTAGTAGAAAATGGATCAACTATAGTGATAGGTGGAATTTATGAAACTAGTGAAAGCAGTTCCCATGGAGGAGTTCCATTTTTAAGAAAAATCCCTGTAATAGGATGGTTATTGGGAACAAATTATAGGCCTTCAAAAAGGCGAAAAGAATTGATAATTTTTATCACTCCAAGAGTGGTCAATGACAAAAACGTAGATTATGCTGAGGTCATTAATTAAAAATGAACTCAAATAACGTTTTGTTATCAAAATATTTAAATCAATACCAGAAGAACCCAACGAGCAGGGTCTTTGCCCCACTTGCTGAAGCTTATAGAAAAGCTGGTATGGTGAATGATGCGATTAAGGTTCTAAAAGATGGATTAAAATATAATAAAGATTACGAGCTTGGTTATGTCATTTTGGCCCATTGTTATTTTGATCATGAAGAGTACCAAAAAGGTTATAACGTTTTAAGACCATATGTTAAAAAATCACCTGATAATATAAAGCTTCAACGTGTGTTTGGTGATATTTGTTATAAACTTTTAAAATACGATGAGGCATTAAATTCATATAAGTATATTCTTTTCATTAATGCTCAAGATGATGAGATCCAAAATAAAGTTTTAGAACTTGAAAACAACTTATATCTAAAGGATAAATATCAAGTTGAAGAAAAAGAATCTAAAGAATCTAAGCTAGAGAATTGGAGTAACCTAGAGGTTAATCAAGATGATTCTATTGAGAGTGAGAATGAACTTGAGGTTGATTCCTGGAATATGCAAAAGTTAACTGATGAAGTGGTTTTGGAAGATCAGGATAGTGAAGATGTTGCTAATAATTTTCAAGAAATTAATTCTGTTGAAAAACTAGATGTAGAAGATGATGATGAACCAATGCTTACTCATACAATGGTTGATATTTACACGGCACAACAACATTACGACAAGGCCCTTGAGTTAATAGAGAAAATTTTAGAGTCTAACCCTAATGACGAAAAACTCATTAATAAAAAAAGAAAAATTAATAGAGTTTTATACGGTCATTCAATTGATAACAATGAGCTTGAAAAAAAGTTGTTAGATTTCAGAGACGCAATTAAGCTGAGAGCAGAGTTGATTATTGCAAAATATTCCTTAACTTAAATTAATATTTTTGTTATCAGGTATTTATGAAAATTAAAATTATTAATGGAGCAAATCTAAACTTATTAGGAAAGAGAGAAGATATTTACGGAGAGCTTTCCCTAGAAGAGATTATTGAATTTACTCATAAAAATATTGATCCCTCAATTAATCTTGATTGGTTTCAATCTAATTCAGAATCTGAAATTGTGGAAGAAGTTCAATCACTGGTAAACTCCGATATTGACGGTCTTGTGATCAATCCAGCTGGGTATTCTCATACGAGTGTAGTTATAAGAGATGCGCTTGCAATCGTCAGAAAACCTAAAATAGAGGTTCATCTCACAAATATTCATGCTAGAGAGCAGTTTAGACATCAATTATTGACTGCGGGGGGATGTGATTTCATAATGGGAGGGTTAGGTAAATATGCTTATATTTGGGGTATTAAAATAATAGTAGACCATATTAAGGAGAGTAAAGATGTATAAAACATCAGACTTTAGAAAAAACTTAAAGTTAGAAATAGATGGCAAGCCTTATGTCATTGTTGATTTCCAACACACTAATCCAGGGAAGGGATCAGCTTTTGTAAAAACAAAATTAAAAAATTTAGAAACAGGTCAATTGTTAGAGAAAACGTACAAATCAGGAGTTGACACTTTTGGTAAGCCAGATCTTGATGATAGAGAAATGGAATTTACTTATTCTGATACTGAAGGCTTTAATTTCATGGACCAAAAGACTTTTGAATCTATTAATATAAGCCATGAAATAGTTGGAGATGCAAAAAACTTCATGCAAGAAGCCATGAAGGTAGATGTTCTCTTTTATAATGAGAGACCAATTTCTATTGAACTTCCCAATTTTGTAAATTTAAAAGTGCAAGAAACTGATCCTGGGCTTAAAGGAGACACTGCTTCAGGTGGACTAAAAAAAGCAATTATGGAAACAGGTCTTCAGGTAAATGTTCCATTGTTTATTAAAGAGGGTGAACTTTTAAAAATTGATACAAGATCAGGTGATTACGTAGAAAGAGCAAAGTCATAAAATGAATACTGACAACTTAAAAAAATTAATTTCAATCGCCAAAGATGAAAATCTTTCTTCACTTACTTACGAGTTTGAGAATGAAAAAATTTCTTTTTCTTTTGCTTCAGCTCAAGCTAGTTTTCAACCAATGATGAATCAGCCTCAGGTTAATAATATCGCTAGCGGAGATTCTACTGAGCAAGCAGGAGACTTTATAAAGGCTCCATTTGTTGGTACTTTTTATTCTTCTCCATCGCCTGGAGAGCCTTCTTTTGTGAGCAAGGGAGCCACGGTCAAGAAAGGACAACCTCTTTGTATTCTAGAAGCAATGAAAATTATGAATGAGATTGAAGCTGAGTTTGATTTTGAAATACTCGAAGTACTTGTAGAAAACGAAAGTTTTGTAGAATTTGAGCAGAATTTATTTAAAATTAGAAAATTATAATGATTAAAAAAGTATTAATTGCGAATAGAGGTGAAATAGCTGTAAGAGTTATTAGATCTTGCCAAGAGCTAGATATTGATACTGTCAGTATTTATTCTACTGCTGATGAAAACTCTCTTCATGCAAAAGTAGCTGATGAGTCTGTTTGCATTGGGCCTCCAGCTGCAACTAAAAGTTACCTTAATTACCAAGCTGTTTTAACAGCTGCTGAAATAACCGGTGCTGATTCAATACATCCAGGTTACGGGTTTTTATCTGAGAATAGTGAGTTTGCTCAGATGTGTTTTGATTGTGGAATTAATTTTATTGGACCATCTCCGGAAATAATTAAAAAGATGGGAAATAAAATTGAATCTAAAGAAATAGCAAAGCTTGCTCACTTACCAGTTTTAGATTCAATTACAATTAATGAAGTAAATTCAGAGCTCAAAGAGAAGATAAATGAAATGGGCTTTCCTATTTTAATCAAAGCTGCTTCTGGTGGCGGTGGAAGAGGAATGCAAATTATCAGAAGCTTCGAAGGTCTTGAAGATATTGTAAAAAGATTGAAGCAGGAATCAAAATTAGCTTTTGGAGACGATACTTTATTTGTTGAAAAATATATCGAAAACCCAAGACACATAGAAGTACAAATTGTTGGTGATAAGCATGGCAATCTCATTCACCTTGGGGAAAGAGATTGTACTGTTCAGAGAAATTATCAAAAAGTAATTGAAGAAGCTCCGTCTCAAATCTTATCTGCGAAGGAGAGAAAAACAATTTGTGAAGCTGCAGTGAATTTAGGAAAGTACATTAATTATGATTCTGTAGGCACGGTAGAATTTTTATATGACCTTGATGAGAAAAAGTTTTATTTTATTGAAATGAATACAAGAATTCAGGTTGAGCACCCAGTTACTGAAATGATTACTGGAGTTGATTTAGTTGCTCTTCAAATTGAAATTGCGATGAATAAAAAATTATCTTATTCGCAAAGTGATATTTCTTTTAATGGGCACTCAATAGAGTGCAGGATAAATGCTGAAGATCCTGATACATTCATGCCTTCTCCTGGTGAGATAGTTCATTACCATCGCCCAGGCGGTTTAGGTGTGAGGGTAGATGATTTTATTTATACTGGGTATAAAATTCCTCATTGTTATGATTCAATGGTTTCAAAAGTCATCGCACATTCTGATAACAGAGAGAAATGTATAAAAAAAATGCAAAGGGCCGTCTCAGAAATGATTCTAAGTGGAATAAAATCCAATATAGATTTACACAAAAAAGTTCTTAGTAATAAAGAATTTCACTCGGGAAATTATAGTACTAAGTTTCTCAAGTTAATATAGAATACCATCATTTTTTTGATACATTGATATAATAAAGTTAGTGGAAAACCATTATTTTAAAGCACTCAAACAAGAGTATGAAATTGCACATAATTCTAATGATTTAGCAAAGTTAGATCAACTTTTGCGAGATCAATTGGATTATTCTGTACGATATAATTGTTTTCAGAACATTGATTTTGATTTAAGTAAGTTTGGAACCCCAATCGTTTTAAAAAGTTATTGGACCTATAAGTTTCTTTATTTATTTAGTATCTCTAATTTTTCCAGCTTAACAGAATTAATAGTACATAATTTTAAATATCTAGATTTGCAAAAAATATATGAGCAAATACCAGAAGGTCTCAAAAAGATAAACAATTCAAAAAATGTTGAGCAAAACTTGTGCAAAAATTTAATACAATTAATCTTTGATATTTATGAATTAAAAAAATATGGTCTTAATGAATATGCTAGAAATACATTTGTAAAGATGGCTGAAATCTATATCGTATTAAACGGTGAATATAAGCTCTATGATTTATTCAATTTTGTTTTGGAAAACTCTAATGACAATATAAATCTTCCGAGATTTTTAAAAATGGACAATAAAGAATGAAAG
>JAHDHG010000191.1 GCA_020631435.1 Bacteriovoracaceae bacterium | reverse complement strand
GGGTATCTTATCAAGGTATCAAATGCCCAAAATAAAGAAGCGAGAATGATGAACATTGAATTCATAAACTTATTTCTGGGCCTATCTCAGTCAATACTTTTTTTGCCCTTAAAGCTGCTAACTCTTTTTTGATAAGCTTTCTTTTTTTATTTCTTCTTTGTTCTCTATTCAGCTCAACCTTTGGCAGCAACCCAAAGTTAATATTAGAAGGCCTTGGCTTTGGAGCGGTTAGAACGTAATTCACAAGAGCCCCTATTGCTGTCTCCTTAGGCCAATGAAAAACGTTTTGACCTTGAAACTTTCTCATCATTTGATGAGCAACAAAAAGTCCCATTGCGGCACTTTCTGTATAGCCTTCAACTCCAGATATTTGACCTGCAAAATAAATTTCTGAATTTTTTCTCATTGAAAAATCATGATTTAAAATCTTTGCAGAATGAAGATAGGTATTCCTATGAACTGAACCTAAATGATTAAAAACAGCATTTTCGAAACCTGGCAATTTTTTAAAAATTCTTACTTGCTCTCCATATTTTAAACGGTTCTGGAAACCAACCATATTGTAAGAAGACCCTTCTAAATTTTCTTTTCTTAGCTGAATAACAGCATAAGGGAGTTCACCATTTTTTTCTAAACCGACAGGTTTCATACAAGAAAATCTTAACGTGTCGACACCTCTTTTTGCCATCACATCAATAGGTAAACAAGATTCAAAAAACTTAGGATCTTCAAAGTCTTTAGGAAGGACAAGATCAGCTCCTAAAATATCATCAACAAATTCAAGGTATTGATCTTGATTAAGCGGAACATTGAGATAGTCTGCATTTTCTAAGTCATTTTCATATCTATTCTTAAAGTAACAAACTTTTAAATCGAGAGAATCAACATCAACTATTGGAGCTATTGCATCATAAAAATAAAGATCATCATTTGAAACATATTCTTGAATCCAAGACTCTAAGGGTTTCAATGTCAATGGGCCTGTTGCTATCACCACTGCTTCAGCTGAATGCTTAGATTGAACATCTAAAGGATTCTCTACAATCTCATTAATAATTTCGATATTAGGATTATTTTTAAGTTTATGAGTGATAAGTTTACCAAATTTTTCTCTATCAACACTAAGAGCATTACCAGCTGGCACAGCAGTTTCTTTTGCAGATTCAAGTACCAGAGAACCTAATGAATTCATTTCATTTTTTAATATTCCATGAGCTGAGTTTGGATCTTTAGATTTAAGAGAATTAGTACAAACTAATTCAGCAAAAAAGTCAGACTTTTGAGCAGGAGTTTTTTGTATCCTTTTACTTTCATAAAGGTAAACTTTAACGCCACAATTAGCTAAATAATTGGCCGCCTCTACTCCTGCTAGCCCTGCTCCTACGACTACTACTTTCTTATTTATACTTAATGACATTTATCTGTTTCCTATTAATTACAAAAGACTCTCTTTTCATTACAATTCTAGGTGAACGGAGTCAAGAAAATGAGTAAAATTCACATTCATCAAACCCATCACAAAATTGCTGATTTTGAGGCTATTTTTGAAAACCTAAAAGCTAATCTCATAAACAAGGAAACTATTCTCCATATATATCCAGAAATGTATTTATGCGGCTATCCTCTTCAAGATTTGTGCCTTCAAAAATCATTTTTCGAATCTTATGAAATTTTTTTAAAAAAGATTAATGATTTCTCCACTTCTCTTGAAGAAAGTGATTCTTTGCATCTGATTGGGGGATTGGCATACGAGTATTCAGATTCTGGAATTACTAAGAAAATAGAAAATTGTATGTATTATCTAAAACCTGGTGGTTCTTTGCATAAAGTGTACAGCAAAAGATTACTACCTAACTATGATATTTTTGATGAAAGAAAATATTTTATGCCAGGAGAAAAATCAAGCTCAATTTCCTGGCAGGGGAAAAATATAGGCCTTCTAATCTGTGAAGATATGTGGCAATCCATTCACTATAAGGCAAATCCGGTTCAAGATTTATTTGATTCAAATGAAGACTTTGATCTTATTGTTAATATTTCAGCTAGTCCCTTTGGCATCACCAAAAATGAAAGTAGATTAGAGCAAGCTAAGGATATTTCAAACCTATTAAGAGCTCCATTCTCTTATGTAAATCTAGTTGGAGAACATGATGAAGTGCTTTTTGATGGAGGTAGCTTTGTTGTTCAAGGAGATGAACTATTATCTCAAGGTAAGTTCTTTGAAGATGATGTTCTTGAATTAAGCTTTAAAGATTTTTCAAAGAAAAATTATAAGGAAGAAAATATTGATATCACTCACTCCTGGGAGAGCTTATTTAACCCACGAATAGAACAAGTTAATGGGAAATATAAACTTAAAGATTTAAGTAACTTTCAAAAACAGATGATCCTGAAAGCTCTAACCTTCTCCATTAGAGAATATGCTAAGCAAAACGGATTCAGAAAGTTTCAAATTGCTCTGTCTGGAGGCCTTGATTCTTCCCTGGCATTAAGTTTAGTAAAGCTTGCTCTAGGAAATGATATGGAAGTTGAGGCCATATTTATGCCTAGTCAGTTTTCAAGCTCTCAAAGCTTAGAACTATCTGAAGAAATATGTAAGAGATTGAATGTTCCCTTTAAAATACTACCTATTAAGTTCATCCACTCTGCTGTAAAAAACCTCTTTAATGATTATTTTCAAGAAAACTTTGAAGGACTAGCAGATGAAAACATTCAAGCGAGGTTACGGGGTGCATTTATTTTCGCACGATCCAACCAAACAGGATCACTTGTTGTAAATACATCAAACAAATCGGAGATCGCAGTAGGATATTCTACACTTTATGGAGATTCAGTTGGCGCATTTAGTGTACTTGGAGATCTCTATAAAACTGAAGCATTTGAGCTTGCTAGATATATTAATGAAAATTATGATGATATTATTCCAGATAATATCATCAACAGAAAGCCTACCGCTGAATTGAGAGATAATCAGTTCGATATAGACTCATTACCACCTTATGAGGTCTTAGATACAATATTAGAGTGTATCCTCTCTTACAGGT
>JAHDHG010000190.1:1305-3061 GCA_020631435.1 Bacteriovoracaceae bacterium | reverse complement strand
GATAGATCCTAAATTTATTAATTTATTATCAACCTTGAAGGATATTAAAGATCTTGGCATCAAGGAAGAACATTGTAATTTCTACCTCCCAGGGTTAACATGCGAAAGCTCTAAGAAGCATATTATATTTGATAAAGATGTTTCTATTTCCTACGAAATGCTTTATTTACTGCGAAATAAGGATTATCTCGATGATCTGAATTTCAGCTTTATAAATTTAGATTGTCTGGATTTACCTGAATATTTAAATCTAGGACATGAATTAACTTGTAAAGGTTATCCAACTTCAACAAATTTTAGTTTTGATTTAAAGAGTACTTATCTTGGAGAGAAAGTACGTTTTCTAGAAAATGGAGCTTTTTATAATGTTTTAGGCAAAAATAAACTATTGAGTCCAATTGATTATTCATTAATAAAAAATTGTAATCAGTCAAAGGCTGCAGATGTAAATATTAAAGACCAATTATTGCTATATTCGACTGTAAAAAAAATCACCTATGAAATTGAAAGAATTAAAGTTGGTAGTTTTGTAAAAAATAATCATTGGAATGTTATTGATCATGTAGTTCCATTATTTAAAAGAGATATTAATCAAGAAATATTCATAGAAACGGTATTACCAGCTGGGTTCTCAGAAGATTTTGATCTAGAATTTGATGAATTCATAAAAAAAGATAATGAACTAGAAGAACTTGATCAGTTTACAAGGAAGCTTGATGAAAACAAGCGAGAACGATTAGTTTTTGAAAATAATGCTATTGAGCAAATAAAAGAAATTAGAACTTTGAATACTAAATCACAAGTTGAGTTAGAGAGAATTTATGCTGATCCAGCATCTTTCTTTTCTCAAAAGCACTTATCTCAAATTAAAGATAAAATTCATAACATAAATGAACAGTCTTTAGGACTCGAGCAATCCGGAGATATTTACTTATCACAAAGAGTTCAAGGTTTTGAGTTTGGTAGAGCAGAGTATAGCAGAAGTACTCAATCTAATGAAAATGTCTGGATGATTCTTCAAAGTGATGATGATTATTATCTTAGATCTGAAGATGGAACAACTTTAAATTTTTCAGGTGATGCATCGCTAGCCAATTATGAATTAATGAAAAAGAGTCTGTTATTAACTGATGATGATAACTATGTTGAAGTTGATGGCAAGAAATTTCTCAAAAGAGATGTAGAAAAGGTATGCAAGGCATATGAAAAAAATTTTACTCCTTGTTTTGAATCATTTGAAGAGGAAGTTTTATCTGATTTGTATGATCCGGAAGAAATTTTTACAACTCTGCCTGATGGAGAAAATGTTCCCACAGCTTCTTTGGATAAGTATTTATCTAGTCTTCAGAAAAAAAATAATAAAAGGGAAGCTAATAACAAGTCCCAGCTAAGAGTAATTCTGAATGATAATGATATTAGTAATATTGAGAATAAAGATATCATCATCAGTGATCAGTTCTCTTTTTTTAAAGATGAAATAAAACTTAAGAAGCATCAAGTTGAGTCAGTTGATCATTTATTAAAGCTTTTTAAAAGTTATTCGCCTTCAGGTTGTCTTTTGGCGGATGATATGGGGCTGGGTAAAACACTTCAAGCAATTACATGTTTGTGTAAAATAAAAAGCTCTGACGAGCTTTCAAAAAAACCAGCATTGATAGTTGCTCCACTTTCCTTAATAGATACTTCATGGATACAAGAAGGGTTTAAGAAATTTATAAAATCATCGTTTATTGGAAATTCTGAAGATTCACAGTTT
>JAHDHG010000190.1:0-1295 GCA_020631435.1 Bacteriovoracaceae bacterium | reverse complement strand
TAAGATTAAAAACATAAAAAGTTTTAGGAATATATATCCCAGAAGCAAGATTAATGAAGAGGTTTTTGATTTAATTGATGAGATGAAAAATGGTAAATCTTTCTCAGAAGTTATTTTGCAAAGAGATCTTAAAGAGCACCTAAATGCATTTATTGAATTTTGTGCTGATGATATTATTTTTACAACATATGAGACTTTGAGAAGTAAAGTTTTGGAGTTTGCCTGCGTTGATTTCTCAATTGTCATTTTAGATGAAGCTCAAAAAATTAAGAATCCTGCAAGTTCCCAGAGCTCTGCTGCAAAATCGTTGAAATCTTCCTTTAATTTGGCCTTAACGGGTACTCCGATAGAGAATTCTATTCTTGATCTTTATTGGATTATGGATTTCGTTAAAAATAAAAAACTGGGAAGCTTGAAAGAATTTAAAGATAAATATGAGAAAACAATAAATTCTTCAGAAGCTTTTTCTGAAGATAGGAAGAATTTAAAGACTCATTTGGAAACTGACCTAAATCCTTTTTGGATTAGAAGATTGAAGTCCTCTTTAGGAAATGATGAGTTTAATGTCGAGATAAATTATTCGGAAGATTATAATGAAAAAACAAAAGAAATTACTAATAGTTGTTTAGTTCAAATGTCTAAAAAACAAATATCTTTATATAAAGATCGTGAAAAATATTATGTAAATGCTAAGGGCAGTCAAAAATTAGAAGGAATAAAAGAGCTGATTGAGATTTGCCACTCACCATGGAGGAAATTAGATCAAGGTGATTTAGACTTCAACAGGTTTGATGAAATGATTGCTCTTTCTCCGAAATTGAAACTGACTATTGAAATACTAGATAAAATTAAAAGTAAAAATGAGAAAGTGATTATTTTTAATAATCGAAAAAAATCATCTTATGAGCTGAAAGATTTTTTAAATAAATATTTTAGAAGAAATGGCGTGCCTGATTTAGAAATTGACGTTTATAATGGTGATATCAATCCTAAGGAAAGAAAAAACGTACTTCATCGTTTTAAAGAAAAAGTTGGTTTTAATGTGATTATTATTTCTCCTAGAGCGGGAGGAGTTGGGTTGAATCTTACCTGTGCCAACCATGTTATTCATTATACCAGATAATGGAACCCTGCCCTAGAGAAAAAAGCGACCGATAGAGTATATAGAATCGGACAAAATAAAGAAGTTCATGTTTATTTCCCAGTTTCTAGTTTAGGAGGAGATCATCCTTCCTGAAACGCTGGCGAATTTATTATGTCGAAAGAGAAATGTTGTTGATGAATTTACTGTCTGA
>JAHDHG010000189.1 GCA_020631435.1 Bacteriovoracaceae bacterium | reverse complement strand
TTTTATGGTTCTTCATTAATTATCTTTTTGTTTATTTATATTTTGATAATTTTTCTTTTATCTTAGATCATTTTACTTATTCATTTATAAGTATTTTTATAATCAGTATAGTCTCTGTTTTTTTATTTTTGATTTTAGATAAAGTTTGGAAAGATCATGTTTGATGAAAAAGAAATTGTCGATTTCCATCAAAGTCGCGCAGACATACTCTTATTTATTCTAGGTTTATTATTTCTTCTTCTTTTTGGAAGAATTTTTTATCTACAATTAATTAAAGGTCCTAGGCTTCATAAGTTCTCTTTAGAAAATAGATTAAGAGAAGAAGTTATTTGGTCTCCGAGAGGAAAGATTTATAGTAGAAATGAAGAAGTATTGGTCGATAACGAACCAAGATTTGATGCTGTCGTTACAAGGCAATATTTAAAAAATGATTCAATTACCTTTGAAAGATTATCTAAAATCTTAAATTTACCTCTTAAGGATATTAACAAAAGACTGAAAAGATATAGAGGTGAACCTAGATATAGACCAATAATTATAAAAAAGAATCTATCGAATAAAGAGATCGCTCTTATCGAGACGCAAGCTGAGAATTTACCAGGCATAAGTGTGGAAGTCTCTCTTTCTAGAGAATATTTAAGTGAAGAAGTAGGTGCCCATTTATATGGATATATTTCCGAAATTAATTCCACGGAATTTCCTAAATATAAGGAAAGAGATGGTTATGCTTATCAGCTTGGTGATCTGATTGGAAAAGCTGGAATTGAAAAATATTTTGATCTTGATCTACGTGGGCAAAATGGACGAGAATATGTTGAGGTAGATGCATTAGGTAGAAAAAGAAAGTACTTAAGTGATGAAGTAGTATTCTCAGGAGTAGAAAGAGTTGCCCCTGTACCAGGTCATAGTTTAAAACTTACAGTCGATAAGGATCTACAGGAACTTGCCTATGAATTATTTAAAGGAAAATCTGGTTCTGTGGTAGGGATAGATGTAGAAACGGGTGAAATTTTAACAATGTTGTCTTACCCTTCCTTCAAGCCATCAAACTTCACAAGAGGTCTTGATAAAGATTATTGGAATGGATTATTAAATGATCCTTTAAAACCATTATATGATAAAACTATTCAAGAACATTATTCTCCAGGATCCACTTATAAAATAGTGACCGCTCTTGCTGGCTTAGTTGAAGAAATAGTGACCCCTTATCGATCTTTTTATTGTTCTGGTAAGTTAAAACTTGGTAGAAGAACCTATAACTGTTGGAATAAAGATGGGCATGGTGAAGTTAATTTGTTCAAGGCACTAAGAGGTTCCTGCAACGTTTATTTTCAAAAAATAGCGATGGAACTTGATATTGATGTTCTGTCTGGATATGCAAATCTACTTGGCTTAGGGAAAAAAACTGGTATCTCACTTCCCAGGGAAACATCTGGTTTGATTCCTACAAAAGATTGGAAAAAGAAAAACATCGGCCATAGGTGGACTAAAGGAGAAACCTTATCATGCTCTATAGGACAATCTTTTACCTTAGTGACAATGCTTCAGTTAGCAAATGCTTACGCGACCATTGCTAACGGAGGGAAGTTAATGAAACCTTTCTTGGTTAAAGAGATCCAAGATTCCAATAAAGATATTTTGAAAAAATTTGAATCAGAAGTTGTGAGTAATATAAATATTGAAGAAAATGTTATTCAATCAATCAAGAAGGGATTATTTGAAGTTGTTCATCATGCTGGAGGTACGGCCCAAAGATTTAAAGATGAAGATGTCAGGCTTGCTGGAAAAACAGGGACAACTCAAGTTGTTTCCTTATCAAAAATTGAAGGTTATGAAGATTGTGAAGATCTTCCTTATAAGTATAGGCATAATGCTCTATTTGCAGGTTTTGCTCCATATGAAAATCCCAAAATAGCGATAGCAGCTGTAGTAGAGCATGGTTGTTCAGGAGGAAAAAGTGCAGGGCCAATTGTTTACAATCTAGCAAAGACTTATCTTGAAAAATTAAAGAGGAAAAATGAAAAGCTTGTTTCAAAATAAATCGAACTATGACATTTCATTTTTTTTGACTATGTTTTGCTTTTGTTTAATTGGTGTCCTGAATTTGTATTCTATTACTTATTCTCAAAAAAATAGCTATCTTGTTAATTATCAAATTCTCTGGGGAGTAATAAGTATAAGTATTGGGTTTATTTTAAGCTTTGTTAAACCTAAAACTCTTTCTAGTATTTCATACTGGGTTTATGGCTTAAATGTTTTTTTATTAGTTTTGGTTTTAGTTCTTGGAAAAATAGGAATGGGTGCACAGAGATGGATTGGCATAGGCCCTATTCGTATTCAGCCATCAGAGTTTATGAAAGTTTCACTTGTTTTTGCTCTAGCAAGATGGTTTTCAAAAAATAGCCCTGATAAAAGTATTAAGCTAATCAATTTGTTTATTCCTGCGGGTTTAGTATTTGTTCCAATGTTTCTGATTTACAAACAACCGGATTTAGGAACTTCTCTCATTCTTGTTTTTATCTTCAGCTTTTTAATTTTTTACAGAAAGTTAAGATGGAGATCAATTTTTCAAATTGCATTTTCAGGAGTGGTGATTTCTTTGATTGCCTATAATTTTCTTCTTAAGGATTATCAGAAAAAAAGAATTATTACATTTTTAAATCCATATCAAGATGCAAGAAACTCTGGCTATAATGCTATACAATCAGAGATCGCTATTGGAAGTGGTTTAGTATTTGGCAAAGGATATAACAATTCATCTCAAGCTTCATTGAATTATCTTCCTGAAAAACATACAGATTTCGTTTTTTCAATCTTCTCGGAAGAGCATGGTTTCATAGGTGCGTCACTATTAATCGCTTTATTTTTTCTTTTGTTTTACCGAATGATTTGGCTTAGCAAGTCAGTGAAAAATATTTATTCTTCAGTCTTTGTTATAGGAATTTTGGCCATTTTCTTCTCTCATGTCTTTGTGAATATGGGTATGGTGGCTGGATTGTTGCCAATTGTAGGGCTTCCTTTGCCGTTTATGTCGTATGGAGGGTCTAGTCTTCTTTTATTTGGCATTTCA
>JAHDHG010000033.1 GCA_020631435.1 Bacteriovoracaceae bacterium | reverse complement strand
TATTTACATATCTTATATTTGGAACCTATCGATCAAATTAACAAACTTACAAGCTCGGGGTCTTTTTTTCCTAATGGTGCTATTTTGACTCCGAAAATATTTCACTGTGTCATCTCTTCTCTAACTTAGATTGTCTAAAAAGTTGTCACTGTTTTTGCATATGTTCTCCACAAAGGAGAATTAAGCATGAAGCTTTACCTACTACTATTAACATTCTTCTCTTTGAATTTTTATTCAATGGATAATCTTTTGGAAAAAAAGACAAAGTCTAAAGGGAATAAATTTTCTGGGAGAGTAACAAATTTTGTATTCTCAAATTTTTACAAACCTGAATCTTCTCAATCTAATTTTTTTCTTTTTTCACTTGGAAGATTGAATTACAAGCTTTCTTCAAAGTATACTCTTAACTTTGGTATATCTAATGTTAAAAAGCTTGAGGATTATAAAGAAAACTTCATTAATGATCTAAGATTAGGTACGACTCTTCTAAACATTAAACTTACAGATAAATTAAGTTATTCGTTAAGACCAGAGTTAAGATATACATTACATGAAAACCTCAGAAAGCAGTACTATCAAAGAGGTATTATAAGACTTACAAATTCTTTTTCTTATGGATTAAGTAAGAAAATTACTTTGTTTGCAAACCCTAGATTTCAAAAGTTTTCTCATAAGTATAAGACTAACTTTTTTGGTGGGAGCAACTCAAGTTTTTGGTACTCACTCACAATCGCTACCAATTATCAGATTCTTCCGAAGTTAGGTCTTTATGCTGAGTATGACTGGAGAAAGCCATATACCTATAGAGGAAATGGGAGAGATACTATAGGATCTCTTTTCGTGAATCTTGGTTATCAGATTCATCAAAAGATTAAACTCAACGCTGGGATTAGCTCAGAAAATCAAATTTTAAACGACATTGGTGAAACAAGAAAAGCCACTGATTATATTTTAACAGATAGAACTCTATTTTATGGAGGAATTGATGTCATTTTTTAAAGGAGAGAAAAAGATGAAAGCATTATCCTTACTACTCTTGGGATTGTTTTTTTCCTGTGCCGAAGAAAGGCCTTACGAGAAAGTATTTAAAGATAAGGAAATTATTCCAAAGTCTTTAATTGCTACTGATCAGAATCCTGGAAGTACTGTTGTGTATAATAAGGGAGACGAGGATCTTGAGATGAGCTTAAATGATAGCATTTATCTCTATATACCAACTGTTGAGCAAGGCGGATACTTTAATGCAGGAGCAAGATCGTTTTTTGTCGGAGAAGAGAAACTTGCAAAATTTAAAATCACTGAAGATAAGTTAGAAGTTTATAAATTTGTCCTTGACGATAATATTACTAATAATCAACTTAATTCTCAGCCAATTTTAGAGATACCCATCAGTCATAAAGATTATAGATGTCAAGAGAATGCTGATGACGAATGTTCAAACAAAGAAGAAGAGAACAAAGATATTGCTTGGCATAAAAAAGGTATGATGGAGATGAATATCTCTCAGATGAAAGTACTTGAACCTGGAACTTTACCTATAGATATGCAAAATTTATTCATGCCATGTTATCAAGAGACATCATCTAAAGTGGCAAGCTGGAGTGTGACGAAAGATTCAGTACATCTAGTAGTCGATAAAACATTTAAGACAAATATTCTTTGTACTAGAATAAGAACTTTTGAGGATCTTGCTAAAACTTCATTTACGCAAAGACATCATTATCAATTTAAGAAACTAAATAAGATAGCTTCCAAAGAATATCAACCTGTTATCTACGATAAGACTAGGTTTGGATATTTCTATACTAAGAAAAAATCATTATCAGCTGATAATAGAGAAGTATATTATTCTGAGAAAAATTTACTTAAAAGATTTGCACCTAATAAGCCTATAAAGTTTCATTTAAGTGAAAATCTATTTAAGAAAGAAAATAAATCTATACTTGATGCTACTCATGAATCAGTAGAAATGATTAATGAGAGTTTCAAAAAGGCGGGTAATGATACTCAAATAGTGATCGCTTCAACACCAAGAGAAAAAGGGGTTCATAACATTAAGAATTCAATCATTTTAGTGGAAGAGCCATTAAAATCAGGGCTTCTTGGGTATGGACCTAGTATTGCTAATCCACTTACTGGTGAAATTGTTCAAGCTCAAACAGTGATGTATTTGGGCAATCATATTAGATACATTAGAAGAACTTATGATGAATTAGTTTCTCAAGCTAGTAATTCAGTGAAACAAGTTGAACCAGCTACTTCTGGTACAGATTCAAAGGCCTCACAGATGATTGCTGATCATCAGTTTGCACCTATGTTATCAATGGTGGTATCTGATTCGATTGCTCATCAACAAAGTCTTAAAGTAAATAGAGAAGCCAATTATTTTGAGGCGAATAGATTTAAAGCTTATCTTCAGACAGCTGAGTCAAAATTGCCTGCTCACGATCAGCTGGATGCAGTTTTTAACTCACAGCCAGCTTATGAAGTTTTATCTCAAAGAAATATGTTTCATGGTGATTTTTTATCAGTTGATAGCTTAGTTGAAGATATTCTAAAGAAAAATAATTGGAAGATTTCAGAGATGAAGCCGTGGGAAGTTCTTAGTGATGGTGAAAGAGAAGAGATTATAGAACTTATTGTTCCACATATCTGGAAATCTGTTCTGATTCATGAAATCGGTCATAACTTAGGTTTGAGACATAATTTTGCTGGATCAGAGGATGAAAAGAATTTTTATTCTAAAGATGAGTTAGCTCAAATGGGTATAGAGCAAGAAATAAAATTATCATCTGTGATGGATTATAATTATTCAGATTTAAAGGCATTACCTGTTCTTGGAAAATATGACATCGCAGCTCTAAAGTATGGTTATTCGCAAGAAGTTGAGACAATTGATGGTCAATCTTTATCTTTTAAGAAGAGCACTACTGAAATATCAAATGAAGATTTTGCAAAGACAAAAGCTTATAAATATTGCTCAGATGAAAGTGTTTCTTCTCAACCAATGTGCAATAGATTTGATGAAGGGACAACTTATAATGAAGTTGTAGATCATTACATCGGAGCATTTTATAAATCTTATAAGTATACTAATACTAAATTAGATCAACTTCATTACTCAGCAATGGATAATCTAAGAACTCTAAATGCAAAGTACCAAAGAACTTTTATGCCACTTAGAAGGTTTTATGAGCTTTTTGAGATTTATGATGATGCTTATAAAAAAGGACAAATCTCACAGGGGACTGAAAACTTTAAAACTTACGCAGAGCTTTACCAGGCAGTAAGTAAAATTGGAAACTTTGCAATTGGACTTTTGAAAGAAGTAGATGCTCATTGTCAGCTAGTTAATGTTATGAGTGGTCAAGGATCTTGGTATCCACTTTCTATGTTCAGAGAGACAAATTGCGCAGCTATTGGGATGATTCAAACTCAATCAGGTCCTTTTTTACCTGTTGCTCAAGTTGGAACTCCATTGAATAATGTAAAGTCTATTAAAAATAGATCTGCATATATAGATGAAATTGATGTTAGAGGTTTCTACTTAGATAAAATTTTAGCAGTTCATCTTTTAACTAAAAAGACATATGGATCTCCAGTTTTTGATGGAATTACAAATAACTTTGTGACGAGTAAAGTTGTCCTTAATAAAGATGGGCTTACTGTAGGGCAGGCATTGAAAGACATCATGAGATCTCAAATTGATGGAATTCATTCAGGGGAGATGGATGCGCTTAATTTATTAGATGGTTCAACAATGAAAACAAATGTAACGATCGATCAATCAGAGCAAGACTTTATTCCAAATAGTATAAGTAGAATGATGAATTACGCAGTTGGAATGAAAAAAGGTTCAACTCATATAACGAAGCTTCTTTTAAACTTTATGCTTGGAGGAGATGATGGATTTGATGCAAAACTGTCTAACCCTCTAGTTAAGGATTATATCGTTTACGATACGATGGATGTCACAAGACCTAATACCGTCACAACTTCAAAAGGAACATTTTCTTTTGCAGAAGGATCTAAAGCAATCAAGTCTATTGTTGAGAAAATGAACATATCAGATGAATTAAGAGCTAAAGATAAAAGTGCAGTTTCTTTGATTGCAATTGGGGTTTTAACAGAAAAAAGTGATGAAGAGATTAAGAAGGATGTTAGTGCTTATATTCAAAACAGCGGAGCAAACATTTATAAAAGCTTTACGAAAGAATTTGATGGACTAAGTGCTATTGATTTTGAAAAAGTAATTTCTTTTTTGAAAGGAGATGAGGCAGATCTTGAAAAAGAAGAGTTAGATTTACTTAAAAGTTTACCGAAGGAGCTTTTAGAGATTAAGTCAAAGAATACTGATGCAACTGGTGAAGAGTTGGCATTAGCTTTTGTGAAGTTAAGTGTTGGCGATGAAGATTCATTCATAGCAATAATTGATGAAGCTTCTGAGTTATCTCAAGAAACGTTGATAAGTGTTGCTAAAGGAGCATTAAATACTAAAGAACATTATGAAAAAGTTTTAAGTTCTCTCGCTCTTTAATCCTAGGGCAGAGATCAGAGTAGTAGGGAGGCCTTCCATAGTGGAAGGCCTTTTTTTTATTTTCTAACGAATTCTAAAATTTTTGAATATTTTTTCTTATTTCTAAATTCTCTTACATATTTAAACGAAGTACATGAGCTTAAAGAAAGAAGTCTTCCTTCTTTGTCTAAAAACAAAATAGCATTTTCATTTTCTTCCATGGAGACATCTAATCCGCACATCGAAGATATGTTTCCTGAACTTAAGAAAAGGTTTTGGCCTTGATAATAAAAAGAAGGAAGGAAACTTGTACCAAATTCACCAGTAGCAACTCTATCACCTTTAATGACATCTAAAACCTCAACAGACTGCTGGTTTGTTTCTTCATCTCTATAAGCGTTTAAAGCTTTCACTTCTAGGATATAAGTAGAGCCATTTTTTAGTTCAGCTAAACTTGGTGGCATTGCACAGCTACAAGCAAATGCTGGAATTTGAGTTATTAGTAAGAAAAGTAATAGTTTCATGTAATCTCCGTTTGATTAAAACCAATTATTTGTAATTAATTTAAATATAAAAGAAGTGACTCTTTGTTTGAATTTAAATATAATTAAAAAGAAATTAAATGAAACTTAATAATATCGATTTTAACAAACTAAAGTACTTAAGTGTTTTGGCTGAAGAGCAGAGTTTAAAAAAAGCATCTGAGTTGGTTGGAGTAACGAATTCAGCTATGCATCAGTCTATAAAGAAGTTAGAGAAGGAAATTGGAGATACATTATTCTTTAGATCTGGTAATGCCTATATTGCCACAGATGCTTGTAAACAAATACTTTCTTTTTACCATGAATTCGAAATTCATTTTAATAATTATTTAGAAAATAAAGAAGATGGTGATATCTCAGGAATAATAAAAGTTGGATTACCAATAAATTTTTCTAAGACAGTTTTTAATAAGGTTCTTCAGAATTTCTTTGATCATCATCCGCATATCAGTTTTCATGTAAAGACTGGGAAATCTCAGGATTTATGTAATCGTGTTCTTGAATTTGATTTAGATCTAGCATTTATTGATGAAAGGTCAATTCAAAAACTTTCTGATAAGTTACATGTGACTAATTCTTTTAAAGAGGAGTTACAACTTTCTTGTTCTAAAGATTTTTTTAATTCGCATCTAAGAAGTAAGAAACTTAGCTTAAGCGATCAGCCTCATATCGCATACTCTGAGTCCTTTGGTTTATTGAAAAGTTGGTATGAGAAAAATAGGTTGAAATTTAAAGCTCCTGAAACAATTCACATTGTTGATAATTTAGAAACTATTAAACAGTATGTCTCAGATGGATTTGGTGTAGCAGTACTTCCAATGAATGCCATTAACCAGAATAGTAGCTTGAGAGTTGTGAAAAAAGACTCTAGGGGAGTTGTGAATAATATATTAATGATTCAAAACTTAGACTATATACCTAGCGTTCCCGTGAAAAAGCTGTTGGAGTTTATTTAGTTTCTTTGTCATCTTTTTTATCTTCCGAACATTTCTTTTGATAATAAAATGGATCCCTGATCTTAGAAATTAATGATTGCATTCTATTCTTTTTAAACAAGATTTTATTTAATTCTACTTCGCCCAATAAATAAAGCATATCATCTTGGATGGCCAATAACTCAGGAGTATATTTTTCTAAGCATTTTTTATCAGGAGCATTTTTTTGAGTATGCAGAAAAAAAGAATTTGTAATTTTATATAAATCGTTAACAAAACGATCAATTGAACTATTGGTTGATATGTTTTTGTTGGGAAGTAACTTGAAAGCTTTCTTCCCTTTTTTTAATAACTCCATAAATAAGTCTAAAGACAGGTATTTTCTATTTTTTTGGCAAACTGAATAATAAATGGAATCACTAATCGTTGCACCCTCAATACCAATAAGGTAACTAATTAATGTTTGATTTAGAAAGTAATGATAATCTTCTTTTTCGGCCTTATGAATCCTTAACTCTTCTCTTCCTAGACATCTTGTAAGCCTGTATTGCATTTTTTCCGTTTTGCTGACTCTATTCTTGGATGAGTATATTTTTTTTTCATGTCCTGGATGAGCAATTACAAGTTGTGCTAGAATGAAAAAAAGAACTTTCATAAATATATTTTAGAACTAAAGAAAGTAAAAATACAGAGGTCATCAGTGAAAGATATGAGTTTTACTGAACATTTATCTGAGTTAAGAACTACAGTGATTAGAGTTCTTGTTATTTGGGGCTTTGGATTTGGTATTTGTTATACTTTTGGTGATAAAATTGCAGATTTTCTCTTAAGTCCTCTTAGAAATGCTCTTGGAGGAGAAGGTGAGATCGTCTTTTTAGAAATCTTTGATAAGGTTTTGGCAAAGTTTCAACTTGGGTTCTGGGCGGGTATTATCTTAACTTCACCAATTTGGTTTTTTGAACTCTGGAGATTTATCAAACCGGCATTATATGAAAAAGAATTGAAAGTGGTTAGACCATTTATGTTGGTTGGGTTCATACTTTTTATCTGTGGAGTTTTATTTGGGTATTATATTGCATTTCCTTTTGCATTTGATCTTATTCTAAACTTTAATGTTTCAAGTGTTGCAGAAATAAGAGCGAGTATTAATTTAAGAGCATACTTAGTTATGTTTTCTAAGATTTTGTTGTTTTTAGGTTTGATTTTTCAGCTTCCTAATTTGTTATTGATTTTAGGATTTATGGGGATTGTGACAAAGCAATCTCTTGGTAAGATTAGGCCTTATGTCTATGTTGGTTTTGCAGTGATATCTGCAATGCTGACACCACCTGATCCAACGACTCTTATCTTGTTATGGGTTCCTTTAGTTTCTTTGTATGAACTTGGGATATTAGGGGTTTCACTTATTGTTCATCCTTATTTGAGAAGAAAACATTTAGGATAAGCTTTTTATAGATAAAATAATCTCCCTTGTAATTTTTGAGACCAGACAAGAAGAAATTCCTGATGGATCTAAGTTTGGTGCTAGTTCCACTATATCAGCACCAACAAAGTTTTTGTTATTTAAAACTTTTAGTATTTCAATCATTCCTTCAAAACTTTCTCCTCCAGCTTCAGGGGTACCAGTTCCTGGTACAAATGAAGGATCGAAAAAATCGACATCTAAGGTAAGATAAATTGGTCTTTGGTCATCTATTTGATTAAGGAAATCAATGATCTCTTTTCTTGAGTTTTTTAAGGAGTGAGAAGATCTCATTAAATCATATTCTTCTTTTGTTCCTGACCTAATTCCATACTGAACTATTTCTTGTTGATCATTTAATAAATCAAGAGATCTTTTCATGATACAAGCATGTGAGTTTTTATTTCCAAGATATTCATCTCTTAAGTCTGCGTGAGCATCACATTGTAAAATTAATAAATTTTCAAAACTTTCAAGATATGCCTTGATTGGCATTATTGAAATGGAATGTTCACCTCCAAAAGTGATCAAGGGGGATTCATTTAAATCAAGTTCGATGAGAGATTCAAATTCCTCTATTAAATTTTCAAAACTATCAGATTCAATATTTCCTAAGTCGAATAGATTTAAATCTTCTAAGGAAGCATTTAGATATGGAGAGTAAGTTTCTAGATTATCACTTGCTTCTCTCAGGGCATTGGGCCCCAATCTAGCTCCTTTTCTATAGCAAGCAGTACCATCAAAATTTATACCAAGTAAATAAATTCCTTTATCATTTTGAAATTCTACTTTTTTAGAATGAATAAACTCTACCATTGATCAATTTTCCTTTTATGTAGATTTGAGAGTTGAAATGCACCTAGATGCCAATCTGTATTATACCATTTTAAATCTTTTTCTAATATTTTCATCTTTGCAATTTTTGATTTAATTAAATTGGTCGGTCGATATTTTTTTGAGCTATATCCAAATGTCCAAAAAACTCCTGGGTAAATTAACATAGGAGCAGTAAAAGACTTAACGATTGGAAAAGCTTGTCTCATATTCTGATAGATTTTCTTGATTCCAAATTCATCTAGAAAAGGATTTTCTGTCTGATTAATCATAATTCCATCATCAGTTAAAGCTTTATGGACACATGAATAAAATTCTTTAGTGAAAAGACCTGCAGCAAAATCTTCAGGATCAGTAGAATCGATAACGATAATATCATAGTGATTGGTTTTATTTTTTATAAATTCAATTCCATCTTTTGTATAGACGCTTACTCTTTTGTCACTTAATCCGGATGTGCATTGAGGGAAAAACTTCCTAGATACTTCAATTACTCTTTCATCAATTTCCACAAGATCGATAGTTTTTATATCAAGATGTCTAACATATTCTCTAACAACTCCTCCATCTCCTCCACCAATAATGAGTACATGCTCAACATTTGGTTTCGTCATATAAGGGATATGTGAGACAACTTCATGATAAACAAATTCATCTGCTTCAGAGACCATAGTCTTATTATCTAAAAGTAAAAGTTTACCAACACTATAAGTATCGAGAACTTTAATATTTTGGTATTTCGATTGTTCCTCATGAAGCATTTTCTTAACCTTAAAACCAGTTGAATGAGAGTTGAAGTAAGATTCTTCGGTAAACCAATTATCTTTGTGCATTAAAAATGTCCCTGTTAGATTGTGGCCAACACTATCTCATTTTTAAATTAACTTGCAAACTGGTGGAAAAGGTCCCTAACACGGTGTATAAATGACACTTTTACTCTTCTAAACTGAAATTATTGGCCCCGAGAGTTGGCATAAGGCCTGCAACTATAGAAATCAGAGAGAGGAACCCCTTAGGATGAGGGATTTTGGAGTCAGAGTCTTGTTACAGGAAGTAACTTTTTTCTCTCTCTCTAAAAAAATTAAGGAGAGATTATGGACCGGAAATTTTTAAAAGAGCAGGAAGCTTACTTTTTAAAACTCATGGATGACATTAGAAACAAAATGTCCAAGTTTACTGGAACTCATCTGACTAATGGAGATCTTGTTGACCAAACTCTAACCAGGGATGAGAACAACAAAAACATTAAATTAAATAAGAGACTTTCTAGTTTTCTTAAAAAGATTACTTACTCTCTTCATTTAATAGAAAATGAAATGTATGGCACATGTGAAGAGTGTGAATGCACTATATCTAAGGAAAGATTGAAAGCAAGGCCCACTGCTACTATGTGTGTTGAGTGTAAAGAAGCGCAAGAAGCTTATGAAAGATGTACTCATAAAAACCGTTCTATTCATCAAGTTCAGTGGATGAATGTTTCTAATAAAATTCAATAGTCTAAATATATTATTAAATTTAAAAGGGAGCCCAAGCTCCCTTTTTTTAGTTTCTTTCTACATATTCCACAATACAATCTAAATTTTTACTTTTTGTTAAGTTAGTTTTGATTGTTTGAGAAAATATAAGTCCTTCATAAAAGTTGACATCCATTAGTGATATAAAATCTTTAGGAGTTGTTGTTTCTAGATTTTCGTCATATCTAAGAACAAGGTTAATCCTGTCAATATATCCATGTCTTTCAAATCGGAAACATACTGTATTGTCCTTTCCTAAGTAAATACAAGATGGATCACCAACTACTTCATTTTCAGTGATACTTACTGTCTTCTTTAATTTCTCACCATCAACTTTGCAAGATAAATCCATGTTAATAGTGGGAACAGATTGAGCAAATGTAAGAGTACTGGCTGCAAATAGAATTTTAAAAATTTTCATTTTTTCTCCTTTTGTTTACTGAATAATGTTCAGTTTTTATTAATGGGCATTTATTACCCCTAAAACTGAACATTGTCCAGTTCTAGAGAATGAACGTATAATATTTTCATGTTGAATGATTCACAATTATCAAAAAGAGAATTAAAGCGCCTAGCATTAATAGAGAATTCAATTGAAATTATTGGAGAGATTGGAATTGATAAAATTACTTTAAAAGAAGTTGCTAGTAATTTAAACATTAAGCAAACAGCCTTACTTCATCATTATAAATCAAAAGATAATTTTTTTTTTAAGGTTATTAATTTTATTGTAAGAAAAAATAATCAAATGGTTCAAAACTTAGTTGAAAAGTCTACCGGTCATAGTATTGATGCTTATGTTAAGGGAAATATAAATTGGGCATTAAGAAATAGGAAAGAGGCAGGAATAATTTTATTTCTTTATTACAAAGCATCTTTCGATTTGCAATATAAAAAATTTTACTCTGAAATAAAAAAATCTGCTGAAAATAGAATTTTATTAATGCTTAATGAGAAAGACAAAAATTACACTATAAATGATGCAAGAGCGCTTCACGAAATGATAATTGGTGGAATATTGCACTTTATTGTCAGTAACAATGATCCTAGCCAACATGAAATTCAATCTCTGAAAAAAAGACTTCAGGTAATAATTAAAAAGGACCTTAGTTGAAAATAATTTTCTTTTTATTCTCTACTTTTGTTTTTTCTAATAGTTTTCAGTGTAGAAGTCTCTTTGACTTTAAGGAGACTAAGTTTGAAGAATTTAAATATCTTTTGAAAAAAGCCAATGAGAAGATTCCTCCTGAGCTTAATGAAGCCTTTATTATTCATTATGTCAAAGGGAGTGATGGAAATATCTATCAACGTTTAGAAAATCCTTTATTTGAGACACTGTTCTTATCAAGTTCAAATAAGGAGTATGACAATGCTGTTAAACTTTACTTGAGATCTATCTTTGGAAATGCTTACAATAATTCTAAACTAGGAACCTATTTTCAAATTAATGAAGATATAGCTTACTTAACAATGAGAGTTAGTGATCTTCATGATAAAACCCATTTACCTAGAGTGCTAAGAGATTCATTTTTCGATTATTTAAAGAAATTACAATTCATTTATGAAGACCGATTGGGTTTATCATCAGTTAAGTTTGCTGAGTTACAAAGAATTTCCTTAAAGTGTTCTAAACGATCAAGGTTACATTTAGTTACAGAATCAATGCTGTATGGGAAAAGTGAGAACCCGAACTTTACTCCTCAGTTTTTTTTTCCTCGCAAGTTTTCTGATCAAATCGACTTTTATCAAAACAAGATTAATTATACTGAAGATTATTTTCTTAGAGACAAAACGATAGATGAATCTTTTAAGATTACATCAGGTGCTATTTCTGTTCGTTCTGATTCGATTGATGAGAAGCTACCCTTAGAGATGTTACATGGAATAACTGTTCCGAGGCCGAATAAAAGTAATCCTCTTGAGCGTCAAGCTATTGCTGAGATTGGAAGGTTTCATTCGAGCTCTTTTGAAGAGACAATAAACTTAGTGAAAATTGCAGCGTTTGAGTTAAGTAGAGGTGCTAAAAGATTACATGATGTTACTAAGATTTATATCGAAGTAGATGAGGTGAGGAGAAGATTATTCCAAAAGTATGGATTTGAAGAATATTTAGTTTTAAAAGGGAATGATTATTATAGAAATAATAAAAGTTATATCATGCAGGTTGAGATGGAGACTTTTCTTAAGAAGACTTTTGAAGATTAATTTTCAGAGATTACTATAAAAATCTCTGAAATAAGGTAATACAATATATTCTTTCAAAAAACTTAAAAATAATAAATTATTCCGATTTTAAGATTTTGCATTAGATATACTTTTTGCCAAAATCAATCAGTATTACTTAGTAATATCCAAGAGTTACAAAGCCAACTGACTCAACTCTTCAATAATCTCCTGAGACCTTTTTACAAAATCAGCTTTCTTCTCTTGATCTAATCCATTACTAGAAATCATGGCCAAATCTTGAACATGATGAACAATCTTAGAAGCTAGCTCTTTTTTATCTTCTTTGCTTGATAGTTGAAATGCATTTTTTATCAAAGCATGAGTAGGATTAATAACTAATGTTTTCTTAACTGGCATCATATTAGCATCTTGTCCCATAGATCTAGAAATTTGTTGAAACCTTTTCATGTTCTGATCTACTTTTAAATAAGCAGGTGCAGAAGTGCTTTGCAGGTTTTTAATTTCAACATCAAGATTTGGATCAGCATTTAATGTTTCTTTGAAGTAATCTTGAACTTTAATATCTTCTGGATTGGTTGCACTTGCTTCTACTAAGTTTTCGAATTCAGAATCTAAGGAAGCAAATTTTACTTCGTTATCACCTTGTTTTTTATATTCAAGATGTTGGGTGAGGTGAGGGTCTATATAGTTATCAGTTTCAATTACAGGTATATCTAAGTTTTTAATCTGAGAGATTAAAGATTGATCTCCTGCTCCGACTTCATAAAATAAAACTTTATCTTTAAGTTTTTCTTTAAAGTTTTCAGGTATTGATTTTTGATATTCCTCAAAAGTGAAATATTTTTCGTCATAATTTTTAAATAAAAGGAAAGGTCTAAGTATTTCATCAAACTTTTCATCTGATAGAACTCCATACTTTGAAAAAATACCAATGTCTTTCCAATAAGACTCATATTTTTCTCTATCATTCTTAGCAAGTTTCTTTAAAGATTCAGCAACTTTTTTGATGATATAGTTTGAGATTTTCTTAATGTTCGGATCACCTTGAAGTGCAGATCTTGATACGTTTAGTGGAATATCTGTCGAATCAATCGCACCTTTAAGCATAGATAAAAATTCAGGAACTACATTTTTCATGTTATCCGATACGAAAACTTGTCTACAGAACAACCTAATATTGTTTTCATGAAATGGTTTAGCAGGATTGATTTTAGGGAAATAAAGAATTCCTTGAAGTGTAAAAGGATGATCAATATTTAAATGAAGCCAAAACAAAGGTTCTGGATCCATTGGAAACATTTTTGAATAGAATGTTTTATATTCTTCCTCACTGACTTTAGATGGATCTTTTTTCCATAGTGGTTCAGTTTCATTAATGATATCTATTCCAATTTCTTTTTTATCTTCTTCTTTTTCAGCTTTTAAGTTTTCTTCGAAGATTTTTGTTCTCTCATTTAAATCAATGAGCTCAATAGGGTAAGGCATAAAATCGCAATAGTTTCTTAAAGTAGATCTTGTTTTATAAGATTGAAGGAAGTCTTTAGATTCCTCATTAATATAAAGGGTAATAGTTGTCCCTACCTCTGATTTATCAGATTTAGTAAACTCATAATCAGTATCTCCCTCACATGTCCATTTTGTAGGAGTAGCTCCTTCATTCATCGATAATGATTCTACTTCAACTTTATCGGCCACCATGAAGCTAGAATAAAAACCAAGTCCAAACTTTCCAATGATGTCATCTTTCGCTTCATCTGCTTTTAAATCTTTCATCTTTTCAACGAATTCTTCAGCTCCAGAAAAAGCTAGTTGAGCAATATATTTTTCTACTTCTTCTTCAGTCATCCCAATTCCATTATCTGAAATAATGACTGTTCCTTTATCTTTATCAATACAAACATTCACTTTTCCATCTGGAGCAACCTCATTGTTATTCTTAGCCAATGTGATTCTTTTAGTAATTGCGTCACATGAGTTTGAAACTAACTCTCTTAAGAAAATATCGTGTTCTGAATAAAGCCATTTCTTGATAATTGGAAAAATATCCTGTGTATTTACTGAAATTGTTCCTTTTTTGTTAGTCATTGAGATTGCTCCTAGATATAAAAATACGTTTTTGTTAATATGGTATAGAAATTTAAGGAGTCAAGAGTCATATGGATTTAAAATCTAGGTTTGATCGATTTAATAATAATAAACAAAAATTTCTCATTCTCTCCACTGGAGGGACTATTGAGAAAACGTACGATGAAGGTGACGGAAGTTTAAAAAACAGAGAATCAGTTATAGAAGATAAAATTATTGACGAGCTGCGCTATCCTTATAAGGAATTTATTATTAATGAGATTATGCAAAAAGATTCTCTTGAAATGACTCTAGAGGATCGTGATTTGATCTATGATTTTATTAGGGCCTTCGAGAGGATGAAGTTTCCAATGGTCGTTCTTCATGGAACAGATACATTGGATCAGACGATGTCTAGATGTTTAGAAAAGCTCAGTGAAGATGAACCATTAACTATACCAGTTGTTTTTACAGGTGCCATGAGACCTCTTGGTTTTGAAGATAATGATGCTAGACAGAATCTTATAGAGTCTATTCATTGCGCCAGCATTTTACCACCAGGTTTTTATTTAAGTTTCCACGGACAAATTTACTATCCGAATACTTTTAGAAAGAATAAGGATAAGAAAACCTTTGAGAAAATTAAGGAATAAAATGAAAGCTCTAAGAGATTGGAACCTAGAAGATACTCAGCAATATTTAAATACAAAAGGTATTCATGCTCCTGTTAGAGACTTAAAAAAAGCTGGCGAAGGGAATATGAATTGTACGATGAGAGTAATTCATGACCAAGGAAGTTTGATTTTAAAACAATCAAGTCCATTTTGTGAGAAGTTTCCTGAAGTAAAAGCTCCAATTGGAAGAATTAATGAAGAGGTGAGGTTTTATCATTTAGCAAGTTCCAATAAGAATTTAACTAAGTTTATTCCTCATAATATTTTCTTTGATGAGAAAAATTATCTTTTTGCCATGGAAGACCTAGGAGAAGGGAAAGATTTTTTATCAGTTTATGGAGCTGACAAAATTGAGGAAAATGATTTAAAACAAATAGCTAGAATTTTATCTGAAATTCACGCTACTGATATTTCCGGATCTGAGTTTACTAATTTTGAGATGAGAGAGCTAAATCATGCACATATGTATGATATTCCGTTTCAAGAAAATAATGGATTAAATCTTGATGATATTTCAAATGGTTTCACCAAGCTTGCGAAGAATTATATTCATTCTTCAAAGATCTTAAAAGCCTCTAAAGAAATTGGAGAGTTGTATCTAAAAAAAGGGGACACCTTACTTCATGGAGATTATTACCCTGGAAGCTGGATGAAGTGTGATGATAAGATTTTCACAATAGACCCAGAATTTGGATTTATTGGCCCTAAAGAATTTGATTTAGGAGTGAGCCTTGGACATTTACATCTATCTGATCATTCTCAATCTGAAATTGAAACTTATCTCAGTTCATACTCGCATCCTTATGATGAGAATTTAATGAGTGCTTTTGCAGGACTCGAAATCTTTAGAAGAATCTTGGGTTATGCTCAATTACCAATGAATAAAGATCTTGCTCGTCTTGAATCAAAGCTTCAATTAGCAGAAAGTTTGATTTAATCGATAGATTTAAAGCTTTATCCTTTTCACTAAGAATTCACTGATTTATAATCATTAAATGAACAAATTTAATGTATTTGCCTTAGGAAATGCTCTGGTCGATTCGGAGTTTAAAGTGAACCCGGAATTTTTAGTAAATTCTAATATCGAAAAAGGTTTAATGACTTTGATTGATCAAGATCGCTTAAATGAAATTAATACTTCATTAGATCGATCTCCTGATAAAAGGGCATGTGGAGGTTCAGCTGCAAATACAGTGATTGCATTAGCTCAACTTGGAGGAACATCATTTTACGCTTGTAAAGTCAACAATGATGAAGAATTTCTATCTCAACGACCTAGCTTCTAATGGGGTTGAGTTTTCTGAAGTTTCAAAGAAAGATGACAATGACCCTACAGGCAAGTGCATGGTCTTTGTGACTCCTGATGCTGATAGAACAATGAATACTTTTCTTGGAGTTTCTTCTAAGTTTTCTAGTAATGATTGTGATTTCGAAAAAATAAGTGTCTCAGATTATTTATATGTTGAAGGATATCTTGTGACTTCTGATGATGCACTTAAAGCTGTCGATAAAGCTATGAGTCTTGCAAAAAATCAAAATAAAAAGATAGCACTTACTTTATCTGATCCTGGAATAGTTGGTTTCTTTAAAGAAAAGTTTTTAAATATTTTATCTAATAAAGTTGATCTTTTGTTTTGTAATGAAGAAGAAGCCATGAGTTTAACGGATACTTCTAATTTAGATGAAGCATTTGAAAAACTTAAAAGTTTTGCTAGCACTTTTGCTATAACCACTGGTAAAGAAGGCTCTGTAGTATTTGATGGGAGTCAAAAAATTAAAGTGAGTGGATTCCCTGTTAAAGCGATCGATACTAATGGTGCAGGGGATATGTACGCCGGAGCATTTTTCTATGGACTGAGTCTTAACAAGTCCTATGAAGAGTCTGCGAGAATAGCTAACTATTTTTCTTCAAAAATTGTGACTAAATATGGCCCTCGAATAGAGAAAAATGAAATGAAAAGATTGTTAGAAGAGTATAAAGGTTAATTATGAGAACTTTAATTAAAGAAATATTTGAGAAGTCAGAATCTTTTATTGAAAAAGAAGTTTTAGTTAAAGGTTGGGTTAAGTCCTTAAGAAAATCGAAGGCCTTCTCTTTTGTTGTTTTGAATGATGGATCTTGCTTTAAAGATCTGCAAATAATAATTGACCAGGATACACCTAATTATGAAGAAATTTCTAGTTCTATTACTGGCACATGTCTTTCTGTCAAAGGTTTAATTGTTGAATCGGGAGGAAGACAGCCTATTGAAATGCAAGGGAAAGAGCCTGAGATAATTGGAAAAGTTACTGAGGACTATCCACTTCAAAAAAAGAAAACTTCGTTAGAATTTTTAAGAGAAGTGGCCCATGTCAGAGCGAGAACAAACACTATTTCTGCTGTGACTAGAGTGAGGCACCACCTTGCACAAGCAACTCATCAATTTTTTTCTAATGAAGGGTATTATTATATTCATACACCATTAATTACCGCATCAGACGCTGAAGGTGCAGGAGAGTTATTTCAAGTTTCAACTTTAGATTTAAACAATCCACCTAGAAATGAAAAAGGTGAAATTGATTTTGAAAAAGATTACTTCTCACAAAAAACATTTTTAACTTGCACTGGGCAACTACAGGCGGAAAGCTTAGCACTTTCAATGGGAGGGGTTTATACCTTTGGCCCTACCTTTAGATCTGAAAACTCTCATACTTCTAGACATCTTTCAGAGTTTTGGATGATTGAGCCGGAAGTTGCTTTTGCAGATTTAGATGACGTCGCAGATTTAGGGGCAAGGTATATTCAGTTCATGATTAATTACGCTCTGGAGAAATGTCCTGATGAAATTGAGTTTTTTGAGAAAAATTACAAGGAAGGTTTAAAGGAAACTTTAAATCATGTATCTAAAACCTCCTTTCAAAAAATTACTTATACTGAAGCAGTGGAGATATTAAAAGCAAGCTCTAAGAAATTTGAATTTAAAGTTGAATGGGGTGTAGATCTTCAGACTGAGCATGAACGATTTCTTACGGAAGAACACTTCAATGCTCCTGTAATCGTTACTGATTATCCTAAAGAGATAAAAGCTTTTTATATGAAATTAAATAATGATGGAAAAACTGTAAGGGCAATGGATATTTTAGTCCCAGGTGTCGGTGAGATTATTGGTGGTTCTCAAAGAGAGGATGACTATGAAATATTAAAATCTAGAATTTCTGAATGTGGGTTAGAAGCTGATGATTATGAATGGTATTTGGAATTAAGAAAATTTGGTGGAGCGCCACATGCGGGTTTTGGATTAGGGTTTGAAAGAGCGATTATGTATATAACTGGGATGAGTAACATTAGAGATGTGATTGCTTTTCCTAGGTATCCAGGGAATGCTACTTTTTAATCTATTTGTCATGTTTTTTGGGCATATCTTCTTTAAAGTTCAAGAGTTTAACTTAGAATTATTCTAACTAGTACATTTCGATCATTCAGTTAAAATTAAAGTGTAAAGTTTATTGGGAAATAATCTGTTAATCAAATGGTTGACAGTAGGACGTTTATGCTTGGATTTTTAAATAAAATTATTCTCTTTTTAATTCTTTTATCTTGTGGAAAAAGTACTAATATTACTACATTTCTAAGTTTTGGATTAAGTCTAAATCCTGAAACTAGTTGTTACCCAGCAAATACATTAATAGATCTCGAAGGATTTTGTGCTATAGAAAATTCGAGCATCTATGTCTCTTCTCCGGATATGATTCCCAGTTCAGTAAGTTGTATTTGTACAGCCGGTCAATTTAATTGCTCTAATGTTAAGTTCCCTGGGAATTTAGCAAATGGAATGCTTGCTAAGCTTGATATTCAAAGTCCGGCTCATGTTCAGAGTCCCTCAATTTTAGAAAACTACGAACTTTGTGGATCAGATCTTAGAATCTCGAAAGTTGTAGATAATGAATCACCAGAAGTTGGTGACTTAGTTACATATACAATTAATGTTTCTAATCTGGGGCCTTCAGCTATTTCTGGCCTTTCTATGGATGATGTTTTACCTGTAGGAGTTTTATATTCCAATCATACTTCTTCTGGCAGCACAACCTATACTATGGGTTCAGGTAAGTGGAATATTGGCAACTTAAATATTGGTGCTTCTGAAAGTCTTCAAATTCAAGTAAACATTAATGCAGGGACTGAGGGGCAAACTATTGTAAATAATATTACTAATGTGATGTTAGATCAAAGTGATGTTTCACCTGGAGATGACTTAAGTGCTAGTCTGACAGTTTTTGATCCTATGTCAACAACATCAACAACATCAACAACATCAACAACTACAACTACTACAACAACAACTACTACTACTACTACTACTACTACTACTACTACTACTACTA
>JAHDHG010000032.1 GCA_020631435.1 Bacteriovoracaceae bacterium | reverse complement strand
ATGTTAATTCCATTAAGAGAAAGAAATGAAGATATCCCATTGTTGATGGAACATTTAAAAAAAATGTTCTGAGAAAGGACTTCAATTAAAAACTTTTTCAAAGAAATGTTTAGAGAAAATGCTTGATTACTCTTGGCCAGGTAATATTAGAGAGCTAGAGAATGAAGTTGAAAGATTAGTTGTTCTTGCTGGAGAAGATAATACAGTTACTCCAGATCTTTTAAGCTCTAGAATATTAGAGAAAACTGGTGGTGCATCTCCTGCAGGATTAAAAGGAATCAATACGAATGGAACTTTAAAAGGTGCGTTATCTGAGCTTGAGGCTTATATGATTAAAGAAGGTCTAAAGAGGACTAACTTTAACAAGTCTAAACTTGCAAAAGAACTCGGTATAAGTAGAGCTGGTTTGATCATGAAGGTCGAGAAATACGGGCTTGATAAAAGAGTTAAAAAAGCATCCTGAAAAAATTACAATGTAAGATTCGATAAGTTGAATAAAGTCACTTTTGAGGCTTTATTCAATTACTTTGAAAATATTATTACTTATCCTTATTCCTTTTTCTGCTTTTTCTATAGTCGGTGGAAAAGTTATTGAAGATGATAGAGTTATTCGTTTTCAAACATCAAAGATGGTGATGTATGAAGGTAAAGATTACTCTGGAATGATTTTGAAAGAAGGTTCAAAAGGAACAGCAAATGTAATTTCTTCTAATAAGATCCTGACCAGTGCCCATGCGGTAGAAAAGTTCTATCTTAATAAATTCAATAAATTTTCAATATTTATTAATGGTAAAGAACAAATTATTAATCGAAGCGAAATTAAAATTAGAATACCAGATGAATACTTCAAGTCTAACGGGTTGAAATGTCAGTTTGATTATGCCGTTGTTGAGTTTAATACAGATTTTTTCTCGAGATCTTTCAATTTGGCATCTGACTTTTTCAAAAATGAAGAGGTCTCTTTATATGGATACGGTGTTCATAAATTTTTAAAATTTTATGAAAAATCTTTCTGGCTCCCTCTCTTGGGAGATCAGTTTTATTTTTGGAAAATGGAAGATAAAAATTTAAGAGTAGGTTCAAATTTTCCTGTTTTATCTGAAGACTTAACTTGCGAATCTAGTAGTTTTTTTATTGAAAGTACTAAAAATAATGAATCTGCGTTAGATGCTTATGCAGCCCTAGGCAGTTCTGGTGGAGCTGTTACACAATCTGATCAGATAGTAGGTCTTATATGTAGAATTAAGACTCCAGATGGAGCTAGTAAGAAAGTCTTTAATGAAATTACTCTTATTACTAATCAAAAAATTTTAGATTTCATTAATCTTAATAATTAATTCATCCTTCCTTGAATTACTGATCTTAAATAATAAAATAGCTTAAAATTTTAAATAAAAGAGCTAGTTATGACTGAATGCACAAATAGAACTCTTCTTAAAGAGAAAATTAGATTAAATGAATTAGGTGGAGGTGAATCTAGAATTAAGAGGCAGCATGACCAAGGTAAATATACTGCTAGAGAAAGAATTGAAAAACTTGTAGATCCAGGTTCATTTATAGAGTTTGATAAGTTCGTTACTCATCGATGCAATGATTTCGGAATGAGTGAAAATAAATTTCTTGGTGATGGAGTTATTACCGGAATTGGAAAAATTAACGGGAAGCAAGTTGCTTTATTTTCTCAAGATTTTACTTGTTGGGGAGGAGCTCTTGGAGCTGCTTTTGCAAAAAAAATATGTAAAGTTATGGACTTTGCATTAAATAATAGAATACCTGTTATTGGAATTAATGATTCTGGAGGAGCAAGAATTCAAGAAGGCGTAGATTCACTCGCTGGTTACGCTGAAATTTTTTATAGAAATGTAAAGTGCTCAGGAGTTATTCCACAAATCTCATTAGTGATGGGGCCTTGTGCTGGTGGAGCTGTATATTCTCCTGCTATGACTGATTTTATTTTTATGGTTGATCAAACATCTTATATGTTTGTTACCGGGCCAGAAGTCATTAAAACTGTAACTCATGAAGAAGTTACTAAAGAAGAACTTGGTGGAGCAAAAACGCATAATGAAAAATCAGGAGTTGCTCATTTTATGTGTTCAGATGAAGATGATTGCTTTGAAAGAACTAGAGAACTGTTAAGTTTTTTACCAAGTAGTAACTTTACGAAAGTTAATCGAGAAAATACTCAAGATAATGTTGAGAGAAGCAATAATAAATTAAAAGATTTTATACCATCAAATTCTAAAAAACCTTATGATATGAAAGAGCTTATTTTAGAGATTGTTGATAATAAACACTTTTTGGAAGTACAAGCAGGATTTGCCAAAAACATTCTTTGTGGTTTTTCTAAAATGGGTGGAGATTCAATTGGAATTATTGCAAATCAACCTAATAACTTAGCGGGAGTTTTGGATATTGATTCATCGATGAAAGCCGCTAGATTTATAAGATTTTGTGATGCATTCGAAATCCCAATTTTAACTTTAGTTGATGTGCCTGGATTTTTACCTGGTACTGTTCAGGAGTTTGGTGGAATCATAAAACATGGATCTAAATTATTATATGCATTTAGTGAAGCCACAGTGCCGATGATCACTTTGATCACTAGAAAAGCTTATGGTGGGGCTTATGATGTTATGGCATCTAAGCATATAAGATCTGATATTAATCTTGCTTATCCAAATGCTGAAATTGCAGTGATGGGTGCAGAAGGTGCAGTAAAGATCATTTTTAGAAATGAATTAAAAGGTTTAGATGGAGATGCTTTTGAAGTGAAAAAGGCCGAACTTATTAAAGATTATGAAGACAAATTCAATAATCCTTATAAAGCTGCTGAGCTTGGATACTTAGATGAGATTATCTTTCCTGAAGATACAAGAAAAAAAATAATTCAATATTTAAGGTCTTTAGAAAATAAAAAAGTTTACAGACCAAAAAGAAAGCATGGGAATATTCAATTATGAGAGTGCTAATTATAAATAGAGGTGAGATAGCTATTAGAATTGCAAAAGCAGTCAATGAGTTAGGGTTTACCTCAGTTGGAGTATGGACTGATAATGAACCTAAGGCCTTTCACTTAAGTTATTGTAAAGAATGGTTAAGGCTTGAGGGTAGCTCAAACAGTGAAACGTATCTTAATCAAGATAAAATAATTTCGTTAGCAAAAGAAAATAATATTCAAGCTATTCATCCTGGTTATGGATTTCTTGCAGAAAATTCTGGATTTGTAAGAAAGGTTGAAAAAGAAGGTTTAATATTTATTGGACCTAATGCTGAAGCAATAGACTTAATGGGTGATAAGGCCAAGTCTAAAAAAATTGCTAAAGATGCTGATGTACCTACTATCCCTGGATCAGTGGGCGAGGTTCCAACAATTGACGAAGCCATCAGCGTATCTAATGAAATAGGATATCCAGTACTGTTAAAAGCTGTTGCAGGTGGTGGTGGAAAGGGAATGAGAGTTTGTTTTAATGAAGATGAACTTAAAACGAATTTTCCGGCTGTTCAAAGAGAAGGGCAGTCTTCATTTGGAAATCCTGGTTTGTTGGTAGAGAAATATATTCAAAACCCAAGACATATAGAAGTACAAATCTTAGCTGATAAGAATAATATTTTTCATGTTTATGAAAGAGAGTGCTCTGTTCAGAGAAGGCATCAAAAAATTATCGAAGAAGCGCCTTCAGCGTTTATTGGAAATGATCAAGATGTAAGAGAAAATATTTGTAAAACTGCTGTTAGATTAGCAGAAGCTGTAAATTATGATTCAGCAGGTACAGTTGAATTTATTATGGATGAGGATAAATCATTTTATTTTTTAGAAATGAATACGAGAATTCAAGTTGAACATCCAATTACTGAAGAGACAACTGGAATTGATCTACTTAGAAATATGATTAAATCTGCCTTAGGTCAAAAAATGGATATTTCTTCACAAGAAGAAATTACGCAAAAAGGACATTCTATTGAATGTAGAATTTGTGCCGAAGATCCAGTTTCAATGCTTCCTGCTCCAGGAGTCGTTTCTGGTTTTGATTTAGGTGCAATGCCACAAGGGATAAGGTTTGATCATTGTATATATCCAGGTATTGAGATTACTCCTGATTTTGATCCTATGATAGGAAAGTTAATTTCTTTTGGAATTAACAGAGATGTTGCGATTGATAAGATGAAAGAAGCATTAAATCAACTCTCTATTTATGGACTTAAGAATAATATTCTTCTTCATAAAACTATTTTAGATGAAGAAAATTTTCTTAAAGGTAATTATTCAACAAAGTACATTGAAGTTGTGAAGCCTCAGGAAAAAGTGAATATCTCTTCTGATGATTATGAGGAAATATTTACTAATGTAGTTATAAGTGGAGAGCTGAAATGAGATATTATTTTTCGGGTGAATTAGAGAAAATTTTAGAGATTGAAAAAAACAATGATTCATTTTTTATGCATTCAGGAGATGAAAAAAAAGAAATAAGTCTTAAAGAAATTGGTGATGATTTATTTTATAAAAAAGGAAATCAGTGGAAGAAAGTTATACCTCTGGTAAATCCGAACTCTATCAATATTGGTTCTGAGAATTATCAAATCTTTAGAGGTTTTAAGCCCTCTGGATCTGGAGGTGGAGACTTTGGATCTCTGGTAACTCAAATGCCAGGCAAGGTTGTAAAAATATTAAAAAAGAACGGAGATGAAGTTAAGCAGGGAGAAACTTTATTGATTTTAGAAGCAATGAAGATGGAAAATGAAATCAAAGCTGGAATTGATGGAGTGATTGAGTCTATTAATGTCTCTGAGGGTGATAATATTGAGTCTGGTCATGTCATGATTGAGTTAGATATTCAGGAATAAATCTCTAAAACCTCTTGTAATTATATTTTATTGATATAATGAAATATGATTAAAAAAGCTAAGAACATTGTATTTGGAAAGTCTCTTCAAAGTTATTTTTATTCAGTACTAGAAGAGATTAATAATCAAATTATTAGTCCCCTTCCTCAAGAAATTATTTTCTATTCTTCAGATGTTTTAGATGAATATTCAGACGCATCAAAATTTGATGGTAAGCCATTAGGTATTACTTTTCTTGAAGCTAGTAATTTAAATAAAAGTTCAAAGATTAGGAAGTTAAAAGAAGTTGGAGATAAATCATTGCTCTTAAGCAGTTTTTATTCTGAGTCGATTAATAGAAAAATTGTAAATAAGCAATATTATATGAATCTTGGAAAAACAGCTTATAAAAAGCTAAATTCCCTTACACCCGATCATTATGATGTTCCTTCATTTTATGAAAATCTTTCTAATAGATTCGAGATCTTAGCTGCACTATGCCTTAGACTTAGTCTTGAGTTGAATTCTAATGATGAAAATGAATATGAGCTCAAACTAGCTGAATTAGATGATAAGTTATCTTATTTAGAGAAACTTATTACCAAAATTCAAAAGAAATCAGACATGGCCGCTTAACTTCAAAGAAGATATCCAGTAAAATATTTTTATTTTGGAGGTCTTGTGAAGTATTTATTAATTTTATTTTTAATTTTTTCATGTTCGAAAAGTAACAATCAAACTGATGAACCTACATCTGTTGTTGAGAAAAAAGAAGTTCTCTCTGATGAAGTTGAAGTCGTAAATCCTTCCGAAGGAAAAGAGAGTTGCGGGTTTTATCATGATGAAGCATCAAAAGATTTAAAGGTTACTGGCTATAAGTTTGAAGAAAAGTCTGGAGTTACGGGAACTTTTAAAAAGTGGAAATTAAATTTATCTGATGGTGAAAAAACACTTAATGATTATTTAATGTCAGCAAGCATTGTTATTATGGAAGAAAGCCTTGAATTTGGTAAACCTGCGAGAAATACCAATATTTTAAATGGTCTATTAAAGAAAATTCCTGGAAAGCAAATAAGAGCAGTTTTAATGGCCGTCGATGAGGTAAAAAAGACTGTTATGATTGATATTAATATGGGGGGACAGTCTCATCCAGTTGAGTTTTCTTATAAATATGAAAACAACAGAATTGATATCGAAGGTGGGTTTGATTTATTAGAATTAGGATTTAAAGAAGCATTTAATTCATTAGCAAAAATTTGTAGGCCCCATCATATGAAAAATGGTAAAGCTAAAACGTGGAGTACCGTTGATGTTAAGATTGGGGTAAATGTTAAAAACACTTGTTCTTAATTAGGGCCGGCCGTAACGATGAGTTGCGGCCTACTTAAAAATTTCTTTAAAAATTTATTCAATTCTTTTGAACTCACCTTTTTAATTTTTTCAATCTTTTTATTTTCAAAATCTAATCCTAATCCATGAAGTACAGGGATTGAATAATAATTAGCAAAATCTTCATTTGTTTGTAATTGCATTTTTTGTTGGCCAACAATCATTTTAGAGAGTCTTTTGACTTCTGATTCTTTGAGGCCTTTATTTTTTATTCTGTTTAGAATTTGATTGATAGCTGTAATTGCTTTATCTACTTTATCTGCACCTGCTCCTATATAAATCCCCCAATAGCCTGCTTGTAAAGCAGTATGATGAATTGGTTGAGTGGAGTAGCATAAACCTTGCCTATCTCTGACTTCGACAAAAAGTTCACTTGATTGACCTGAAAGATAAGTGCTTATCATTTTTAAATACATATCATTCTGATCGATCAAAGACAGACCTTCATATCCAATAAAAACTTGAGTTTGCTCCCTATCAAAATCAATATGATATCTTTCTCCAGAGTTATGCAAATTGAACTCTTTTGCCTTTATAATTTTCTTTTTCTTAAAATCCAGTTGATCTTGAATATATTTAATAGATGAATCTAAATCAATATCTCCAGAAAGAGTGATCATTATTTCATTATTATTTAAATTGCTTTCATGAATTTGTTTAATTGAATTGCTATTCATCTCTTTTATAGTTTTTTCATTACCCATTAGATCTAGTGCATAAGGGGTATCTTTAAAAAGAGATTTTTTGAATTTTTTGAAACATTGTTTTACAGGGTCTTTTTTTACATTATCTAGATATCTTTGCATCATTTCTTTTTCAAGATCTACTAAATTGTTATCAAAATTTGGATATCTAAGGGAACATAAAAAATCGTTAAAAAGTGAATCAAAGTTTCTACTTAATCCATGACAAGTGACACCGTAAGCATTTTTGCCAGAAAATCCTGTTAAGTGAGCAGAAAGAGTTTCCATCTCAGTTCTTAATTTCTTATAGTCTTTATCCTTATGACCAAGTGTTAGAGTTTTTCCTATCAGGTAATGAGAACCGCAATTACTTTCATTTTCTTTTGATATTCCACCTTTTACGTATGCGTGACAGGCAAAAGTTGGATTCTGAGCATTTTTTCTATAAAGCACTGAAAGGCCATCATTAAGTTTGATGTGTTGTACAGATTTATCAAAAGAAGAACTTTTAGGCTTATGAGTTGATTTTATATTTTTTGATGTTTCTTTAAATGATTTCTCTAAGTTTTTGAGATCTTTTTTAAAAGAATTTAAGTCTTCATTTTCAGGGAGTTGTAAATGTATTTGTACGTCATTCTCAAATATATTATTGAGACAATTGTTCACATCTCGAGCACTAGTTTTTTCTATCCTTTTAATAAATTCTTGCTCGCTATAAAGATCTTCATTTTGAGCAAAGCCATGTCCTAGTGAGAAAGTATATGCCTCTAGACTTTCTTGTTCATAAATCTTTGAAGCAACATACTGATTTTTAATTTTTTCAATATCTTTTGGATCAAACTTTTCTTTTTTTGTTTTTTTTATAATTTCAATAAGCTCTTTAATTACATCTCTATGATTGTCTGTTGGATAAACAATTTTTAAGAAATGAGCACCTCCATTGTTCATAAACATACTCGATCCTGAGGTTGCAGTAGCGAGAGATGTTTCTTTAACTAACCTTTGATGTAAATAGCAAGTTTCTCCGTAAGCAAAACAATTAATAGCAAGATCTTCGTTTACGGCAGCTTGGGTTTCATACTTTGGAGCATCAATAATCAACGTAAGTGTAGCTTGGTTAACATCTTTTGTATGAAGGTGAATGCTTTCTTTAATATTCTTTACGTTAAATTTTTTGTATTGAGTTTTTGGTCCTTTTGGAAGTTTATAGTTTTTTATGATTTTTTCTAATGAGTCCGTTTTATTGAAGTTGCCAGCAATGAATAGTGCAGAATTACTAGTGTTGTAGAATTTTTTTCTAAAATCTAAAAGCTGTTTTCTTTGAAAAGATTTGATTGTTTTTTCATTTCCTAAAATAGGATGAGAATAAGACGCTGAAAAAGAATTCTTTTGAATTTGATGAAAATTATAATGGTGTGGGTTATCTATTGATCTTCTGTATTCTTCAAAGACTACTCCTCTTTCAGGGATCAGTTCATCGTTTGAAAATAAGGGATTGCTGACCATATCCATTAAGATTTCAGTCGTTTTCTTTAATTGATCTTTTGGAGAATTAATATAATAACAAGTATAGTCAAAAGAGGTAAAAGCGTTAATTTCTCCTCCAAATGATTCTACTTCGTGTGCTATTTTTGCTCCTGGTCTTTTCTTAGTTCCTTTAAAGAACATATGTTCTAAAAAATGAGCAATACCTTTATCTTTTCCCGTTTCTAATGAGCTGCCTGCTCTGAACCAAAATTGCACAGTGTTTGTTGTACTATTAGGGGACTGAATAAAGTAAACTTTTAGATTGTTAATTTTTCTTTCAATAATATTCATAATTTCTAAATTCCTAAAAATGTAATTTCATTATATGATGGGCCTGATGGAAGTTAAATCACTGTACATTCATTACCCTCATTGTGAGCATTTATGTAACTATTGTGATTTCTATAAGTCTAAATTTAAATCTGATAGTAATGAAAATTTCTTTAATTACTTGATTAATTCCCTTCCAACGCAAAAAGAGATTCTAGAAAAAAATAATTTTTCTATTTCTGATCTTGAGACAATCTATATCGGTGGGGGAACTCCTAGTTTATGGGGAAAAGAAATTATTAAATTTCTGGAAAAGTTTAAAAAATATTTTGAGATTAATCATTTTTCACTTAAGGAATTTACTATTGAAGTAGATCCTTCTAGGTATCAAGAAAAAGAAATCCTTGAACTGTTAAAGTATGGGGTGAATAGATTATCAATTGGAGTTCAGTCTTTTGATAAATCGATTTTTCCTTTGCTTGATAGATCTCATGACTTTTCTGAAATTGAGAAAACATTAAAATTTGTGAGTTCTCATCATGAAAACTTTTCAGTTGATTTTATGATTGGGCTTCCTGAAGTTGACTCTGAAAGAAATGTTAAAAATGAATTAGAAAGAATACTTAAGTTTAATCCTAAGCATATAAGTCTCTATATATTATCTGTTGGTGAGTCTTATCCTTTAAAAGATTATTTACCTGATGATGAAAAAATTAGAGAAGAGTATTTAACAGTTCATGAGTTTTTATCAAGAAATAATTTCAATCATTATGAAGTTTCCAATTATGCTTTAAAAGGATTTGAATCTAATCATAATTGGCAATATTGGAAACAAAATTCTTATTTAGCTTTGGGGCCTAGTGGTAGTGGTTTACTTGTGGGAGATGCTGGATATCGATATAAATGGCTGCCTTCCGGAGAAGTGAATGTTGAGACTTTGAGTTCTAATCAGCTAAATCTAGAAAAACTATATACTATGGCAAGGACGAATATAGGGATTGAAATAGATCAATTTAGTGATTCTGCAATAGAGATTTTTAAGGATTACGAGCGAGAAGGTTTAGGTGAATTTCAAGGCAAACGTTTTGCTTTTAATCAATATGGATTTGTTAACTTAGATACGTTAATAGAGAGGATTTTATGAATTTAAGAGATTGGGAAGAAAAATTTATTGATTATTATAAAGATAAAGATCTTCAAGATGGTTCTCATGATATTTATCATTTTAAAAGAGTATGGAAAGTTGCTGATCAAATTAGTGATGAGTCAAATGATAAACTTGTTATTTTAGCTGCTTGTTATTTTCACGATCTAGTAAGCTATCCAAAGAATCATCCTGATCGTTCTTTGTCATCTTTACATGCTGCGAATAAAGCGAATGAAGTTTTAACTGAAATGAATTTTCCCACAGATAAGTTAAAAGATGTCGCTCATGCTATTCACGCTCATTCTTTTTCGGCAGATGTAAAATGTGAAACAGAGGAAGCAAGGGTTGTACAAGACGCTGATAGAATGGAAGCGATAGGAGCAATAGGATTAGCGAGAGCGTTTTATGTTTCAGGAATGATGGGAAGCAAACTTTTTGATGGTGCTGATCCATTTTCTAAGAAAAGAGATTTAGATGATAAATCTTTTGCCCTTGATCATTTCTATACTAAGTTATTTAAATTACCTCAGATGATGCAGACAAAAAAAGGAAAAGAGTTTGCTAAGAAAAGAGCAGATGTATTAGAGAGATTTGTAGCTGATTTAAAAGAAGAGATATAAAAAAGGGGAATCAATTGATTCCCCTAATTTATAAAAATAATTTAAGTTATTTTTAGAAGTGGTGAGTGTATGCAGTTCTGAAAGTCCAGTTTTCTGAATCAGTTTCTACTGATCCAGCTTCTATTGTCTCTTCAGCATATCCAGCATCAAATTCCCATTGACAGCTATTCCATACAGTTCTAAACCCTGCAGCTAGTCCAGCTGAAGAAGTATCAGCTTCTGTTGTTACTGTTAAAACTGTTGCTTCTGATGATCCAAAAGATACTGAAGGAGCAAAGTTAACAAAAAAGTTTGAATTAATCATGTATTCTAACTCTGGAGTAATTGAAAATTCACTTGATTCTGTTTCAGCTCCGGTAACATCAAACTCAGACGTTTCATATCCTAATAGTCCGTGTAATTGCCATCTTTTAGCAAAGTGATAAACGATATCTAGGTTTGCTCCAAGTTCTTGGTTAATACCATCATCATCTTGAGGAGTATAGTTTAATACTAATTCAGCTGCATAATGATTTGCTACATGACCAACACCTAGGTGAAAATCATTAGAGTCTGCATCAATACCATTAGTATGACCTCTTCCATATCCTGCACCAATGATTAATCCATTAGCTAATTTATAGTCTAATGATAATGATGGTCTTGAAGAATCTGCTATTGGCGAATCATGATTAATAAATTCATACTCTAACCCAATAGAAAAATTTGAGTTAATCATATAACCCAAGTTTGCTCCAAATGCTTGGTTGTCAAAATCTAAATCAGAAAGAGCACCAAGTTCAATTGCTACACCAGAGTAATTGTAAAGAACTTGAGCATCACCAAACCAATCAATAGCTGAGTTATGATCATGACCTAATCCTAAAGTAGCATTCGATCTTTTGCTCCATGCAGCTGCAGCACCAGTGTCGTTTGCTTCGTTTTTGTTCCACTTAATATTTGGAACGATTGTTCCTGCGAAAAGTGAGCTCGCTAAAAATAAGGTTACTAATAATTTCATATTTCCTCCTCGTATGAGATTCAACCTTTAATTAACTTGTTGTTTAGTAAATGCTAGGAAAATAACGCAATCTTGCAAAGTTAAAAATATTAAATACTTACAATCAAAATCTTGACACTCATGACTTTGCCCCCATATTAAATTAGATCAGAAATTAGAGGATTTATGGAAAACAACGAACAAGTAGAAGAACGAAAAGAAAAAGTGACTGCTTCAGAAGAGGAAGTTACTGAAATTACTGAAGAAAAAGGTACTTTAAGTGAGGAAAAGCCTGCTGAGGTTGATTATAAAGAGAAGTATTACTACTTAGCAGCAGAAATGGATAACTTGAGGAAAAGACTCGATAGAGAAAAATCTCAAATAATTAAGTTTGGACTTGAAGGTGTTTTATCTGATCTTGTGCAGGTAGTCGATACTTTTGAGCTAACACTTAAAGCGGTGAGAAATGTAGATGATGAACAAGTTAAAAACATTGTTGTTGGTCTGGATATGGTTAATAACCAATTCTTATCAACTCTTAAAAAGCATGGGCTTGAAAAAATAGAAACAGAAAATAAAGACTTTGATCCTAATTTTCATGAAGCGATCGGACAAGAAGATGGGAAAAAAGAAAACAAGATACTTAGAGAAGAACAAAGCGGTTATGTTTTAAACGGTAGAGTTCTTCGGGCATCAAAAGTAATCGTAAGTAAATAAGGAGATATAAATGGGAAAAATTATTGGTATTGATTTAGGGACAACAAATTCATGTGTTTCTGTACTAGAGAATGGAAAGTATAAAATTATTCCAAACGCTGAAGGACATAACACAACTCCATCAGTGGTAGCTTATTCAAATAGCAGTGAAAAACTTGTTGGGCAAGTTGCTAAGAGGCAAGCTGTTACTAATCCGGAGAAAACTCTTTTTGGTATTAAAAGGCTTATCGGTAGAAAAGCAACAGATGAAGAAGTAACAAGATTTAAAGAAGTTGCTCCTTTTGATATCTTCGCTAATAAAAATGGTGATGCATGGGTAAAAGTTGATGGTAAAGAAATTTCACCTCAAGAGATTTCAGCTGCAATTTTAGAGAAAATGAAAAAATCTGCTGAAGATTATTTAGGGCAGCCAGTAACTGAAGCAGTTATTACTGTTCCAGCATATTTTAACGATGCTCAGAGACAAGCGACTAAAGATGCAGGAAAAATTGCGGGATTAGAAGTTAAAAGAATTATTAACGAGCCAACTGCAGCCGCTCTAGCTTATGGACTTGATGAGAAGAAAGATAAGAACATTGCTGTTTTTGACTTTGGTGGTGGTACTTTTGATATTTCAGTTTTAGAAATTACAAGTGATGGTGTTTTTGAAGTTAAATCTACAAATGGTGACACTTTCTTAGGTGGTGAAGATTTTGATTATGTCATCATTAATTGGATGGCAGAAGAGTTTAAAAAAGATCAGGGCATAGATCTTAAAAATGATAAAATGGCACTTCAAAGATTAAAAGAAGCTGCTGAGAAAGCAAAGCATGAGTTATCTTCAACAACTCAAACTGATATTAATCTTCCTTTTATCACAGCTGATTCTACTGGTCCAAAACACTTGAATCTTAATTTAACGAGAGCTAAGTTTGAGCAACTTGTATCTCCTCTTATTGATAAATTAGCGATTCCTTGTAATACAGCAATTAAAGATTCTGGTTTATCGACTTCAGAAATTCATGAAGTAATACTTGTTGGTGGTTCGACAAGGATCCCTGCAGTTCAAGCAAAAGTTAAAGAAATTTTTGGAAAGGAAGCGAATAAAAGTGTAAATCCTGATGAAGTTGTTGCCGCAGGAGCAGCTATTCAAGGTGGTGTATTGGCCGGAGACGTTAAAGACGTACTTTTACTTGATGTAACTCCTTTAAGTCTTGGTATAGAAACTCTTGGTGGAGTAATGACTAAGATCATTGAAAAAAATACGACTATCCCTGCAAAAAAATCTCAAGTTTTTTCTACTGCTCAAGATAATCAGCCTGCTGTTAGTATTCACGTACTTCAAGGAGAGAGAGAGTTTTCTAATGATAACAAAACATTAGGTAGATTTGATCTTGCAGGAATTAGTCCTGCTCCTAGAGGAGTACCTCAGATTGAAGTTACTTTTGATATTGATGCAAACGGAATTGTTAATGTTTCAGCGATTGATAAAGCAACTGGTAAATCTCAAGAGATTAGAATTACTAGTGGTTCTGGATTGACTGAAGAAGAAATTGAAAAAATGGTTAAAGATGCTGAGCTTCATAGAGAAGCAGATTCTAAGAAAAAAGAAATTGTAGATGCTAGAAATAATTTAGATTCTTTAACTTTCGCATCTGAAAAGATGATTAAAGATAATGGAGATAAAATTCCAGCTGATAAGAAAACTGAATTAGAAGGGGCTATCGCTGAAGCGAAAACTAAGCTTACTTCCGAAGTTTTAGATGAAATCAAAGCAGCAACTGAGAGATTGCAAAATGTTTCTCACCAAATAGCTCAAGATATGTATCAAGCAGGCCAAGCTCCAGGAGCTGACGCTGGGGCAGAACAAGCTCAAGCAGATACTAACCCTGGAGACAACAAAGGTGATGATGATGTTGTTGATGCGGATTTTAAAGAAGTTTAAAAAACTTTTAAATTAATTTTTTAGGGCATTGAAACTCAATGCCCATTTTCTTTTTTTAAGGATAGCTAGATGGCAAAGAGAGATTTTTACGAAATTTTAGGTGTGAATAAAGGTGCTGGCGAAGATGAAATTAAAAAAGCATATCGTAAACTTGCTCTTAAATATCATCCAGATAGAAATCCTGATGACAAAGAAGCAGAGGCAAAATTCAAAGAAGCTAGTGAAGCAGCTGATTGTCTTTTAAATAAAGAAAAAAGAGCTGCCTATGATCAGTTTGGCCATGCAGGAATGAATGGACAAGGTTTTGGTGGTTTTCAAGGTGGAGACTTTGGAGATCTTGGAGATATTTTTGGAGATATCTTTGGTGACTTTTTTGGAGGTGCTGGCGGTGGAAGATCTAGGGGCAGAAGATCAGGTGCTATCAGAGGAAAAGACCATCACACGAGATTAGATATTTCTTTTGAAGAAGCCGCTTTTGGTTGTGAAAAAGAAGTTTCTATTCAAAAAGACATCGTAAAAGATGGAACCACTCCTGAGACTTGTTCTACATGCCAAGGTACTGGTCAGGTAAGAAGGCAGCAAGGATTTTTTACTTTGGCACAAACTTGTTATCAATGTCAGGGAGTTGGAGTATTTGTCCAAACTGTTAAAAAGAAAACTAAATTATCTGTAAAGGTTCCAGCTGGAATAGATGATGGACAGAAATTAAAACTTGGAAGAGAAGGAAGTCCTGGTATTAAAGGAGGTCCTTCAGGGGATCTTTATGTGGATGTTAGGGTGAAAGAGCATCCTATATTTGATAGAGATCAGTTTGATATTTATTGTGATGTTCCAATTAGTTTTTCTCAAGCTGCCTTGGGGGCAGAAGTTGAAGTTCCCACTTTGACTGGTAAGGTGATGGTGAAAATTGATGCTGGTACTCAATCTGGAAAGAGAATGAGACTTAGAAATAAAGGTATTGCACATTTAAACGGTTATGGAACAGGTGATCAGATCATTAATCTTATTGTAGAGACTCCTACGAAACTTACTTCTGAGCAAAGAGGAATTTTTGAAGAATTATCAAAAATAGAGGAGAAGCAAGGGAATATTTCTAATCCAATGTCTAAAGGTTTTTTTGATAAGGTAAGAGATCTATTTCAATAGTCTAATTGCTCAAAACTAAGTATATCTTCAAAAAAAGCACCGAAGGTGTTTTCAGAATTTTTAATTAAAATTTCTAAGACCCATAGGTTTTCAATAGGTTTAAAGTTGATACTTTCTAATGATCCTTTATAGTGAAGTGCATGAGGAAAGTCTCCAAGTCTGTGGCCTTTCATGTTTAAGTTAAGAGTATAGCCTAGTTCTTTAGAAATTTTTTCAGCATAATTGTATAATCTAGCTCCAGATATATTTTCAGATTTCCAAAAATTTTTAACATTTAAAAAAATTTCTCTGGAAGCATCAATTATTTTTTGATGTTGAGAACTAGATCCAAATTTAAAAGTTCTTCCTAAGTCTGCTTCGTGCGACTCAAAAACTGGCCCGATATCAATGAAAAAAATGTCATTTTCTTCTAGAGTTATTCCTTCATCTGATTTTTCTCTAAAACTTTTTAAAGTATTTTTACCTATTCTAAATTTAGTAGGATGCCATAGCTTAGATGTTCCTATTTTGTTTAGTTCATCTTTAATGATCTTAATGCCTTGGGCTTCGTTCATTCCAACATAGAATTTGTTTGGAATTGTATTAATTAGATCAAGTGTTTTAGACCTTACTTCAAAATATTTTTGTAAATTAAAGCTATTTCCCGTGTTTTCTATCTCTTTATTAATCATTATACTTTTTTAAGTATTTATTTAGATTTGGCAAAAAAATAAATTTCTTTTAGGAGTCAAAAATGAAAGATTTGGGATTATTTATTATTAGATTGGGACTTGGGCTTTCTATGATGGTTCATGGTTATCCTAAAATGTTTAATCCTGAAAAGTGGGAATGGTTAGGGTCTCAAATGGTAAATGTTGGAATTGATTTTGCTCCAAGCTTCTTTGGATTTATGGCGGCATTTTCTGAATTTTTTGGAGGATTGTTTTTAGTTTTAGGTGTCTTTTTTGTTCCAACGAATTTGCTACTTTTTATTACAATGTTCGTTGCCATGATGTTTCATTTAAATCAGGGAGATGATTATACGAAAGTATCTCATTCTTTAGAGTTAATGTTTGTATTCTTAGCGTTATGTTTCACAGGTGCTGGAAGTTTCTCTTTAAGAAGGAGAAAATAATTGAAATTATTTTTTTTAATTTTTTTATTTTCGTGTACGACAATTCATCAAAATCAACCTGTTGGTAAAACTGTAGAAGTTCCTCCTGAAAAAGTTGAAGAAATTGAGCAATACGATGCAAGATATTCAAAAAAGTTTGTTGCTACTATTAGAAAAGCAAAAGAGCTTATCGCTGAAGGGAAAAATTTAGAAGCAGAATCTTTACTTAATTCACTTGAGCAAAAGAAGCTTTCTGAAATTGAAGCAGCTGAGAAAGCGAATGTTTTAGGAGTCTCTGCTTATTCTTCTAGAGATTATTCAAAAGCGAAACAATTGTTTTTATCATCGCTTTCAAGTGTAAATGAAAATTCAAAATTAAGAAATCAAGTGCTTCTTAACTTAGCAGCAGTAGATTATAAGAAAAATGATATAAATAATTCAGCCAAAAGCTTAGTACAGATTGATGAATCAAGACTTCCAAAATTTGATGCTAAGAAAAAACATCTTTTAAGTTTTTTAATTGCAAACAAACTTAAAAGAAATGATGAAGAGATTCATGCTTTGATTAATTATTTTAGATTTGATTCTAACCGTTCAGATGTTCTTTCTAATAAATACTTTACTTATTTGAAGGAAAGTTTTTTTAAATTATCAGATGAAGACAAAAGAAGTTATATCACTCAATACAAAAATCAAAATAAGAATATTGCATTAAGAGAATTAGTTTTAACTTTAAATAATCAATTTAAGCAAAAAGGTGATAGATATTCTGTTGATCAGCTTGGACAAATTGTTGGTTCAGAATACCTACAATTTCAATCTGAAATTAATTATCATCAACCCATTGAAAGAAGTAAAATTGGTGTTGTTTTACCTTTAACAGGAGATAAAGCAAATTTTGCTAATAAAGTATTAAATGGGATTACAGTAGCAATCCAATCGATGCCTGAAAGTTTTGAGTTAATAGTCAGGGATTCACAGAATGTTCCTGCGATTGCTGTAAATAAAGTAAATGAGTTAATTCAAGCAGAAAATGTTTCTATTATCATTGGTGGGTTGTTTAGCAATACTTCAGAAAGAGAGTATGAAGCAGCTAGAAAAAGTGGAGCTATCTTTCTTTCTTTATCTCAGGTTAATACAAGTAGATTTAATAAAAATAAGCTTTTATTTGAAATACAAGGCTCTGTTGAATCTCAAGTCAGAACAAGTTTGAGCCAAGAAGCTGCGTCAAAATTTGGTACAAAGGTTGCACTTTTGTATCCTAATAATGAACTTGGACATAGTTACCTAGATGAGTTTTGGAATCAATCAGGCGATAAAGGTTTTGATTTGATTGAAACTTCAGGATATGAAAAAGGTATAAATGATTTTAGGCCAGCTATTGGAAAGCTATCAGGAATTGAATATACCAGAGCAAAAGAAATTGAATATAGAGAATTAGTAAAAGAATACCAAAAAGAATCTAAAGATATTTCTGAGATAGAGATTCTTAAGCCTACTTTAGAATATGATTGGGTTTTTATTCCTTCTTATCCAAAAGAAGCTTTGCAAATTCTTCCATCATTTAAATATCTCGGTGTCAAGAAGGCTCATTTTGTCGGTGGCCCGAGTTGGATGAGTAGGTCTTTGATTGCTCAAAAAAGATTTCTATCAAATATAAATTTTGTAACTGATCTAGACGAAAGCAAGAAGCAAATATTTGTGGAACAGTATAAAACGACAAGTGGGATTGCCCCAAAGCTTTTAGAAACTTTGGGATTCGATTCAATGCATTTAGCTAAAAATATTTTACAAGTGTCCTTTGATACTAGATCAGATCTTGCAGAGTCATTAGAGAGTAAAAACATAGAATCTAGTTTCTTGGGGGATTGGTATTCAGAAGATAATATTTGGTACAAGAAAATGAGATTAAACGTACTTTAAAGGAAGAGTTTTGGTAAAGAAAAAGAGCACAAAGAAAAAAAAGAAAGTTACAAAAAAGAAGTCTAAAAACTCTGTTATAGATAAAAGGAAAAATCCTTTTTTACTTGAAGAGATAAATAAAGAAGTTAAAGCTGAAAAAGAACTTAGCAGTTCTGCAAAAAGTTTAATCAAAAAAATTGAAACAAGAAAAAAGAAAAAGTTAGTCAAAACTCAATCTTTTATGACTTTTCAGAAAGCTATAAGATCAAAAAGGGTTTATTCAAATCCAGATAAAAGAAAAATTGCTGTAGATATGCTTGAAAGATATACAGGGCATAACATTGAAGATTTTCAACCTCAAATTATTCTTACGAACTTTCATTACTATGTTGAAAGATTTAATGCTATGTTCTCTGATCATACATATACACAAGGATCAGCTTTTAAAGCTTCAAGTTCCGCGAAGGCGCAGGTAAGTATTATTGAGTTTGGAATTGGTTCTGCTATGGCCGCTTTAGTAATGGAGTTAGTCGCAGTTGTTGAACCCAAGGCAGTTTTATTTTTAGGAATGTGTGGAGCTGTTCATAAATCATTAAATGTTGGTGATTTTATTCTACCAATTGGAGCAATTAGAGCTGAAAGTGTTTCACAACATTTTATGCCTCCTCAAGTTCCAGCTTTGCCAACTTTTAAAATTCAAAAATTTGCTTCTCAGATTTTAGTTGAACATGGTCTTGAATATAGAACTGGAATGGTTCATTCTACAGACCTGAGATTTTGGGAGTTTGATGATAATTTTAAAAATAGATTATATGAGGAAAGAGTTATTGCTGTAGAAATGGAATGTGCAGCACTGTTTATTACCGGTTTTGCAAGTAAGGTAAATAATGGAGCTCTTTTACTAGTATCTGATTGTCCACTCAAAAGAGGTGGGATCAAAACAAAAAAATCTGCGAACTCAGTGTTTAAAAAATATACTGATCAGCATATTGAACTTGGAATTGAAATTACTGCAGATATCGCCCTAAGAGGTGATGCAATTAGACATTATAGGTGGGATTAAATGGGATTTTTTAGTGGCGTTGTAGATTGGTTTTCAAATGACTTGGCTATTGATTTAGGTACTGCGAATACCTTGGTTTATGCTAAAGACAAAGGGATCATTGTGAATGAACCTTCAGTGGTTGCGGTTCATGAAGGATTTCGTGGAGAGAAAAAAGTTTTAGCCGTAGGTAGAGAAGCTAAAGAAATGTTAGGAAAAACCCCTGGGAGCATTAAGGCCATTAGACCTATGAAAAATGGTGTTATCGCAGATTTCGAAGTGACACAATCGATGCTTAAGCATTTTATAAAAAAATCAATGGATGGTTCTAAGTTTATTAAGCCAAGAATTATTATTTGTATTCCATTTGGTATTACTCAAGTTGAAAGAAGAGCAGTTAAAGAGGCAGCTGAACAATCTGGAGCGAGAGAGGTTTATCTTATAGAAGAGCCGATGGCCGCAGCAATTGGAGCAAACCTTCCAATAACTGAACCTAGTGGAAATATGATTGTAGATATAGGTGGTGGTACTACAGAGATTGCTGTTATTTCACTTAA
>JAHDHG010000188.1 GCA_020631435.1 Bacteriovoracaceae bacterium | reverse complement strand
GAAAAAATACAAAGAGATATAAATGATTCTTTCTGAAAAGGGTGTTGAAGATAGCCTAAGATTAGTTCATAGAATCCAATCATTACTAAAATGAAGGATCCACTAATTCCGGGCAAAATCATTGCAACTGAAGATATTGCACCTGCTATTAATAAAAACAAATTACCTTTGGGAAGAGAAAAACCAAACGAAGTCAAAAGATAACCTATAAAAACTCCTGGAATTATATACTTTAACGAATCTTTATTGTTCCACTTACGATTGATAATAAAAATGATTGTTGATGCGATAACCAAAGAATAGAAAACTGCCCACATGTAAAGCGGATAAGAAGTAAGTAAAAACTTAATTAGTCTGCTTAAAGATAAAATTCCAATTCCTATTCCTAATCCAAGTGGAAAAATAAATTTAAGATTTAAAGAAGAAACAAATTTTTTAAATTTAAAAGTCAAAAGAGATTTAAAATCTACGGATCCTAAAGTTTTAATAAACTCTGGGTAAATACCAGTAAGCAAAGCAACTGTTCCACCAGAAATACCAGGGACAAGATCAGCGGCCCCCATCAAAAAACCTTTAGAAATAAGCTTAATCATTCTTCTAGGGACTCAAAGTTTAATAGTTCATCTACCTCTTCTAAGTCACTCTCTGTTAGGCCGTAAGGATTTTCTTGTTCGTTAATATCTTCATCTAAGTATTTCTTTCCTTGACGTCTTTCAATACCTTCTAAGTCTTCAGAAACAGCCTCTAAATCAGTTCCTTGAACTTCTTCATCATAAAAATCTTCATCAGATTGAGTTGATGTTGGAACAGGTATAGATTCATTTGGAACTTCTGAAGTTGTCGTCCCTTGATTCGCTAGATCATCTATATCTCCCAACTCATCTTCTAGGCCCTTTAAGTCTACACCATCTTCGTTCAGTCCATCCTCTGCAGGCTGATTAAAGTTATCATCAAGATCCTCAGTTCCATCTATGTCTTGATCTTTAAGATCAAAATTATCATCACTTGGGTCCAAATCAATATCAGGTCTTTCTTCAGAAAAAGAATCATCATTAAAATTGTCTAAGTCATCTCCATTTGGCAAATCAAAATCATCATCTGCTAGCTCTTCATCTGGAAAGCTAACTCTTTTATTAGAAATCACGTCTTTATCATCATTATAAGGAGCTGAAATAGTCACAGAGAAATCATCTTCTTCAAGAGGAAAGTTTCCTTGAGTAACCAAAGCAGTTGCAAATTTATTAGTTATTCCGATTACAGTTAGTTCTCCTTTATAGTAAAGAGGAGTATTAACAATTTTTTCTCTTACGAAGTTATCACGGTTTCCAAAAACTCCAAAAACATTTCCGATACGAACTCCATCTGATCTACCTCTATCTAAATAGACAATATCCCCTACACCTAATAATTTCCTTCGCTCATCAAAGGTACTTACAATAAATGCTTCAATCTTTTGAGCAGTATATTTTTTTCTTATTTTTTTGATTTTAGGAGTATAGTTGGTGATTCCATCTCCTCTTTCTACTTCATGAGTTACATTGTAAAGCCTGGCTTCCCACAGATCTTCAATTTTCTTGATAAGCTTGGCATGAGCTGTGATAACTGTCTTATATCCAGCGCGATCAGAGTTATCGCTATCAACATCACCAAGAGTTCTAAAAATCGAAAAGGTATCTCCCTTTTGTTGAGCTCCTGAATGGAACCTCATAAATATTTTATTGTGATTATCCAGTCTTCTTGTATTATTAATAGAGTTGACGATTTCTCCGAAGCTCTCTATCTCGTTATCCGAGATAAATGTATTAATTGAATAACCCTGCTTAAGTTGTAGTTTTTGATTGTTGTGTACAGTAATACCACCTTCACTTAAGCTTTTTTCTTTTTTCCTAGGGAGCAAATGATCATAAGATGGTGGCCGATAATTATTAATTGCCTCGGAATCATAATTCCCGTCCGAATCTAAGTAGCCTTGCATCTCTGGAGAAGCATAGTCAACTTGAACCCCTTGGCTTAAAAGTCGTCTTTTTTCTGATTGCCAATTTCCGCCAGGCCCTGGTGCTATGGGATTCTCAGCGGTACTTCCACCAAAACTTATGGTTGCACCACTTTCACTTGAATCAAATACCAAGAGCATACCAGGTTCTATCTGATGAGGATTAGTAATATAGGGATTTAATGCCCAAATCTTAGGATAGTAATGACCTGTACCAAAAAGTTTCTTTGAGATTTTAAACAACCAATCACCAGATTGTACTGTATAAGTTGATACCACATTCGCATTCGCCTTAGCATCTTCCCATTCAGAGTCACTTAACTTGTATGACAATTTTTCAGAAAGTTTTAAAAGATCTGCTTCTTCTGCACCACCAGAAAATTCAGCATTTATTTCTGTCCCTTCGATATCTTCAATATTTTCTTCTGTGGGCTCTTCAGCAAAAAAATCTTCATCAATTTCATCAAACTCATCTTGAGAAAAGGCCTCAAAGCAAAAAGAAATTAATATTAGAAAAGAAAAGTATTTTAACACTTGCTCTTGTCCTCCATGACCTATAAAAATAAGCTTAATTTAATTTTAGATTACTAACATACAAAGTCAATTTATGGAGAACACACAAGATATAGAAGTAAAAGTAATAAGAGTCTCAAAAGAAGATTCTAGCTTTGTTTATTTCACTTTAGAATCAAATGAAGGTATAGCGTTTTACTCAACTTTAAGAGAAAGCCTAAACCAACTCTATAGAGATATTGAAATTAATTACTCACCAAGTGTTAAAAATCAAATTAACAATATCCTTGAACAGCTAGAACTTAGATTTCCTATTTCTTATCTTTAAAGATTTTCTTTTATAAAACTAATTACATCTTCATGATGAGTTTTAGTTTTCACCTTGGGCATCACATGTTTAATCTTCCCATCTTTACCGATAATAAAGGTAATTCTATGAATTCCATCATAAACCTTACCCATAAATTTCTTTTCGCCCCAGACTCCGTATTTATCAGCTATTTTGTGATCAACATCGCTAAGTAAATCAAAATTTAGCTTTTCTTTAATTCTAAATTTATCTAATTTTTCAACAGGATCAGGACTAACTCCCAATACAACTGTATCCAATCCTGTAAACTTTCTTTTAGACTTTTTAATCTCACACGCCTGAACAGTGCATCCCGGTGTCATCGCTCTTGGATAAAAATAAAGAACGACATTTTTCTCACCT
>JAHDHG010000031.1 GCA_020631435.1 Bacteriovoracaceae bacterium | reverse complement strand
CCTTGTGGAAGTGATGGTCAGGCACCTTGTCCAGAAAGTGGATGTGATGAGGGTCATGAAATAGTTCCCGATGCAGATGGTGAAAAATGTCAAAAATGTGGAAACGAAGGAGAGGCTTGTTGTCATGGATCCGGTGGAGAAAATCTAGATCACTCTTCTCACTTTTGTTATTCATCCAAATCATCAACTCTTCACTGTGATGATAATGAAGACGGATCTGGTCCTGGAGGAGTTTTTGAGCCGATTTGTAAAACATGTGGAGGAGATGGACAAGCTTGTTGTAAAGACGGAGGATTAGAATGTGTTTCCGAAGGATATTCTTGCCATCCAAATAATAATGTTTGTGCTCCATGTGGTGGTTTAAATCAGCCAGCTTGTTGTGAAATAGAAGGTGATTGTGAGAATCATGAATGCAAAGAAGGAACTATATATAACCCAGAAACAAAGTTTTGTGAATCCTGTGGAGGAATAAATGAGCCTTGTTGTGATGAGAACACTCCATCTAAATGTGTTGGTTCAAAAGATGTAAATAATCCAGCAGTTTGTAATGAAGAATCTATTTGTGAATCATGTGGAAAACCAGGTGAACCATGTTGTGATTTTTCTTCATTAAGAGAACAGATGGTATCTGGTTGTTTAGTAGATTTTCAACCAGGGAATCAAAATATTTGTATTGATAATGTTTGTACGGCATATCCACAACTTAACAAATGTGCTGAATGCGATCCTAATGACAAAACTTCTGGTGTTTGTGGAAGTGGCTTAGAATGTGTTGGTGCAGGTTTAATTAATTGCGAAGGTAGTGAATGTTATCAATATTATACATGTGCAGAATCATCAGAAAGTGTTTGTGATTGTAGCCCTGTAGGTAAAGGTACATCGAGATCAGGTACAGGTTATGTCATTGTTGGCTGTTGTCAGTCTTATAACTGGGGAGAATGGGAGACAACTCAATCTTGTGATGAAGGACCTCAGCATTTGCAGGTGAAGAATTGTTATTGTGATGATATAGCATTTATGCCTCCTACAAGTTGTTCTGGAACTCAGCCAACTCAATCCTTAAGCTGCCCAGATGGATTTAATTGCCCAGATGATTGTGTTTTAGTTAAGGGGAGCCCGAAAGTTGGAGATCCATGCACTTTTATTGAGCCTCCATGTTTAAAAGACGCTCAGCAAACAACGATTGATGTTATTGATGAATGGCAATGTTCAGATACTACTTGCAATAAGCATGGTGAAACAAAAACTACAAGGTTATATTGTAAGCATGGTTTAAAGCCAAGTGATCCTAATTTTTGGTCAACGACTGGAGTTGTTTGTGATGATGCACCAGGTATTGCGGGTGATCTGGGTACTACAACCACAACTTCTTTAACAACTACAACATTAACTACCAATGGATGTTCTTCACCTTCAGATTGTTCTGCAAATAAACAATGTTGCGGATGGAAGCATTCTAACCCTGCTTCATGTGCTGCTCAAGGTATGTGTGGTTGCCAAAGTAATTGTTGGGCACCATGGCAAGATATAAATTGGGGTCCTGGTTCTAATGGTGGAAATCAAGCTCCAGGTGGAAATGGTGGCAGTTAAATCTATAAACTTAAGTAATAATCCTTAAGCATTTTAGCATCAACTTCCAAGTTAGGACTGTTACAAATCATATAACCCTTACAACCTTTGTCTTTAAGCGCTTTCATTAATTCTTTCCAATTAAAATCAGAATCAGCAAGATTTAAATGTTTTAAATCACCTTTTGAATTTGATGAAATTCCAGAAATATGCATATGAAGATTATTAATTGAATTCTCTCCAAGTTCTTTTTGAACAGTTTCAATAACTTCAATGAACTCATTATAAGAATTATACTTTCCAGTTCTTGCATATAAATGAGAAAAATCTAAGCAAGGCTGACAACTAGAAATATTTTTAGAAAGATTTAATAACTCTTCTAGCGAACCAAACTGTGAGGTCTTTCCAGTTAACTCTGGTCTTAATTCAATTTCAATATCAAGTCTTGAAAGTCTTTCTTCTATAACGTTCATACTTTTTTCAACAAGATCAAAAACATCATAAGGTGAATCTTTCATGTAAAAAGCTGCGTGAAAAGTCATTGATTCAGCACCACACATATCAGAGATCTTTGCTGTTTGAATAATTCTCTCAACAGAAGAATCAATTTTATCTTGCTCTCTAGCGTTTAAGTTTATGTAGTATGGGCCATGACTAGTAAGTGGAATATTTAGTTCATAAGAAACTTTTCTAAGAGCAGAAGAAACTTCTTCTTTCATTCTCACACCGTGAGCGAATTCTAACTGCATACAATCTAATCCATATTTATGAATATTGATGACACCTTCAACTGGAGAGTTTTTCTTCTCCGTAAATGTAGGTACTCCAGCAGTTCCAAAAAGAATTCTATCAAAAGACATTTTTACCCCTTTAAGTTATTAAATAGATTTTTTAAATTTATATCTTTAAGACAACTTCTACATCCTGATCCAACTTTGAGATTTTTTAATAATTCTTCAAAGCTAGAAAAATCTGCGAGTTGCTCTTTTATTTCCGACTCAGAGACTAGGTTACATTCGCAAAATAACTGATCTTCAAGACTAGGCAGGAGATCTTTGTAACTGTCGATCTGTTGCGCAACGCAACATTTATCTTTAACATCCATAAGACAAACTCATAAAGTTTCTAATACTAATTCGTATAAAAGTCTATGGCAATCTTGTATGATCTATAATAAGTAAAGTTTGTGTGAAAAGAGCACAGCGTTACGAGAGATAACACAATGCTAAAAAATTTAAACATTCAAGGCTTTTATCGATTTTTTTTCACAGCTTTATTTATTTTTATTCTTATACAATTTCCTTTCCATAATTTTGAATCTATTTTTTATGATCTTTGGGTAAAGTTAACTCCAAAATCTAAGCCTTTAATTGAATATTCACTTGTTGGTCTTGATGAAAGTAATGATCAAATCCTTGGAGAGTATTATCCATATTCATACGCGACTCATTTAAAATTTATCAAAAGAGTGATTGATGATGAGCCATTTGCAATTGTTTATTTAGTAAATTTTGAAGAGCCAAGCAATGATGATGATATTCCATTTTTTAAAGAATTCTCTGAATTTATTGAGCAATATAAAAACAGAGGCGGCTTGTTTCGATTCGGTACAGGTTTAGATCTATGGGGTGAGCAAGTTCCTCCAGATTTATTGAAACGATTAGAGTATTCTCCCGCCCTAGTTCATGTTGATGGTGAAACCTTTTCAAAAGATGGAGTACATAGAAAAGGGCTTTTAAATATTTCTGGGGAAGATTCTTTTCATTTATGGCTTGCTAATAAAGTTAGAGAGAAAAATGGATTAGAAGAGATAAAAGCAAATGATATTTGGGGTTCATTTTATTCGCCAGATGCAGATGCTGTTTTTGCAAATTATAGACATAAATTAAAAATTTTAGGAGAAGATAAATCTGTCGAAACATTACCTTTTTATAAAATATTAGGAGGGAATTTCCCGCCAAACCATTTTAAAAACAAAGTAGTCATTATAGGTCCTAGTTATTTATCCAATTCTGATGACTTTGTTATTACTTCTTTAGATAAAGATAAAAAAGTTCCAAAAATTTTAGTGCATACATCATTGACTGATGCGATATCAAAAAATAAAACAATTAACGAAATCCCAGAATTTGTAAGTTATATTATTAGTCTTTTATTGGCCCTGCTTTTGGGGGTTGTGATTGCTAACTTTAATCCCGCTAGAGGATTAATGATATCAATTATTATTTTAATAGGGATATTATTAATATCGTATTTTTTATTTTCCTTTTTAGGCATTTGGTTAAAAATTGCTCATCTTCTTTTAAGTGTTTTTATTGTTGTTTATGTTTGGTTTCCTCTAAAGGCGATGACAGAGTATCAAACAAGATTTGCAATTGAAGAAGAATCAAAAATTTTAAAAAAAGTTGAGAATCTAAAACAAAACTTTATCTCTCTCATGAGCCATGATTTAAAAACTCCTGTTGCAAAAATTCAAGGAATTGCAGATATTTTAAATTTAAAATTAACTGATGAAGAGCCCAAAAAGTTAGTTGCAGATATTACAGCCTCGACTAAAGAATTAAATTCTTTTATTTCTTCGATTTTAGATTTAACTAAGATTGAGTCTAGTAACCTTCAATTAAATCTATCTTCAGTTGATATTAATAAAATTATTGAAAATGCTGTTAAGGGTCTTGAATTCGAGAGAGCATCGAAAGAGATAGAGATAAATAAAAATCTATCACCTTTATATCCTATTAAAGTTGATGAGAAATTAATTCACCGAGTAATTGCAAATATTGTGGAAAACGCAATTAAATATACTCCAGAGAAAAGCTCAATTGATATTATTTCTGAAGATGATGAAGAATGGGTATACATATCTATAAGAGATAATGGTCCTGGTATTCCGGCTGAAGATTTAGAACATATTTTTGATAAATTTTATCGAGTGAAAAATGATGATTCGCACAAGATCAAAGGTTCAGGTCTAGGTCTTTATTTGGTAAAATATTTCATAGAATTGCACGAAGGTTCAATTTTTGTTGAATCTGAAGTGGGAGAAGGGACAACCTTCAATATAAAATTGAAAAATGCCTAGGAGATTTCATGCATAAAGTATTAGTGGTTGATGATGACAAGGTTTTACAACAATCTGTTAAGGATGCATTGGAGTATCATCAATTCCAAGTTGAAGTAGCTGATAACGGAAAAATTGCTGTTGAAAAAGTTTATGGAACAAAATTTGATTTGGTTGTCATGGACGTGAACATGCCTCAGATGAGTGGTATGGAAGCCTTGGTTGAAATGAAAAAGCATGATCCAAGTTTGATTGTGTTGATAATGACTGCTTACTCAAATGTAAATGATGCTGTGAAAGCAGTTAAAGAAGGTGCTTATAATTATCTTGAAAAACCAATTACATCTGAAAATTTAGTAGCTTTAATTAAAAGAGCATTAAAAGCAAGATCATTAGTTGAAACTTCTGCATTTTCAGCTCCTAAAATTTCTACAGATGAGGATTCTAATGATGGGAAATTCATTGGTGAATCTCATGAGATGAAAAAAGTTTTTAATATCATTTCAAAGCTTGCAAAAGTTTCAACCCCAGTTTTAATTAGAGGTGAGTCAGGAACAGGTAAAGAGTTAGTTGCAAGAGCAATTCATTATAACTCCCCAAGAAAAGATGAAAAACTAGTGACAATAAATTGTGGGTCTATTCCTGAAAATTTAATTGAGTCGGAATTGTTTGGTCATGAGAAAGGCGCCTTTACTGGAGCTGATTCAAGAAAACTTGGGAAGTTTCAATTTGCCAATGGTGGAACATTATTTTTAGATGAGATTGGTGATGTCTCTCATGGTATGCAAGTAAAACTTTTAAGGGTCTTGCAAGAGCAAACTTTTACTCCGGTTGGATCAAATAGAGAAGTTAAAGTAGATGTTAGAGTAATTGCAGCTTCTCATAAACCTTTTGAGCAAATGATTAAAGAAGGTACCTTTAGAGAAGATTTGTTTTACAGATTAAATGTATTACCAGTTTATCTTCCAGCATTGAGAGAGAGAACTGGAGATATACCTCATCTTGTTGAGTATTATATTAATTACTTCAATTCAGTTCATAATCTAACAATCACAGGTTTTTCTGATGATGCGATGGAGGCAATGAAAAATTATTCATGGCCTGGAAATATTAGAGAATTAAGAAATGTTGTAGAGCATTGTTTTATAATGGAGTCTGGAAATAGTATTTCTTTGGATTCTCTTCCTGCTCAAATTTTAAACAAAGAAGTTAGTGTCTCCGAAGAGAGATCAGATATGATTGATCTTGAAGGTATTAGAAATTCAGTTATTGATGATTTAGCTAAAGATGATGCTTTATCTCAATATACTTTTAAGTTTGCACAAAAAGACGAAAACGATTCTGTTAAATTAGATTTTCAAAACTCTAAGGAAGCTTTTGAAAAAGAATTTATTTCAAAAGCATTAAAGCTTCATAAAGGTAAGATTAATCAAACTGCTTTACATGCAAATATTCCTAAGAAAACTCTTCTTAGAAAAATTGAAAAATATGGATTGAATCCAAAAGAATATTATTAAAGGTTGATAAATGAAAAGACTGTGGTGGTTACTTGTGATGATTGTGTTTTTAATCATCGCTGATCAGATGAGTAAGGGTTATATCGAAACTAATTATCAAGTGGGTGAAACGACCGAAGTTATTAAAAACTTTTTTCATATTACTTATGTACAAAACAGAGGAGCATTTTGGGGAATAGGACAAGATTGGTCTGAAACAGCTAGAAAGTTTGTCTTTTTATTCTTATCAACAGGAATAGCTCTTTTTGTTTTTTATCTACTATTTAAATCTTTAAAGGATGTCTTTATCCAATCATTTGCTTACGCATTAATTATTGCTGGAGCAATTGGGAATTTAATTGATCGATATGTTCTAGGCTTTGTCATTGATATGTTTGATTTTTTTATTGTGACTGAAACTCAAACTCATAGGTGGGCAGTTTTTAATGTTGCAGATGCATGTATTAGCGTTGCTATTGCTCTTTTGATTATTGATGAAGTTTTTCTTGCTAAGAAAAGAAAAGCCAAGGCGTGAGTATAGAGTTTTATCCTTTCATTATAGGGATAAGCACAACAATTTCATTTTTATATTTTAATAGATATTCAAAAAATAGTTTAATTGAGAATTTACTTTATTTTTCTTTTACAATTTTGATTTCTTTTTTTTCTGCAAAGATATTTTTTCTTTTAATAAATAAATTATTTTATCAAGCATCCATAAATATTTTTCAAGGTGGTTATGTTTTTTATGGTGGCCTTATCGGGGGATTAATATTCTTTTTGCTTTTTTATTCTAAAAAAAGTGATTTTGATTTTTCTGGATTAATTCCTACTTTATGTCTTGGCCATTCAATTGGAAGAATAGCTTGTTATGCCCAGGGATGTTGTTATGGAAGCTTAAGTTTTATTCCTGTTCAATTAGTAGAGTCATTAATCTTATTTTTAATGTTCTTAATGTTTCATAAATGGAAATATAAAAATTTATTCTTTTTAATATTCTTATATTTATTTATCTATTCTTTAATAAGATTTAATTTAGAGTTTTTAAGAGCAGATAAATTAAGAGGTTTTTATTTAAATTTAAGTATTTCTCAATGGATTTCATTGTTTTTCTTCTTTTTGAGTTCTACCTTTTTAATTCGGTATATTAAACGTTCTTAACTCTTCTTTGAATTTCTTACAATTTCACTAAGTTAAATAATCAGATGTTACATTCTGATTACAAAAAAAGGATGTTTAAATGAGTAAATTTTTAATTTTAATCTTACCTCTTCTTAGTTTTTCAAAAACTCAAGAAGTTCCAGAAAGTAAATTCATAAATGCTAAAGGAACTATACTTGAGCAAGTATCAGGTGGTGATTGGTTTAATGATTCTCCTAGCTCAGATATTGAAGGTGCTAGTGTAGATAAAGTCTATGAAGAATTCGGAAACCCTGAAAATGAAATCATTGTTGCAGTGATTGATTCAGGGGTTGATGTAAATCACGAAGATTTGAAAGGAAAGATTTGGATAAATGAAGGTGAAATTCCAAATGACGGGCTGGATAATGATAATAACGGATATATTGATGATTATTATGGTTGGAACTTTCTAGGAAGTAAGCTTGGGATGGGAAGAGTTCAAGTAAATGGAAAGTTTGAAAAAGGTGAAGCTAAGTATCAAGTAGAAGAAGAGAATCTTGAATTTGCCAGAGAGCTTTATAGGTTAAGCCAATTAGATAGACCTTTAACTTCAGAAGAAAAAAAATATAAGAATAAGTTAGAAGATTATGAAGCAAAAAATTGTGATTGGTTTTCAAGAATGAGTGCTCCTCATTATTGTGACTATGACCATACAACAGAAGCGAAAAAGTTAGTTGCAATTGAGAAAACACAAGTAACTGATTTTAATTACGGGAACAATGATATTATCGGGCCGGACTCTAGTCATGGTACTCATGTGGCAGGAATTATTGCTGCTACGAGAAATAATTCAATGGGAATAAATGGTGTTGCTAAGAATGTTAAAATTATGGCAGTAAGAGCAGTTCCAGATGGTGATGAAAGAGATGAAGATGTAGCAAATGCAATTATGTATGCTGTTGATAATGGAGCCAAGGTGATTAATATGAGCTTTGGTAAATCATTCTCTCCAAAGAAGAGTTTGGTTAATAAAGCAGTAAGGTACGCAAGGGAAAATGGAGTACTTTTAGTTCACGCAGCAGGAAATAGTGCTAGAGAAAATACTTATACGAATAATTTTCCAAATAAAAGAGTTACTGACAAAACAAATGTCTCTAATTGGATTGAAGTTGGTGCTTCAGGGCAAGAAGAAGGTTATTCCTTAGCTGCAAGTTTTTCTAACTATAGTAAAAAACTAGTTGATTTATTTGCTCCAGGAGTAAGAATTCAATCTACAACTCCAAATAACTCTTATAAAGCATTTAGTGGAACTTCAATGGCTTCTCCTGTTGTTGCAGGTTGTGCTGCTCTTTTGCTTGGTTATGACAATTCTTTATCACCAAAAGATGTGAAGAATTTGTTAATGAAAAATGTTAATGAATTTCAAGGACTAGAAATTGGTCAGCCTATAAACGGATTTTTTGAAGATCTTTCGAGAACAGGTGGAATTATTAATATCTATAACGCAGTGAAAGATCTCTAGCTGAAAATAACTTAGGGAAGACTAATTTGTCTTCCCTTTTTCTCATTCTAATTTACATTTGTTAATTCTAAATATTTTGGTAAGTAATATACATTCTTTATAGAACCAAGGGGTATATATGAAAAAACTAATTTTATTAATTACTGCATTATCTTTTTCTGCATTTGCTCAGTACTCACCAAGAGTTGATGTTGGAACTGGCTTCCAAAAAGTTGGTGAATATGTAGACGTGCTTGTGAAGCTTGATGGGTATGCTCACAAAGGATCTAATACTGATTTTACAAGATATTATGTTCTAACATTTAAAACAGAAGGTGCTTATAATCTTGATACATCTGAAGTTACTTCAATGATGCTTGATATTTCTTTATTAAAAGCTGATGCAACTTTAAATTATGACAGATTGAAAACATACGTTGGTTTCACTTTACTAGATTATAAATATTCTAGAAATATCGATATTAATCAATGGGGAACTCATACATTAACTGTTGTAGGTTTTAGAGCTGGTGGACAAGCTGATCTTAATAAAACAGGATCTTTAAAAGGTTATGCAAATATTGCAATGAGTTTTGCTGCTTTATTTATGCAAACTGAAAGATTTGATGATGGGCAAGACATTACAGGAATTGGGGCGAGCGATGCTCATACTTATAATTTAGATTTTGGAGTTGCTTATAAGAAAGCAAGTGTTACTTTTGGAGCAAGAGGACAAGTATTAAGAAGCCAGGGATTTGTAAGTGGGTATTATATAAATTGTGATCAGTATTTTTGTTGGACTAATCCTTCATACTCTTATACTGAGTTTCATGGACTAAGAGAATTATATGTTGATTTCAATTATAATTTCACAAGTAGATTTAATGCTTTTGTTAAATTAGCAAGAAGAAGTTATAGAGTTAGAGATTACGCTGGTGAGGTTGCACCTTCAAGAGATGCCGCTACTTATATTCAAGTTGGAGCTAAATATAAATTTGGTGGAAAGAAAAAACAAAAGAAGCCAAAGTTTTAATCGATTTTAAAAATTATAATTTTAATCAGGGTCGCTATTGCGGCCCTTTTTATTTTGTTTCTTTTTCTTCTAATTCTCTAGCTTGAAGTTCAATTTGTTCATGAAGAGGCAGGTCATCAAGATTATTGATACTTGATATTCCTCTTGCCTGATTTTTCACAGGTTCAACTTTAGTTGTTTCTTTATTACCAAAACAAGAAATCATTAATAATAAAAATAAATATTTCATAAATATCCTTTTTAATATTTTACCAAAGTGAATTTATAAGAATTTAGATAGGAAAAATTATTCTACAGTTTCTTCTTCTTCTTCTTTCTTTTCGAATAACTCAGGTTCTTTTGCTTTTAATTCGTCCATATCGATATAGAGTTTACTTTCCAGAGTCTCATTACCCCAAGCTGTAAATGCATCATCATGATTATACATGGTAATTGTTTCCCAAGGGCAATCGTGAGAACAGTTTTGGCAGCCAATGCATCTCATCAAATCAATTTCAACAGTTTGTTGAAAAGTTGGGTTAGCTGGATTTGGACCAGGCACTAGTTCAATAGAGTCAACTGGACAGCCTGCGATACAAACTTCACAACCAGTACATCCACTTTGGTGTACTACTGCTAAAAGCTTAGGTGGTTTTTTACCTTTTCTTTTTGGTTTAAACCTAGCTGGATGAAATGGATTTTCTACTTTTACCTTACTCATATTTTTAAGTATTATAGCATGTATTAAGGTATTTTTGGCACTTAGAAAAGAGAAGTTTTTATGTCTGAACGTCTAAGATTTGTAACTGCGGCCTCACTTTTTGATGGACACGATGTTTCAATCAATATTATGAGAAGAATACTCCAGTCTAAAGGAGTAGAAGTCATTCATTTAGGTCACAATAGATCTGCTAAAGAAGTGGTGGATGCTGCCATCTCTGAAGATGCTCATGCAGTTGCTATAAGTTCATATCAGGGTGGTCATAATGAGTATTTTCAATATGTTAGAGAGCTTTTAGATCAAAATGGAGCTAAGAATATTAGAATTTTTGGTGGCGGTGGAGGTGTAATTACGCCTAAAGAGATTGATGCTCTACATGCAAAAGGAATAAATAAAATATTTTCCCCTCAAGATGGTATGGAATTAGGTCTAGATGGAATTATTGACGATATGATTTCCAGAGCAAGCCACTCAACTTTAGAGGATTTTGATGTTCGGTCCTATGGGGGCAAAAAATTAAAACATTATGAAATCTCAAAAGTAGTCTCTTTTATTGAAAATAATAGAGAACTTCCTTTTGATGTCGAAGAAAATTCTAAGCTAGTGATCGGAATAACAGGTACAGGAGGAGCGGGTAAGTCATCGTTAATAGATGAGCTGCTTCTTAGGTTTGCTCGATATTTTCCAGATAAAAAAATTGCATTAGTAAGTGTTGATCCTACTAAGAAAAAAACTCAGGGAGCATTGCTTGGAGATAGAATTAGATTAGGAAGTGCGATTTTTGAAAACTTTTATATAAGATCTTTAGCAACAAGAGATTCTAAAACAGAACTAAGTCCAGAAATTAAAAACGTTGTTCAGTTTTTAAAAACTCAAGAGTTTGATTTAGTCATAGTTGAGACTTCTGGTATTGGTCAGGCCAGTGATGAAATCGTTAATGTCTCTGATAAGTCAATCTACGTAATGACCCCAGAATTTGGCGCCCAAACTCAACTTGAAAAAATCGAGATGATAGATTCAGCTGACTTTGTAGTTTTAAATAAATTTGAAAAATCTAAAGCTCAAGATGCATTTAGAGATGTAAGAAAACAATATAGAAGAAACCATAAAATTTTTGATGGAGATGACAACTCGCTTCCTGTTTATGGAACAATTGCTTCAAAGTTTAATGACCCAGGAGTAAATCAGTTATTTTTTGATTTAGTTTCTTCAATAGATTTTAAAATAAATAATGATTTAGATTCTGCTATAAGAGCTAAGTCTTCAGAAAATATTCAAACAATAATCGATCCTTCTAGAGTGAATTATTTAAGATCAATTGCTGATACATGTAGAAAATATTCAGAAGAAAAAGATAAAATTGTTGAAAAGTTAAAAAAATACGAAGTGCTTAATCAAGCAAACAAATTTATTGATCAAGATTTAAGTAAAGAAATTGAAGAAGCTAAAAATAATATTCCAAGTGAAGTTTTTAAAGAAATTGAAAGCTTTGATCATACAATTGATCAGTATGAAAGAGGGACGTTTACTTATTCAGTGAGGAACAAAGATATTTCTGTAAATACAAAATATACTTCACTAGCGGGAAGAGATATTTCTAGAGTTGGTTTTAAGAAGTTTGATTATCTCTCACAAAAATATAAATTTATATCAAACGAAAACCTACCAGGTTTTTTTCCATTTGCTTCTGGAATCTTTCCTTTCAAAAGAAAAGATATGGAGCCAAAGAGAATGTTTGCTGGTGAAGGTGGTCCTCATCGAACAAATAAAAGGTTTCATTATTTATCAGAAGGTGAAAAGTTTAAAAGGCTTTCAACAGCTTTTGATTCCGTTACTTTATATGGTGAAGATCCTGATTACAGACCAGATATCTATGGAAAAGTTGGAGAGTCTGGAGTTTCAATTGCAACATTAAAAGATATGGAAGATTTATATGCTGGGTTTGATTTAGCAAGTAAATTTACTTCCGTCTCAAAGACTATTAATGGGCCAGCCCCGATCATACTTGCAATGTTCATGAATGCAGCGATCAACCAAAAACTTTCTGGATCTGATCTTGAGAATGAATCAAAAAGATTAGAAGTGATGAAAGAAGTGAGAGGTACTGTTCAGGCCGATATTTTAAAAGAAGATCAAGCTCAGAATACTTGTATTTTTTCTTTAGAGTTCGCTCTTAAAATGATGGGTGATGTTCAAGAATATTTTTGTAAACACGATATTAATAATTATTACACAGTTTCCATTAGTGGATATCATATTGCTGAAGCTGGAGCTAATCCCATAACTCAATTAGCATTTACACTTTCAAATGGATTTACATTAGTTGAGTATTATTTATCCAGAGGAATGAAGATTGATGAATTTTGTGACAATCTTTCTTTCTTTTTTAGTAACGGATTAGATCCTGAGTATTCTGTGCTTGGGAGAGTGGCTAGGAAGATTTGGTCTGTAGCGATGAGAGAGAAGTACGGAGCTAATGAAAAATCTCAAAAATTAAAATACCATATTCAGACCTCTGGTAGATCTCTTCATGCTCAAGAAATAGATTTTAATGATATAAGAACGACCCTTCAGGCATTTCTCGCATTATCAGATAATTGTAATTCTCTTCATACAAATGCTTATGATGAAGCGATTACAACTCCAACAGAAGAGTCAGTAAGAAGAGCGATGGCCATTCAAATGATTATCAATCGGGAGTTTGGAGTTAATAAAACAGACAATCCTATGCAAGGCTCATTTATCATTGATGAGTTAGCAGAAATTGTTGAAGAAGCAGTCCTTCAAGAATTTGAAAGAATTTCAGATAGAGGAGGTGTTCTTGGTGCGATGGAGAATATGTATCAAAGAGGAAAGATACAAGAAGAATCTCTTTATTATGAAACTTTAAAAGATTCAGGAGAGTTTCCAATTATAGGAGTGAATACATTTCTTGCAGATGATATTAAAGAGCAAATGAATCAAGAGATTGATATTACTAGAGCCAGTAAAGAAGAAAAAGAAGATCAAATAAATAGATTAAAATCTTTTCAAGAAAGTCATAAAGATAAATCTAAAGAGGCGCTGCTTAGGCTTAGAAATGTTGCACTTGAAAATAAAAATATTTTTGAAGAATTACTGTATACAGTTAGGTTCTGCTCTTTAGGTCAGATTACGAATGAACTTTATAAAGTTGGTGGAAAATATAGAAGGAATATGTAATTGAAAATATATACTAAGACTGGTGATGCCGGACAAACATCTTTAATTGGCGGGGCAAGAGTTTCTAAGGCCGATCTTAGAATTGATCTTTATGGTGAAGTAGATGAATTAAATTCTTATGTTGGTTACCTAAGAGGCAGCTTTGATAATGAATTATTAGAAAATATTCAGAATCAATTATTTTGTCTTGGTTCATTACTTGCCTGCGAAAAAGAGAATCATGAAAAATTTAAACTCCCTAATATTGATAGCTCAATAGTAGAAAAACTTGAAAAAGCTATTGATGAAATGAATGATTCTTTAGATCCGCTTAAAAACTTCATTCTTCCTTCTGGTTCCGAAGGAGCTAATAGATCACATCTATGTCGAGTCATAGCAAGAAGATCAGAAAGAAAACTTGTTAACTTTTTAAATCAAGTTCCGGATCAAATACCGGAGAATTCAGTAATTTTTTTAAACAGATTAAGTGATTATTTTTTTACTCTCTCTAGATTTATTAACAAGTCGGAAAATATTGATGAAACTATTTGGAAAGTTTAGAGATTTCATCAATACTTTTCTTTGCTAGAGCAAGGCAAACTTCACTTTTATTAAAAAGTGGAAGTTCTTTATCTGCTCCTTTTTTAAACCAGAGATATTCCCCCTCACTAAATCGAGAATTAAAAGCATCTTTATACATACTATATAAGTTCTTGTCTTTTATAGGGTCTAAAATTTCTTTCCAAAAAAACACTCTTAATCCACCTGCTTCATAATGAGGGCCTGGATTCATCATATGACTGGAAGTTGAAAGCTCTAAAGAGAAGTCATCGATTTTTATTTCTAACATATCTGTGAATGCTTTTAAATTTGATTTTAAAAGGGTTGATTCAGTTCTTCTTGCTTTGCAAGTAGGGTCCTCTGCTCCAAGTTTCCTTAGGATATGACACTGCCTTTTATCTCTCTTAGTGAATGAATCTTCTCTTTCCTTAAGGAGTAGTTCTCTTGCAGTTTTATAATTCTTTTTTAATGGATCAATATAAGGTTTTGTAACTATAGACTCTAAATAATTATCTGTATCAAGAGGAACAGAATATCTTCCATATTCATCATCATCAACATTACATGTTAGAGCACTTAGAATTGCATATTTAAAGTATTCTCCTTGTTTGGATTTTTTTATTCTTTCAGCTAACTGCCTTGAGATTTTTCTACCATTGAGTTGAGTTAAAAGGTATCCAAATTGTAGGTTTTTTCTTTTTGGATAAAAGCTATAAACTTCTTTTATGTCACTATCCCAAGGATATTTTTTATAATCAGTGAAATATTTATACCTATCAAAAGTATTATGTATTTCAGTTTGATATCGCTCAAAATGTTCTTTTTCTTTTCCAAAAAACTTATCGTCCAGACTTCCATATGCTCCAGGCCATAATTCATATGTATCCCAGATAGGTGCTTGGTTTCTATGACAAGCTAAACACTTGGAAGGATTTTTTGATGAAAATTTATAACGTTTCTCTGATTTTGGGTCTAATTCTTGAGGGAAAGTAACTTCTTGAAAATCAAAACTTCTTTCTTTTTCATTGTATTCAATAAATTCTAGAGAGCTATATCCTCTAAGTTTTTTCTCTCCAGCAAATGCCATGATGAGCTTTGCATCTGATCCAAACATTATAACCCTTGGGTGCAAAACAGTTCCCTCTCCAAGACTTCTACTTGAATACATTAAAGTGTGTCTAGATCTTAAATCTCCAGGCAGTAATGGAAGTATTTTTTCTACTGAATTTACTTCCGTGCATTTTTTTAAGATATTTTGAACTAAACTTAAAGAACTTTTTTGTTCATTTGATTTCGAGCAATTTATCGAAAGAGAATATAAATTAACACTGATTAAGAAAATAAGAAGCTTCATAAGAAAATGTTAAATTTGAAAGATTAAATTGTCATCTAAAGAGTTTATTCTAACTTTTTCTTTTTTATCTTCGGAATAGTTAAATCTGCCCAATCATGCTCAGATGAAAACTCATCATCTCTTCCATTTGGACTTCTTAGCTTATACCTAGAATCTAGCGGTGTATGATCCGGATCAATATGAATAAATGTGGCTCCTAGATTGATTACATCATCAAGATATAGATTTGTTTGCTTTTGTAATTTTATTTGATTTAGTTTTGTTCCGTTTTTTGAATTTAAATCTTTTATAATAAGCATCCCGCCTGCTAACTTAAAACTTAAATGAGTACTACTTGCAAGTGGATCTGGGATTTGCCAGTTTACTGCAGAAGATCTTCCTAAAATCATAGTTTCGCCATCTTTTATCGTGAAATATTTTTGAAATAAAACTTCAGAGTTGAAGTTTTTAGGATCTTCGAATTGTACAACTCTTATAATCGCTAGCATTATTTCCAGCATTCTCCCATATAGTCAAAATTTGTTTCACTTTTTATTTTCTGAAGGTACTCGTGAATTTTGTTACTAAATTGAAATTCAGGAACAAGATACATTCCCCATAAATGTGAAGCAATTAAAAGATCATCTAATCCTATTTTTTCAGATTGATAAAAAGGTTTAAGTTCTTGTTCAAATTTATTCATTTTTTTAGAAAACTCTTTATTTAAATTTTCAAAATCTTTCACTAGGTTTGTAAATGGCCCTCTACTTCCACTTTCTTTTTTCTTTCGAAAATAATCTCTCGAAGATTCATTGAATTCTGGACTATAAATCATATAAGGCATACTTAAAGCGAATAATTCTTTAGAGATATTCGTTAGAAAGTTGTGACATTCTTCAGAAGAACTTAAGATCGATTCTTTATCGATATAATCAATAATATCCATACTTTCATTCATACAAGTTCCATCTTCTTTTTGAATGATAGGTAACATTTTTGCACCGCAAAGATTTACTGGCGTCAATTCATCATCATAATCTAAAACGACAGATTTATAGGGCACATCTAAAAAGCCCAAAACTAATCGAATTCTAATGCAAAAAGGACAGTGTAAGTAGTGATATAGTGTAATCATGATATAATGATTGCAAAAAGAATTTAATTATTCTAGGAAAAGATATGGAAAACATCGTTACACTTACTTCAAAAGCTATTGCAAAAATTCAAGAAATTGCATCAGGTGAAACTGATGAATCTAAAGGCCTAAGACTTGCTGTTGTTGGTGGAGGTTGTTCGGGTTTTTCATATAAGATGGATTTTGATTTTGAAAAAGAAAAAGATAATGTTTTATCTTATGATGGCTTTAATGTTTTCATAGATCCTAAATCAGCAATTTATTTGAAAGGTATTACTCTTGATTTTAAAGATGGTCTCAACGGTAAGGGTTTTACTTTCGATAACCCCAATGCCAAAAATACATGTGGTTGTGGAGAATCTTTCACAATATGATTTTCTTTGATCTTTTTGATCGTGGATTAAGTTTTCAGTTTGATTGTTATAAAGTAATTTTCAGTGGAAATGATTGTGTCGAGTATTTAAATAATCAAACAACAAATGAAATCAAGAAAGTTTTTAATACTCATTGTCTACTTGATCTTCAAGGAAAAATCCAAGCTTCATTCTCTTTAAGAAAAATTTCAGATAAGGAAGTTGAAATTTATATAGAAAAAAAACAATATGATCATTTCGCTCAAAGGATTGATAAATATCATATAGTAGAAGATTTTTCTTACCATAAAGAAGAATGTTCTTTGATTTTAAATTTTGGAAAAAAAATAGAGAGAGAAAATTTTTGTTATAAAGGAATGATGGTGGAGATTTCCGAAACTCCAAAATTTGACTTAATAGAGTTAGAAAAAATAAATCTTTATTTAGGATATGATAATGAGGATCATCTAGCATTGTTTAATGCGACTAGATATTTAGATTGTGCTTATTCTAGAAACAAGGGATGCTTTCTTGGTCAAGAGATTATCTCCAAAATAGATGTTCATAGAAAGTCTGCAAAATTTCCTGTTTTGTTTAAAAATGAAAGTGGATTTGAGTTGAAGAGAGTTTCAAGAGAGCATAGAGTTAATGAAAAAAAGTGGGACAAGGGAGTGATTTATACTTATCCAGTTCTTGATCTGTCTAAGGAAGATTTATCTTCATTGTATTATCAAAGAGGACTCGATAATTATATTAACAACGAACATATATTAGAAGCTATTGATGATTTAAAGATTTCAATTCATTTGAATCCTTCGAACGAGGATGCTCTTGAGAGCCTTGGTGTTATGTATGGAAAAATTGAAAAATATAATGAAGCGATAGATCTCATGAATAAACTTCTAGAGAAAAATCCTGATTCAATTATGGCACATACTAATCTTTCATTTTTTTATATGCATTTAGGTCAGATTGAAAAAGCTGAAGAAGAAAAATCTAAGGCTACCTTGAAGCAGTTTCAAGTTTTAGGAAATGAAAACGAAGCAAACGAGGAGATGGAGAGAAAAAGAAAAATGTTTGAGCAAGTTTTAGAGATTGATTCTAAAGACGAGTTAGCAAACTTTGGAATGGGTGAATATTATTATAATAAAGAAGAGTTTCAGAAATCTTTAGATTTTTTTAAAATTGTAATTTCAGAAAATCCAAAACATTCTGTGAGTTATTTATTTCTTTCAAAAATATACAAAAAAATAAATTCAATTTTATTAAAAGAAACGCTTCTAAAGGGAATTGAGGTGGCATCGAAAAATGGAGATTTTAAACCTGCAAATGAGATGCAGGCCTTACTTAATCAATTTGGTAACAATCTTTAAGCTCTAAACCATTCTCTTTTATTTCATGACCTACAGTTTTTGAAATACAGCTGTATGCTAAATATGCTGTGTAGCACTCTCTGCCGTTTCCTGATCTATTATCTATAAAATTATCTTTAAAATAAAATACAGTTCCAGTTAATTCGTCTGTTTCTTTTGTGAACATTGCACTTGCAGCATATTCAATTTCACTGATGACACCTTCAAGCTCTGAAAGTGCATCTGTTTGACTGATATATCTTCTTATTTCATCACTTGCTTCTACTTCAGAACAATCAGCAAATATGTTTAAAGAAAATAAAAGAATAAAAATTAAGTTTTTCATACAAATCTCTTTTTTTCCTTGTATTTTACTAAAAAAAGTTAGTTTAGTTTCGGTTTTTATAATTCTTACTCACTATGTCGAAAAAATTGTCACTTTAAAGGCCATCCATAGCCAAGTAATATTATTCTGTTAAATTAAGATATTCATTTAAGGAGGAAATTAATGAAAATTTTAGTTATTGCATTGGCCTTGATTGCTGAGCTATCTTTGGCGAGCATTATCTTTGTTAATCCAGTTACAATCAAAGGCCCAAATCCAACTTCTTTTTCTGCGGTAGATATCTTGGTTCAAGATGCAGTGACAAAAGCAGGTCATCAGATTACATCTGATAAGAATGTTGCTGATTATATTTTAACTCCTCAATTATTATCTCTCGGAAAGTCGTATATCTTCTCAGTTCAAAGAGCTAATAAAAGTGGAATTATTGTAGATTCTGAAAAAATGAAATCTGAAAATTTAAGTGATGTTGATGCAGTTATCTCAAGAGTTACAAGAGCATCACTTAGCACTCAATCTGCAACTCAGAATGCTAGAATTGGAGAGGTTACAGATAACGATTCGAAAAGATCTTATTCTCGAATCAAAACTAGAAAATCTTTTTACCTTGGTTTCGGTCCGGGTTGGGCAGATAACTTAAATGGTAATAATGGATTTTCTTTCATGGGTGGTTTTGCTTGGGGAATGAGTCCTGAGTTTGAATTACTTCTTGAATATACTCATTACAATGCGAAAGATTCTACTTCTTCGATGAATCATATTCTTTTTGGTGGTAGATACTTTTTAACTCAAAACCAACATGCACCTTATTTATTAGGTCACCTTGGCTATATGATGGGTAGACATGGAGATGAAAATCCTGGATCATTTTTTAGAAGTAGATGGGTAAATGGATGGGGGCTTGGTGCTGGTGCTGGTATGAATTTTTTTAGAGCTAATTCAGTTAATTTTTCATTGCAAGGTAGAATGAATCATTTATTTGATGATATTGAACTTTCTAATGGTGGTGCAGATTCTGGTCAACCAAATATCTTTTTAATCGAAATGCTAGTTAATTTTTAGGAGATTATAATGAAATTATTTTTATCGTTACTTTTATTGTTTTTTGTTTCTTGTGGTTCAGTATCTGAATCTGATTGTAGAGAATCTAATCTCTATGAAATGGGATTAGAACATGGAAGAGAAGGTGTAGAGCTTGATGTCTTCGGTGACTTTGCTAAGGCTTGTGCATCTAATGGAGTGATTTTAGAGACAGCTGAGTATAAAAAAGGAAGATCTAAAGGTCTTGAAACTTATTGTACAAAAGCAAATGGTTATAAAATTTATAAGAATGATATAGATTACCATGATGTTTGTCCGAAAGAGACTGAAGAAGCTTTTTTAAAAGGTTATGAATTAGCTAAGAAAGAAGAAAAGCTGGCTGAAGAAAAAGAAGAGATGGCGGAAAAGCTTAAAGACTTAGAAGAAGCTAAGAAAAAACTTGAAGCCGAGCAAAAGAAGATTCAAGAAAGTATTTAATACTTTTATCAAAATTTATTTTAGTACTTAAGCGCTAGGTTTCGACCTGGCGTTTTTTTATCTTGAATAGTTTAGACGCGAATCAACTTTCTTAGACTTTTTTGTTGGATATAAGTTAAATTCTAGGGCA
>JAHDHG010000030.1 GCA_020631435.1 Bacteriovoracaceae bacterium | reverse complement strand
TCCATTTCATTATAGTTTCATATTCAATTAAATTTCTATTTGCTTGTAATGCATTTGCTCTAATTCTCATAGATTCAGCCTCTGCTTCAGCTTCTGTTATTTTAATTTGTTTATCATTTTTTGCTTTCTCTAAAAGATTTAGTGATTTTTTTGATAATTCCACTGCAATAACTTTATCTTTAACTGCTTTTTCAAATGCATCATCAAAATCAATATTCACCAACTCAAAGTTTACAACATTCAATCTTTTTTCTTGAAGACTCTCTGTAATCTTCATCCTAATTTCTTGTGTTGCTTTTAATCTATTTGTAATTATATCAACAGCTTTATACTGTCCGATAACTTGCTTTATAGAAGCTTCGATAATTTGCGGAGCAAGTTTTTGAATAAACTCAATACCGACCTCCTGATAAATTTCAGCAACATCTGCTTTGTTAGGATATAGATTTACCGAAAATGTAGTTTCAACTACCTGAGCATCTTGAGAGTAACATTGAACGACCTGTTGAATTTTAGTTTCTCTTACCGGGATTTTTACAACTCTGGTCACAAAAGGTGCAACAAAGTGAAACCCCTCATCCAAAAGCCCTTGAACTTTTCCAAGTCTTACTTCAACTCCTCTATAACCTGCATCAACTACTGTCCAAGATCTCATGAGTAAAATGAATAAAAAAATCGGAATAATTAAACCACTCCATTTAAAATTTATTTTGGGCAAGTTATCAAAAGAATTATTTTTTCTCATTTTAGCTTCCTACAAAAAAAAAGCACTCTTTAGAAGAGTGCTTAATTATCTTATTTGATTTTAATTTATTTTTCTACCACTTAAGGTGAGCAAAAGCCTTATTAGCTTCAGCCATCTTATAAACATCTTCCTTCTTCTTAATAGCTCCACCTCTACTGTTAGCTGCATCAATCAACTCATCAGCAAGTTTTTCCATCATAGTCTTTCCAGATCTTGAAGAAGCATTGTCTCTTAACCATCTAATTGCAAGTGATTGTTTTCTAGTAGATCTCACTTCAACAGGAACTTGGTAAGTCGCCCCACCAATTCTCCTAGATTTAACTTCAACAGAAGGTTTAACATTACTCATAGCTTTCTTAAAAACTTTGATTCCTTCTTCAGACGCTTTTTTCTCTATTACTCCCATTGCTCCATAAAAAATTTTTTCAGCAACAGACTTTTTTCCATCTTTCATAATACCGTTGATAAATTTTGTAACAACAATATCGTTATAAACTGGATCAGGTAATACTTCTCTTACGGGTGCTCTATGTTTTCTACTCATGATTATTCCTTATTAATTTTTAGGTTTCTTTGCTCCGTACTTAGATCGTCTCTGTCTTCTTTTATCGACACCACTAGTATCTAATGTACCTCTAACTGTGTGATACCTTACACCTGGAAGATCCTTAACCCTTCCACCCCTAATTAAAATAATCGAGTGTTCTTGTAGATTGTGACCTTCACCTCCGATATAAGAGATTACTTCAAAACCACTTGTTAACTTCACTTTACAAACTTTTCTCATCGCAGAGTTTGGTTTCTTTGGAGTCGTTGTATAAACTCTCGTACAAACCCCTCTTCTTTGAGGACAGCTTACAAGTGCCGGTGATTTTGTTTTGGAAGTTTTTGAAACTCTTCCTTTTCTAACTAACTGATTAATAGTAGGCATTATACCCTTCCTTTTATTTACGCGCGGTAAACACAATTATCATGGTTTACGCCGCATGACAACACTTAACAATTATAATTGAAAATTAAGCTCCTCAAATGGATTCTCATCCTTTACTTCAGCTTTATAATCAACATAACGCGGAACACCAGTACCAGCTGGAACTAGTCTTCCCATAATAACATTTTCTTTAAGACCTCTAAGTACGTCTTTCTTACCTTCTAAAGTAGCTTGCGTAAGAACTTTAGTAGTTTCTTGGAAAGAAGCAGCTGAGATAAAAGATTCTGTAGTCAATGAAGCTTTTGTTATACCTAATAATAAAGGTGAACAAGTTGCTGGCTCCATACCATCTGCTACTAGAGCTTCATTCTCTGTCTTAAATTGTGCCTTAGTTACATTATCACCAGGTACAAATAGCGAATCCCCTGGATTAACAATCTGAACTTTTTTAAGCATTTGACTCACAATTACCTCAATGTGCTTATCATCAATATCAACACCTTGAAGTTTATAAACATCTTGAATCTCATCAACAATGTATCTAGCTAATTCTTTTGGTCCAGAAACTCTAAGAATATCATGTGGATTTACAGGTCCATCACTTAATTGATCACCCGGTCTTACATAATCTCCCTCATTAACAATAACGTATCTTCCTTTAGGAATAGCATAAGTCATTGGCTCAATTGTAGGATCTTCAGATCTAACGATAATTCTTCTAGATCCTCTTACCTCTGGTCCATATTCAACTGTTCCGTGAATATCTGAAATCTGAGAGGAGTTTGCTGGTTTCCTTGCTTCAAATAGTTCAGCAACTCTTGGAAGACCACCTGTAATATCTTTAGTTTTAGTAGTCTCTCTTTGAACTTTAGAAATTACGTCACCACCCTTAACAATGTCACCATCATTAACTGTAACGTTTGCTCCAACTGGAACCCTGTAAATTGCTACCCTTTTTGTACCAGGAACATTTAGAGGTTTTCCATCATCACCGCAAACAGTAATTCTCGGAGTTTTTGAAGGATCCTTAGATTCAATAATAACTTTATGAGAAAGACCAGTAACAACGTCTACTTGCTCAACCATATTAGTTCCAACTAAAAAGTCTACAAGCTTAATTGTTCCAGTCACCTCAGACATGATAGGCATCGCAAATGGATCCCATTCAAGAATCTTTTCACCAACGTTAATTTTATCGCCATCTTTAAAAAATAAAGTTGCACCATAAACTGCAGGGTATCTTTCTTTTTCAATACCATTTTCAGTCTTAATAATAATCTCACCAATTTTGTTCATGACAACAAAACCAGAGCCATCTTCTCTCTGAACAACTTTTACATTTTCAAGTTTAATAATACCTGAAGTTTTAGCTTCTGATTTATTTACCTGAGCACCTGCAGTTGCAGTACCACCAACGTGGAAAGTTCTCATCGTAAGTTGCGTTCCAGGCTCACCAATTGATTGAGCAGCAATAATTCCAACTGCTTCACCCATGCTTACTAGGTGACCTCTTGCAAGGTCTCTACCAAAACACATTGAACAAAAACCATATTTTTCTTCACAAGTAAGAACTGATCTTACTTTAATTTGATCGATATCTTCATCTTCAATTTTTTCAATATCATCTTCTGTAAACATGTGATCTTTCTTAAAGATAATATCTCCAGTTTTTCCAATAACATCTTCGACAGCAACTCTACCTAAAACTCTGGCACTAATATGTTGAGTAATTTCACCAGACTCAATTCTTGACGTTAAGATGATTCCATCAGTTGAACCACAGTCAGTTTGTCTAATAATACCATCCTGAGCAACATCAACTAATCTTCTAGTTAAATAACCAGAGTTTGCAGTCTTAAGTGCAGTATCAGCTAGACCTTTTCTTGCTCCGTGAGAAGATGCAAAGTATTGAAGAACCGAAAGTCCCTCTCTAAAGTTTGAAGTAATCGGAGTTTCGATAATTTCACCAGAAGGTTTCGCCATCAATCCTCTCATACCCGCAAGCTGCCTGATTTGAGCTTGAGAACCCCTTGCTCCAGAATCTGCCATCATGAAAATTGAATTAAATGAAGGAGCTGTTTCCTTATTCCCTTTTTCATCTTCAAACTCTTGAGTTGAAAGATTTTCAATCATAACCTTAGAAAGCTTTTCATTTGTTTGTGCCCAAACATCAACGATCTTGTTGTATCGTTCACCATTTGTAATAGCACCTTCGTTATATTCATTTGTAATTTGATCAACTTCATCTTGAGACTCTTGAATAATTGAAGCTTTCTCTTTAGGAATTTCCATATCCTTAACGTTAATAGAAATACCCGCTTTAGTTGCATACTCATAACCCATTCTCATAATTGCATCAGCAAAAAGAACAGTGTCTTTTTCAGTTCCAGATCTATAGGCTTTATCTAGAAGTTTACCCAATGCTTTTTTATTAAGAATTTTATTAATGTCATCATACTTCAAGCAGCTTGGAACAATATCAAAAACGAAAGTTCTACCAACAGTAGTTTCTTTCATTTCTCCATCCATTCTAACTTTAATAGGAGCTTGAAGGTGAAGATTATTTGTATGATACGCAAACTGAGCTTCTTCTTTAGAAGCAAATGATCTTCCATGACCCCTTGAATAAGGTCTAATTCTTGTCATGTAATACATTCCAAGAACGATATCTTGAGAAGGAACAATAATTGGAGTTCCATCTTTCGGGGAAAGAATATTATTCGTACTCATTGCTAAAACTCTAGTTTCAATTTGAGCTTCTACAGAAAGAGGTACGTGAACGGCCATTTGGTCACCATCAAAGTCAGCATTAAATGCAGTACATACTAGTGGGTGCAGCCTAATTGCTTTACCTTCAATAAGTACTGGTTCAAAAGCTTGAATTCCAAGTCTGTGAAGAGTTGGAGCTCTGTTCAACATTACGGGATGTTCTTTAACAACTTCGTCTAAGATATCCCAAACTTCTTGCTTTTCATGATCAACCATTCTTTTAGCAACTTTAATTGTTGTACAGTGACCTTTCTCAATTAGTTTGTTGTAGATAAATGGCTTGAATAACTCGAGTGCCATTTTCTTAGGAAGACCACATTGATGAAGTCTAAGATTCGGCCCAACAACGATTACTGATCTACCAGAGTAATCTACCCTTTTACCAAGTAAATTTTGTCTAAATCTACCTTGCTTACCTTTAAGCATATCTGAAAGAGATCTAAGAGGTCTCTTGTTAGCTCCAGTAAATACTTTACCTCTTCTACCATTATCAAAAAGAGCATCTACTGCTTCTTGAAGCATTCTTTTCTCATTTCTAATAATAATTTCAGGAGCATTTAACTCCATTAATCTTTTTAATCTGTTATTTCTATTAATAACTCTTCTATAAAGATCGTTAAGATCTGAAGTTGCAAATCTACCAGCTTCAAGTGGAACAAGAGGTCTGAGATCTGGTGGAAGAACAGGAATAACATCCATCATAAACCACTCAGGATTATTTTCTGATCTTCTAATAGATTCTAAAACCTTTAATCTTTTAATAAGCTTTGCTTTAGCTAGAGCTGTAGTAACTTCTTTTAAAGCATTTCTTACTTCTTTATATTCTAAATCAATATCAAGGTTTGAAAGCATTCTCTTAATAACTTCTCCACCCATACCAACTTTGAATTCAACACCAGCTTCTTTAAGTTCGTTACATTTTGCTTCAGATAAAATAGTCCCTATTGCAAGACCACCTTCTTGATCAGCTGTTGAAGATTCAATAACGATGAATGCTTCGTTATAAAGAACTCTTTCCAAATCTTTAAGTGTTAAATCTAAAAGAGCTCCAATTCTTGAAGGAAGAGACCTTAAAAACCAAATATGAGCAACTGGTGCAGCAAGATCAATGTGTCCACATCTCTCTCTTCTAACTCTTGAAAGTGTAACTTCAACACCACACTTTTCACAAACAACACCTCTGTGTTTCATTCTTTTGTATTTTCCACAAATACATTCGTAATCTTTGATTGGACCAAAGATCTTCGCACAAAAAAGACCATCTTTTTCAGGCTTAAATGTTCTATAGTTAATAGTTTCAGGTTTCTTTACTTCACCATAAGACCATTCTCTAATTGTATCAGGTGAAGCCATCTTAATTGATACTGCTTCAACGCTAATTGGATCTTTTGGTTTATCAAAGAAATTTAATAAGTCTTTCATTCTTATCCTTCTAAATTATTTTCTTATAAAATTGGTTCTGGTGTTGCTTCTTCTAATTTCACATCAAGAGCTAAAGCCTGAAGTTCTTTAACTAAAACGTTAAATGATTCAGGTAATCCTGGCTCAAGAATTTTTTCACCTTTAACGATTGATTCATACATTCTTGTTCTACCAATAACGTCATCCGACTTAACCGTTAAAAATTCCTGTAATGTGTAAGCTGCACCATATGCTTCTAATGCCCAAACTTCCATTTCTCCTAGTCTCTGACCACCAAATTGCGCTTTACCACCAAGAGGTTGCTGAGTAACTAGTGAATAAGGCCCTGTAGACCTTGCATGGATTTTTTCATCAACTAAGTGATGAAGTTTAAGCATATACATAACTCCAACGGTAACTTCCTCGGAGAAAGCTTCTCCCGTAATACCGTTAAAGAGTGTTGTCTTACCGCTCTTATCGAGATCAGCAAGCTCTAACATTTCTTCAATATCTATTTCTTTTGCACCATCAAAAACTGGAGTAGCAAATCTAACACCTGTTTCAAGTTGTTTACCAATTCTTAAAACTTCCTTATCACTTGCTTTTCCTAGCCACTTATCGACATCTTCTTCTTTATAGATTTTAGAAATTAAATCTCTAAGACTATCAACTTGTTTTTTCTGAGCAAGCATAGACTTGATTTTTTCTCCAAGACCTCTACCTGCCCACCCAAGGTGTAACTCAAGAAGTTGGCCAATGTTCATTCTTGAAGGAACCCCTAATGGGTTAAGTACAATTTCAACTGGATCACCATTAGCTAGATAAGGCATATCTTCTACTGGAAGAACTCTTGAGATAACACCTTTGTTACCATGCCTTCCAGCCATCTTATCACCAGCTTGTAACTTTCTTTTGATAGCTACATAAACAACGATTTTCTTAATAACACCTGGAGGTAAAGTATCTCCCTTGTGAAATTTTGCAATCTCTTCATTAGACTTTGCTCTAACTTTTTGAATATCGTTTCTAACGTCTGCAAAATATTCAGTTAACTTTTCTTCTGACTCAGGACTTAATGGTAAAAATCCTAAAAGATCAAATGGAACATTCTTTAAAGCATCCTCAGTGATATCAGCACCTTTAGGAATTAATTCTTGAGATCCATCTTCAGAAACTAAAGCATCAACTGTTTTCTCGCCTTTAAGCATTTTTACAATTTTCTTAATTGCGAAATTCTTAATTGCATTGATTTCAATTTTCTCATCTCTTCTAATTAATTTTGTCTCATCTTCAACAATTTCTTTAGATCTTGAATCTAATTCAACGCCTTCTCTAGTGAATACATGTACATCAATAACTGTTCCTCTAACAGATGAAGGAACTCTTAGAGAAGAATCTTTAACATCTCCTGCTTTATCACCAAAAATTGCCTTTAATAATTTTTCTTCTGGAGATAACTGAGTTTCACCTTTAGGAGTAATTTTCCCAACAAGGATATCCCCTGCCTTAATAATTGCACCAGTTCTGATAATCCCTGCAGCGTCTAGATCTTTTAGAGCTTCTTCTGAAACATTTGGTATATCTCTAGTAATTTCTTCTTTTCCAAGTTTGGTGTCCCTAGCTTCGATTTCAAAACTTTCAATATGAATAGAAGTAAAAACATCTTTCTTTAATATATTCTCAGAAATGAGGATTGAATCTTCATAGTTGTAACCACCCCAAGGAGTGAATGCGACAAGAACATTTTGTCCTAGAGCCATGTCTCCAAGTTGAGTTGCAGGACCATCAGCAATAACATCACCGGCCTTAACCGCATCTCCCTCTTTAACTAAAGCTTTCTGATTCATACAAGTATTCTGGTTAGATCTTTGGTATTTTAATAATTTATAAATATCCACACCTGATTCTCCAGATTTAGCATCATTTCTTTGAACAACAATTCTATTTGAATCAACGAAAACAACTTTTCCAGAGTTTTTTGCAAATAAAATTGCACCAGAATCTTTAGCAACTTTTGCTTCAACTCCAGTTCCAACTATTGGTGCATCAGTAACAAGAACAGGCACTGCCTGTCTCATCATGTTCGATCCCATTAATGCCCTGTTCGCATCATCATGCTCAAGGAAAGGAATCAAACTAGTTGCAATCGAGATCATCTGTGATGGAGCAACGTCCATAAGATCAATATCTTCAGAACCAACAAGTGCTAATTCACCCTCTTTCCTTGCAGGAATTAAATTACCTTCAAATTTCCCAGTACCTACTATATCAGGATTTGCCTGAGCAATAATTTTTCCTTCTTCTTCAAAAGCAGAAAAGTATTCAACTTTTTCAGAAATTTTCCCAGTGTTATCAACTTTTCTATAGGGAGTTTCAATAAATCCATATTCAGAAACATTTGCATATGTAGCAAGTGAAGTAATAAGACCAATATTTGGTCCCTCTGGAGTTTCTACTGGACACATTCTTCCGTAATGAGTTGCGTGAACGTCTCGAACTTCAAACCCAGCTCTCTCTCTTGTAAGACCACCTGGCCCAAGAGCGGAAAGTCTTCTTTTATGAGTTACCTCAGACAATGGATTTGTTTGATCCATGAATTGAGAAAGTTGAGAAGAACCAAAAAACTCTTTAATAGAAGCTGCAACTGGTTTTTGATTAATTAGATCATGAGGCATCATTCCTTCAAGTTCTTGAATAGCCATTCTTTCTCTAATTGATCTTTCCATTCTTACAAGACCAACTCTAAATTGATTTTCTAATAACTCACCAACAGCTCTTACTCTTCTGTTACCTAAATGATCAATATCATCAACTTTACCTTTACCGTTATTTAGATCAACTAAATATTGAGCAGTTCTAATAATATCATCTTTAGTAAGAACAGTTTTTGAAACAGGTACATCCATTCCAAATTTATAGTTAATTTTCATTCTTCCGACTTTCGAAAGATCGTACTTTGTCTCATCGAAGAACAAAGAATTAAAAAGCATTTCAGATGCTTCAAATGTTGGAGGTTCACCTGGTCTTAATCTTTCAAAAATCTTGATTAAGGCTTCTTCAGTAGATCCCGTTTTATCAAGTAAAAGCGTATTTCTAATCTGATCACCAAAATTCACATTATCGATATATAAAACTTCTATTGTTTTAATTTTCTGACCAAGTAACGTAAAAATTGAAGATTCAGTCAAAGCTTCATTTGCTGCAATGATAACTTCACCAGTTTCTTCGTCATAAATATCTTTTGCAGAAACTTTTCCAATCACGTTTGAAACGTCAACTGGTATTTTTTTAATTTTTGCATTTTCTAATTTCTTAAGAGTAAGTTTTGTAATTTTTTTACCTTGAAGAACTATTGGTTTTTCAGTTTTGGTATCAATTATATCTTCAACCGCTCTAGAACCAACCATTAGTTCAAAGTCTAATTCTCTTTTGAAATCATTATCTTTTAAATGAATAGTTTCAGTGTGATAGAAAAAATTTAAAATTTCTTCAGTAGAATAACCCATCGCTTTAAAAACTACTGAAGCATGTAATTTTCTTTTTCTATCTATTCTTGCGAATAAAACATTTTTATGATCAAACTCAAAGTCTAACCAAGATCCTCTATGAGGAATGATTCTAGAAGAATATAAAATCTTACCACTAGAATGTTTTTTACCTCCATCATGTTCAAATACAATACCTGGAGATCTATGTAGCTGAGAAACAATTACTCTTTCTGTTCCGTTATAAACGAAAGAGCCTGTCTCAGTCATAAGAGGGATATTTCCTAGATAAATTTCTTGTTCTTTAATTGAAGAAATTTTCTTTTCAGCATCCTCATCATCATCTTCATTTTGTTCAAAAAATAATAACCTTACAGTAACCTTTAGCGGCGACTCATAAGACATACCTCTTGCTCTACATTCTTTAACAGAATATTTAGAATCCTCCAAAGAATAAGAAACAAACTCTAAGCAAATAGAATTATTAAAATCAAAAACAGGAAAAACAGATTTAAAAACTGCTTGTAGCCCTTTATCTTCTCTATCTTCTGGAGCAACATCCTTTTGAAGGAAAGACTCGTAGGAATTAACTTGTAACTTCATTAATCCTGGAGTTTCTAGAGCATAATCACACCTTTTAAAGTTTTTTCTATGCCACTGATTTAGTCCAAATACATTAGCCATTTAATGACTCCCTATAAGATTTAATTTTATAAACAAAAAAACAAGGAAGGAGCAAAGCTCCAACCTTGTTAAAAAAAAATTTAAAGTAATTACTTTAATTCTACTTTTGCACCAGCAGCTTCTAACTTCTTCTTCATTTCTTCAGCTTCTTCTTTAGCTACTGCTTCTTTAATTGTTTTAGGCGCACCTTCAACCATGTCTTTTGCTTCTTTAAGACCTAATCCAGTGATACCTCTAACTTCTTTAATTACGTTGATTTTCTTAGCACCAGCATCAGTAAGTACTACGTCAAATTCAGTTTTTGCTTCAGCAGCAGCGCCACCAGCAGCAGCTCCGGCTACAGCTACAGGTGCAGCAGAAACACCAAACTTATCTTCTAATTCTTTTACTAAATTAGCTAAGTCCATTACAGACATAGTTGAGATGTGATCCATTAATTGTTCGTTCGTTAAACTCATTATTATTCTCCTAAATATTATTCTTCAGTTTTTTCTTCGTTTGCAGCTTCAGCTGGAGCTTCTTCACTCTTTGCTTCTTCCGCTGGTGCTTCTTCAGCTGGAGCTGCTTCCTCTGAAGCTGCCTCTACTGCGTCTCCACCTTCTTTTTTCTTTTCATTAATTGCATGAAGCACTCTAGCAAAAGCTGAAACTGGCGCCATAAATGTTGCCAATAAAGTTCCAAGCATTTCATCCCTAGATGGAAGCTTCGCTAATTGTTCAACTTCTTCTGGAGTTAAAGGTTTGTCTTTTAAAAAACCACCTTTGAAATCAATTAACTCGTTTTCTTTACCTGCTTCATAAATTACTTTTGCAACACCTGGTGCGTCCTTAAAAGCAAATGCAACTGCATGAGGTCCTTTAATTTCTTTAAAAAGATCCTCAAGATGAGTTCCTGCTGCAGCTCTTTTAAACAAAGTATTTCTTGTGACTACAACTTTTCCGTCTGCATCTCTTACTTTTTTTCTGATCGCAACGGAATCATTTGCACCAACTCCAATCATGTTTGTTAAAAAAACAGCATTAGAGTTTTCAATACTTTCTTTAAGGCCTGCAACAATCTCTTCTTTTTTTGCTCTAGTAAGCATTGTTACCTCCTTTATTTGGTTTGGAGGGGAGCTTCGGCAGGACTTCTAAAACCAATTGGTTTAAGCCGGCTTTCTTCAACCCCAATTATTCGTTTATATACTTAAAGCCTCAAATGTATCTAACTTAAGTCCTGGTCCCATAGTAGTGCTCATCGTTAATGATTTAAGGAATACACCCTTTGCACTAGCAGGCTTAGCTTTAACAATCGCTGAAGTAATGGCCTGGTAATTTTCAAAAATCTTATCATCTGAAAAAGATTTTTTTCCAATAGGAACGTGGATAATACCAGTCTTATCAGTTCTGTATTCTACCTTCCCTGATTTTTGCTCTTTGATAGCTTTTTCAACATCAGTAGTAACTGTACCAAGTTTCGGGTTAGGCATTAATCCTCTTGGCCCTAAAACTCTAGCAACTCTACCAACTTTACCCATCATATCTGGAGTAGCAATTACTCTATCAAAATCAAGCCATCCACCTTGAATTTTTGTGATTATGTCATCACTTCCAACAAAATCTGCACCAGCATCTTCTGCCTTCTTAATGTTTTCACCTGAAGTAATAACAACAACTTTGACATCTTTACCTGTTCCGCCAGGCATAACGATTGCACCTCTAATCATTTGATCAGCATGTCTTGGATCTACACCAAGTCTAAAAGCTAAATCAACAGTCTCATCAAATTTTGCAAAACTTACACTCTTGCAAAGTGTAATTGCTTCTTTTACTGAGTACATTTTGTTTGGATCAATTTTAGAAAGTGCTTCTGTAAATTTTTTTGATCTTTTTCCCATTTCTTTCTCCCTCGGTACAAACGATAAAATCTAGTTTTATCTCCCGTGATAAAATAAAATTAAGCTTCGTATTCTTTATAATCTAGTTTAAGTCCCATTGATCTACATGAGCCTTCAACAGTTCTTTTTCCAGCTTCAATATCTGCAGCAGATAAATCTGGCATTTTCACCTCTGCAACCTTAGTAACTTGATCCTCGCTGATTGTTGCTCTTACTTCATGACCAGGCTTATTTGCACCAGACTTAAGCTTAAGATCTTTTTTAATTAAATAAGATGCCGGAGGAGTCTTTGTCACAAAAGTAAAAGATCTATCAGAATAAACTGTTATGATTGTAGGTAAAACAGTTCCTGCGTCTTTTTGCGTCTTTGCATTGAAAGCCTTACAAAAATCCATAATATTAACACCTTTTTGACCAAGTGCTGGTCCAATTGGTGGTGATGGATTAGCTTTTCCGCCTGCTATTTGTAATTTAATAAATCCAACTACTTTCTTTGCCATTTTTTACTCCAAAAATTTAAACCTTTTCAACCTGAGAAACATCTAGTTCTACAGGTGTAGGTCTTCCAAATATTGATACGTTTACTTTTAATTTACCTTTATCATTAATGTTTTCTACAGTCCCAACGAAAGATGAGAATGGACCTTCGATAACTTTAACTGAATCACCTTCATTAAAGCTTGAAACAGACTTTTTAACTTTAAACCCGTCCTTAGCTTGACCAAGTAAGAATGCTACCTCTTCATCTTTAATTGGTGATGGCTTTGATTTATCACCACTAACAAATCCAGTAATCTTGTCTGTGTTCTTAACAAGGTGCCATGTTTTATCATTAAGAATCATTTTAACCAGTAAGTATCCTGGGAAAAATTTCTTCTTCATATTTCTTTTCTTACCCTTAACACTAATCGTAACATCTTCTTCCGGTAAGAAAACTTCTGAGAAATATTCAGTCATTTTATGATTTACGATTCTATCAACTAAAGTCTTTTTAACTCTTTGCTCAAACCCACTAAAGACATGAACAACATACCATTTAAATTCTGGTGAATCACCTTTAGCCAAGAATGAAAACTCAGAAGACTCTTCAGATTCTTCTTCAGCAGTAGCAGCAGTTTCTTCAGCTTGTACTTCTTCTTTAATTTCTTCTGTTTTATTTTCGTCAGTCATTAATAAACCTTAATACTTATGCAAACAGACCTGGTAAAACACTAAGTGCCCAAGCTGATAAATAATCAAATAAACCTAAAATAAATCCACAAATTAAAACTAAAATCATTACCTTCCAAGTCATAGATAATGTTTCGTTTTTATCAGGAAAAATAACTTTTACAACTTCATTAAATCCTTCTTTTAAAAAAGAAGAAGTTCTTTCATTTTTTAAAATGTAAATAAATGTTCCAATAGAAATAATTACAGATAAAATTTGAGTTGCTAATCCAAAAGATCCAAGCTTAGCTTCAAGCTCAAACCATTCACCAACTTGTTTAAAAAATCTTATTAATATGTAACATAAAATTATACAAGTAATCGCAACACTTGCGTTTAACCACTTGGAATTATTTTTGCTTAATTTTGTTGCCAAGTTTTCCTCCAAAAAAGCCCTGAATCTATATCAAACATAGAAAAAAGCCAGTCTAAAATATTTTTCCAACATGTAGAAATTAAAATTATATACAGGTTTAAAAACAAATTGACGAATATTATTTATGCTGCAATGCATTTATCTATCAGAAGATATTCTGCTTAAAATTGAAAAATGTCAAAAATAAAAATTATAAGCTGGAATGTTAATGGGATTAGGGCCGTTGAAAAAAAGGGGTTTTCTAAATGGTTAAAAAAAGAAAAACCTGACATATTGTGCTTACAAGAGGTTAAAGCTCATTATGAAGATATTCCGGAAAATATTAGAGAATTAAAAAACTATAAGCATGCATCGCATCAAGCTATTAAAAAAGGATACTCTGGCGTCATGAGTATTTTTAGAGATGATCCAAATAAAACCATTATAGGGCTAAAAAAGAAAAAGTTTTTTAACGAGGGAAGGACCCTAATTCATATTTATGACAAATTTATTTTATTTAACTGCTATTTCCCAAATGGCCGAAGGGATCATGAAAGAGTTCCATTTAAATTAGAATACTCAGAAGAAATTAGAAAAATGGCAAAGAAATTAAAAAAAGAATACTCTAAGCCAGTAATTGTTTGCGGTGATTATAATACTGCTCACACAGAGATTGATTTAAAAAATCCTAAAACCAATAAAAAAACAACTGGATTTCTTCCAAATGAAAGAGCATGGATTGATAAATTTATAAAGCATGGCTTTAATGATTGCTTTAGAAAACTACACCCAGAAAAAAAAGATGTTTATAGTTGGTGGAGCTATAAATTGCCGAGAAAGAAATGTAGGATGGAGAATTGATTATTTTTTTGCAACCAATGATATTATTGAAAATATAACTAAGTGTGAATATTTATATAGAACAGAAGGGTCTGATCATTGTCCGATAAAAATAGAATTGAAATTATAAAAAATTTTTTCTTTAAATACTGGGAAGTGTTTTTTTTCTTAGCAGGTTTCTTCTTTGATATTTTTACCTTAGGTGAAATAGACGACACGGCAAATATTATTTCCCAATCTATTTATCTTGCTCTTGCAGGATTAATTTTAATTTTTGAATTTACATCTATCAATCCAGATAGTATCAGAAATTCAAAAATCAAAAGAACTTTTATTAAATACTACGATCCTATTTTTCATTTCATTACGGGTAGTTTGTTAAGTGTGTTTACTCTTTTTTATTTTAAAAGTACTTCTCTCATTACATCATTTATTTTCATTTCACTCATTTCATTTTTTCTGATTGCCAATGAGTTACCAGGTTTTATAAAACTTGGAAAAATCTTCAAGTCTTTCTTACTTGGAATTTGCTCTGTTTCTTTTTTTACTTTTTTATCTCCAATAGTCATGAATGAGATTGGAAGGACTCCGTTTTTTATTGGTATTTGCTTTTCTTTGTTTTTTCTTTTTTTGTTATTTAATTTTTACAAAAGAAAAAGCGATGTAAATGTTTTTAAATATTTTCTTATTCCTTCATTCTCTTCGGTCTTATTGTTTTTAATTTTATATATATTCAAGATACTCCCTCCTGTGCCTCTAGCTATTAAAGATATTGGTGTTTACCAAAAGATTGAAAAGTTAAATGGGGTGTATCATTGTTATCATCAAAAACCTTGGTATAACTTTTGGGATAAAGGTGATCAAACATTTTATTTAAATAATAACTCTAAAGTTCATGTGTTTTTTGCAATATATTCACCTACCAACTTTTCAGACTCTGTTATTGTTAGATGGAGTAAAAAGGAAAAGTCAAAATGGATAAAGTACGATGATATTCCTATAAAAATTGTAGGTGGGAGAAAAAAAGGATTTAGGGGAATTGCTTATAAGAAAAATATTTCTCCAGGAAAATGGAAAGTTAGCATTAGAAGTAAAGATTTACGAGAGATCGGTCGGATAAATGTAAATATTATTGATGAAGGCAGAATTCCTCATGAGATTATTTTATCTAAGGATATCTTTTAGAGATTATCTATCAAGTCTTTTACAAGTTAACAGTCTTATTTCTCAAAGCTCAAAACAGTGAAAGCTAATTTTTTGAGTTAACATATTTGGCATAAATCTTTCTCTGCAATCTTCAATCATATAGGATTTTCTGAATTATTCGCAAGTCTTTAGTAAGTAACGAGTTTAGCACATTCCTTTCTACCATAATGTTTAATTGATTTATTCTTCGAGAGAATAAAAATAAAATTCTTTTGAATCACCAACTCAACCTTTAGAGAACTTAAAAGAATTAGGCATTTATTTTTTGACAAATCTTTTAAATCAACAAAAGATGATTATATAAAGGAGTTATTTATGAAATTTTTTATTTTATTTTTGAGTTTGAATTCACTTGCTTTTTTTCACGGAGCTCCTCTTGGAGATGTCGTGGATCAATCATTTTGCAAAGGCAAAGATATTGAATCTCACTTTGTTCAAGACCTAAAGATTGGAAAGAATGGAATGATATATTGTGATACTTCTCATGGTTGTAAAATCAAAGAAAGTTTTATAAACGAACAATATCCGAAAGAATCTAGGTTTGATGCAACAAATAATGGTGATTTCACTTATTATCTAAATGATAGGATTAAATTAAGAGTATGTAGTCTTCAAAAATTCTCTCTTCTAAAATCTAATAGAATGACATTAATTTTTGAGATTGAAGCTGAAAGAGAAAATGGAGATTCTATATATCTTCCAATGAAACTAAAAACAGCTTATGATAATATTCTCATCCTCGAACAACTTATAGGAGATCGTTCAAAATCTTATTACAGAAAAGAATCTCTAAGAAAAAGTTCATACTACTCTCATTATTTAAAAAAAGGTGTATTAAAAAAATATCTTCAAAACACCAAAGCTTCAAAAGTATATTCCATTTTATTTAAATAACTATTAAAGGGGCAGTTTTTTTGCTGCCCCTAAAAAAACATAAATTTTGATAATATTTTTTTAAAATTTCAAGAATGCACTATTTATTACAGATTTAACTCATGTTATTTGATTTCAAAATCAGCATTTTATGTCGACATGGTATAGACCAGGCGAAAGTTCTTAGTAAAACAGAAATACCTTAAATTAGACAAAGGAAAAAGAACAATCTACTTAATTAATCTAAGAATATTTTTTAGAGATTATCTATGAAATCTTTTATAAATTGATAATCCTCTTTTTCGAATGCAGAAGCTGCTGCAGTCAATGACTCAATAGGCATGTTTTGACTGAAGTTTTCTAAATGATCTTTAACTGCTTCTGGGTCATCTGAATATTGTATTAATCGAATAACTAAAAGTGAATTTACTGAATCATTCTCTATTACATAGTTTGCATCAATATATTCATCTATAGAATCAAATTCAAAAGAAGCACTTGCTGCTTGCCCACCTTCTTTATGACAATTAATGCAAGCTTTCTCAATGATTGCTTGGAATCTATCGAAATCATCTCCCCCACCCGATCCATTGGAACTCGTACCACTTGAGTTTGCTGCAGAACCTGAAGAGGAAGATCCACTAGAACTTCCAGAGTCATCTGTACCGCTGGCCCCGCCAGCAGAAGATCCACCATCATCTAAACCAAAATCTCGTCCATCAATTGTTTCGCTTTTTTGCTTGGAAAAGGAACTCTCAAAGGTTCCATCAAGACAAGATGTGAATATTAGAAGAAGGAAAAAAATTAATATTTTCATAACTTTATTATACTTTTTTTACTTAATATTGATTATTAGGTAGAAACTGCCGATTTAAGATTGTTTGAATATTTTACAGAGTTCTCATTCAAAGTTTTTTAAACCCACTTTATTTTGCTAATTTCAAAATGAACTATTTATTGGGAGAATTTATGAAATTATTAGTAGCCTTGTTTGTATTAACTTCAGCATTAGTAAATGCGTCAACTAAAAATTGTGCAATCACTTCTTATGGGAAGCATAGGTTGGCTGGATATTCTGGATATTCATTTGCAGTGATGAACTCTACGTACGACTATCAAGATGCTAACTCAGGAATTCATATTATTAGAGATGGGTTCTTAACTGATGTTGAATTTTCGGGTTATTATTTCACTTACGATTCAATCACTTCCAGTGAAGAAAATGATAACTCTTTAATTATTAAGTTTAATCATGAGCAAGAAAAGGCAAACTTGATTTTAAAGTATTACAAAGACTCTGAAAAAGGAGTTTTATTAGGCAAGAAAAAATCTGAAGATAAATTTTTTGTTTTAGCTACTTTTGATTGTGCGAATTATTCAAACTTGGAAGAAGAGGTTGAAAATACAGATATCAGGAACCTAGACGAGATAGATTTTAAAGACTTGCCCAAGAATGTGAGGGCAGCAATGAGAGACGTTGATCTCCCTTTTGAGTATGGCGATGGGTACTATGATATTCTTTGGGAAAAAATTTATTTAGTTAAAAGCAATGAAGAAGTTATTGGTTATATAGTTGAAACTAAAATGAATTACACTGAAGATGATGAAGATGTTTACAATACTGATTACTTCTATCCAAATGGGATTAGATTTAAATTAGGATTCCAGGATTAAATATAACTTTCTTGGTTTTAGACCCTGAAACCATTGAGTTTTCTTTTAATTATCTGAACTCCAACTGGATATGAGACATAAGCTTAATTAAGAAAAAACCAATTACAAGGATATCAAATGAAGAAAATATTAATTTTATCTTTACTTACATTATCGCTTAGCAATGCTATCTACGCTCAGTATTTTGATTGTACAGCAATGGAGAATGGGCCTTTGCATTTTGTTATAAAAGTAAATGAAGATGGACCGATCCAGGCTTCATATATCGAAAAGCCTATATGGGGAAAAAGCTACTTTGTAGAATCCTTCGGAATGAAAGAGGTGGAGGACAACTATTTTGAAGGAAGTGATGAAAGCGAGTGGTTTTTCCAAATTTCATTATTTATTGATAAGTATTCTGGAACATGGTCTGCTGATATGACTCAGAGTAGTTTGAGTGATGAAGATTTTTTTGAATCAGTTCCCATGATGTGTGAGAATTATTCGAACCTAGATGAGATTAAAGAAAATTATTCCCAGTTTGCAAAGACTGAAAATTTGAACTTTTAGAAAAAAATGGGGCGAATTGAAATCAAATAGCGGGTTGCAGAGGGTCGCGTTTAGAACTCACCTGAAGTGCTTAAATACCTCTGAAAACTTTGTCATATAACATCTACCTGAAAATATTACAAAGATAAGTAAAAATTTTTAAAATGTGCATTTGACTTTAGTGAAGTTTTTCTCAACACAACCTTTGTAATCATCCCTCTCATCGCTATCTGAAAAAACACAAATGTAGAAAATTAAAAGTAAAATAGCAATCTTCATGATTATTTAATCAGAGTTTAGAACTTAACTCTTTAACTAATTTTTCTCGTTCAAATGGCTTTAAACGTCATCTGAGCTCAAAAAAGCACCCTCCAGCTTCGGATAATTTAGCAAGATTCCAGTGAAAGTGTAGAAAATAGGCAATAGAGGCCTTCCAGAAATTATTTGTATTTAAGCCAATTGTTGAGACTTACCTTATTTTATTATTGAACTTATAGAAAGGGTTGGTGAAGGAAGGACTAAGAAATATAAATTTAGGCGAAGCAATAATACTTGATTTAGGTATAAGACCTAATACTCGGGAATCAGCAGAATAACTACGATTATCTCCTAAAACAAAAAAAGTATCTTTAGGCACCAAAACCTCTTCAAAATCTCCATGAATAACAAGCTCATCATTTAACAAAGTTTCAAATGTATTCTCGCCAATTTGAAATAATCTATTCTTAAGATTTATTTTTTTAAATCTAACGCTGACGTTATTTCTCCAGAGATCATTTTTTAATTCTTTATATTCTTGGAGTTGGCCGTTAATAAAAAGGTTGCCATTTGTCATTTCGATTTTGTCACCAGGAATACCTAATATTCTTTTAATAAGAAATATTCCAGGGTTTTTAGGAGAATTGAAGAGTGTAACTTTCCCCCTTGAAAAGTTTAACTTCTTTTTTGATGCATAGATATGATCTCCCTTAGTAATTACAGGCTCCATTGACTCAGAATTATATTTCATTGTCATATTATTTCTTGGAAGAAAAGTATGGACAAGAGCAAGAATCAAGAAGAGAAAAATACAAGAGTACCATTTGTTAAATGAGTAAATATCAAACGTTTTATTTTCTTTTATCAAAAGAACAGAGTATACGATTGAAAATATTATCAAACTACAATCTAAAATAAAGGCGAAGGTTAAGTTCCATGCACTATCAAAGACAATGTAATGATAGAATAGTCTAGAAAGAAACGTCACAATCACTAAGGATGTACCCATCTTAAATTTATTTAAATAAATAACTCCTATCCCAGGATAAAGAATATTAACAAATATTGAAAAAAAAATACTTTTTGTCATTTCTTTCATAATATAATTTTTTTTTGATAGATGCATCTAATAAAACTACTTGTCATAATCTCAGCCTCAGAATATTTAAACTATTAACTCAAGGTCACTTTTGAGTGACCTTTTTTAATCGTGATATAAAAAGCTATCTCAAAATTTCAATTTTCATTTTTTTCAAAAGACTTTTCAACCTTCTTTTAATAACTGCTCAGAATCACCTTAGCTAAAAAATACAAAACAGCCTCATTACCGATCACAATAAGATGCAACGAAAGTGCTTCTTTGTCCCTGGGGGTTTTTGAGCATTAAAAATTGACTAAGCCAGCAAAAAGCCAAACTTAGCCAAAATTCAGAAATTTTCCGAAACTCTGTGAAACAATAAAAACAAGATACATCTAAACCTCAAATTACGACAGGTTAATAAAATTGGCTCTCCGTACTTAACAGGGGCACCCGACTACTTTGATATAATTATTTGAACC
>JAHDHG010000029.1 GCA_020631435.1 Bacteriovoracaceae bacterium | reverse complement strand
GAACTTGTCGATCAAAACAAAGAATTAATTCAATTTGCTGAAGTTAATAATTATCCAGTATTTTATGTTTATGGAGATTTCTATGAATTAAAGCAAGCCGGAGGAGATGCTACTTGTCTTCATTCCGATCTTCAAGGTGGACTCAGATATAAAAAAGCTGAAAAAATTATTAAAAGATCTGATGGTGTTCTTCATGATGAAATTTCAAATGAAAAATTCCAAGATTTGGTAGCTAAATATGAAATCTCAGAAGTCATTATTTCAGGAGTGAATGCTACAGGTTGTGTTTTCATGAGTGCCCTTGGTATTCTTGAACAAACTGATATCAAAGTTTATTCATCTATTGATCTTGTTGCTGATACTTCTAGAGAATCTGTTATTTATCCACATACTGACTTTTATGATCAAACACATATGCATGGTGATAGGTATATATTAAAAGACAATTTTGAGCTCTTCTCTAGTTTAGATGAGTTAATTAATTGTTTGAAATGAATTTATTCATGCTTTAGAATATCTCATGCTCTCAATATCAAATGTATCAAAAATTTTAGGTGGAAAGGCGTTATATAATAATGCAAACTTTCAAATTCACCCAGGCGAAAAAGTCGGACTAGTTGGCCCAAACGGTGTTGGTAAATCTACTTTTTTTAGGATGATTATCGGTGAAGAAAGACCCAGTTCGGGTGAAATCTCTGTTTCTGATAAATTAAGAATTGCTTATTTCTCTCAATCTGTAGGCGAAATGGGAGGCAAGACTGCTCTTCAAGAAGTCTTGGATGGAGATCAACAGATATCTATTTTACAGGATCAAATCAAAAAATATGAAGAGAAAATGGCAGATTATGAGAGTCTGAGTGATGATGAAATGAATGATCTGATGATGAAAATGGGAGATGCCCAAACAGAGTTTGAAAAAAGAGGTGGGTATGATCTTGAATCAAGAGCTGAAGAAATTCTTACTGGCCTTGGGATTTTACCACAGGATCATCATAAATTAACTAATGAGTTTAGTGGGGGCTGGAAAATGAGAATTGCCCTTGCTAAAGTTTTAGTCATCAAACCAGACCTAATTCTTATGGATGAGCCAACGAATTATCTTGATGTCGAAACGATAAGATGGCTTGAAACATGGCTTCAAAATTTCGAAGGCTCTATCTTTATGACAACTCATGATAGAGTTTTTATGAATAAAGTAGTCAAAAAAATCATAGAAGTGAATCATGGACAAGTTTTTACTTACTCAGGTGATTATGATTTTTATGAAAAAGAAAAAGAAGTCCGCCTCGAACAAATTAAAGCTCAATACTCCAGACAGCAGGCCATGCTTAAAAAAGAAGAAGAGTTTATTGAGAAATTTAAAGCAAGAGCATCTCATGCGGCCCAGGTTCAATCAAGAGTAAAAAAAATAGAAAAGATTGAAAGAGTGGAGCTTCCCAAGGAAGAAAAAACAATTAACTTTGAATTTTCTAAACCTTCAAGAGGAAGCGATGACGTCGTTATCATTGAAGAGATGGGTAAGAGTTGGAAGAAAAAAGATGGAAGTGATCTAGAAGTTTTTAAAAATTTAACCATTACCGTCAAAAGATTAGAAAAAATTGCTGTGGTTGGAGTCAACGGAGCAGGTAAATCTACATTCTTAAAAGTCATAGCTAATCAAACGGATGCAACTCAAGGTTCTAGTAGATTAGGAGAGAGTACTAGTCTTGGATATTTTTCTCAGTTTTCATTTGATGTCTTAAACCCAGAAAGTAGTGTTTTTGAAGAAGTGAGATCCGTTTTAAATAATGCAAGTGATGGTTATTTAAGAAATCTATTAGCAGCATTTTTATTTAGAGGAGATGATGTTGATAAAAAAGTTAAGTATTTGTCTGGAGGAGAGAAAAGTAGATTGATTCTTGCGACTCTTTTATCTCAAAATCATAATTTTCTAGTTCTTGATGAGCCTACGAACCATTTAGATATTCAATCGAGAGAAGTTCTTTTAAATGCTTTAAAGAAATTTGAAGGAACGATTATGATTGTGAGTCACGATAGACATTTCCTAGAGCAACTCGCTTCAAAAGTATATGAAGTAGACAAGGGAGAAATACGAGTCTTCCCTGGAACATATAAAGAGTATCTAGAAAGATAATTTTGAGCCTATCTTAGTGATTGCAACCAGGCCCATGAATATGTCCATGAGATAATTCATTTTCTGTCGCTGCTCTTACTTCAGTCACTTCAACATCAAAATTAAGGTTAACACCAGCAAGAGGATGATTTCCATCTAGCACATAATGAGTATCAGAAATTTCAATAACAGTAAGGATCATTGCTCCTTGTGGAGTATCCATTTGAAAAGCAGTTCCTATTTCAATATCTTGTTCGTCACCAAATTCTTCTTTGGGAACAGCTTGAACAAGTTGATCATTCCTCACTCCATATGCTTCATTAGGAGAAATAGAAACTTGAAACTTATCTCCAACTGACTTTCCAGTTAAAGCATTCTCAAGCCCAACTATAATATTGCTAAATCCATGAAGATAAACAAGAGGTTGATCCGGTGTTGATTGGTCAAGAACTTCCCCTTGATCATTAGTCAGTTTATAGTTAATGGAGACTGCGTGATTTTTTTCAATGTTCAAAAGTAATCCTTTTATAAGTGAATAAATTAATTTATCACTATAAAATAGAGATTAAAAGCAATATGAGTGTATATGACGTCATTATTTTAGGTGGTGGAGCAGCAGGGCTATTCTCAGCTTATAATCTTAATTCTTCTGTTAATGCATTGGTGATTGAAGGAAATTCTAAGCCGGGAATTAAGATTCAGATCTCTGGTGGTGGAAGATGTAATTTTACGAATCTATCAGTTAATCATGATGACTTTTATTCTTTAAACCAACATTTTTCTAAATCTTCTCTAAGTCAATTCTCTAATCATGACTTTATTGAAATTGTAAAAAAGCATGATATTTCTTTTTATGAAAAAAAATTAGGTCAGCTTTTTTGTGAAAAAAATTCTAAAGAAATTATCAAAATGCTTGTTGATAAAATAGGAGCGCATAAAATAAATATTCACTTAGATGAATCAGTTATTGATCTTGGCTACGAAGAATCCTTTATAGTGAAAACTAACAAGAGATCCTATAAAGCTAAAAATATTGTCGTGGCCCTAGGCGGGCTTTCATTTCCCAAGCTTGGTACTAGTGATATCGGTTATCATATTGCAAGAAAGTTTAATCATAAAATAGTTCAAACGGAACCTTCCTTAGTTCCATTTGTCTATGATGATTTTTCCAAGTTAGCAGGTGTGAGTACTGATGTTGAGATTTCTGTGAATCAAAAAAAGATTCAAGATGATTTTTTATTCACACATAAAGGCTGCTCTGGGCCAGCGGTTTTAAAGATTTCTCTTTATTGGAATCATGGCGATGAGGTTTCAGTTAATTTCTTTCCACTTTTAGATTTTTTGAGTCACTTGATGAAATTTAAAAAGAATAACCCTAATAAGAATTTAATTAAATATTTAAAGACTTTACTTCCGGATAGATTAGTTGAATTTCTGGATTTGCCAGATAAATCTTTCCAAGAGTTAAGTCATAAAGAAATTTCAAGCATAACTAATAAAATATCTGATTATAGATTTACGCCAACAGGAACAGAAGGATATAAAAAAGCAGAGGTCACGAGGGGAGGAGTTAGTACCAAAAATATAAATTCTAAAACAATGGAAAGTAAACTTCAAAATGGTTTATACTTTATTGGTGAAGTGGTAGATGTGACGGGGTTATTAGGTGGATATAACTTTCAATGGGCTTGGTCATCGGCCTTTGTTGCTTCAAAAAGTATAAAGGAAAAGTTAAATGGATAAATCAATTTGGGGAGATACTGAGACTCAATTTTTTCATGAGTTAACTCCAGATATTATTCTTAATTCTGTTGAAGAATTAGGATATATTCCAACTGGCAGGTGTTTGGCCCTAAATAGTATGGAGAATAGAGTTTATGAAGTTGAGGTCGAGAAGGGTGAAGGAGAAGAGTTTTTAATTATTAAATTTTATAGACCAGGTAGATGGAGTAAAGATCAGATTTTAGAAGAGCATGAATTTTTATTTGATCTTGAAAGTTCGGATATTCCTGTAGTTTCTCCATTTAAATTAGAAGGTTTATCTCTGTTTAAATGTAGTACCACAAATTTATATTATTCTATATCGCCCAAGATGGGTGGAAGGATGGCGCAAGATTTAAATCTTGAACAATTGGAAATTGTCGGTAGAACTTTGGCAAGACTTCATAATGTAGGGGAGTCCAAGAAATCACATCATAGACTTACAATTAACTCAGAAACATTTGCAAAAAATAATCTAAATTACTTAATTACTCATCATCATATTCCTGAGCATCTTAAAAATAAATATTCAGATTTAGTGCAAAAAATTTCTGATCTATCTGATAGCTTTTTTCAAACATCAGAAAAAATAAGAATACATGGTGATTGTCACTGGGGAAATATGATAGTGAGAGATGATCAAATCTATCTGATTGACTTTGATGATATGCTTGTAGGTCCTCCCGTTCAAGACCTATGGCTTATCGAGCCTGGATTTGATGAAGAGTCTCTTAGAAGAAGAGAAATTATTTTAAGTGCTTATGAGCAAATGAGAAGTTTTGATAGATCGAGTTTGAAATATATAGAACTATTAAGAGCGCTTAGGTTTATTCATTTTTCTTCTTGGATTGCTAAGAGATGGAATGATCAGGCATTTAAAAATGCTTTTCCACACTTTGGAGATGTGAATTATTGGGATGTTCAAATAAATGATCTTCAAAATCAAATCAATATTTTTAATCAAATGAGTGGACAATATAGTTATGAGTAACATTTTAATTGTCATTTTTTTCTCATTAATTCTCGCTAATTCATTACATATGTTCGTAGTGAAGTTAGATTTTTTTTCTTTTCTTAATATTCCAATTTCAGAAAAAAAATTTGGGAAAAATAAATCTATAAGAGGTTTCGTAGTTGTACCTATACTAACAGCATTACTGTTCTTGTTCTTTAGTGAGTTTTTTTTAGATAATTATTCGGCTTCAGAGAAACTTATCCATGGTCTATTATTTGGACTTGTTTATTGTCTGTTTGAGCTTCCTAATTCATGTTTCAAAAGAAAAATGGGTATCGCACCTGGTCAATCACATCAAAGCAGCAACAAATTATTTATAATACTTGATAAAACTGATTCAAACTTTGGGTGTAGTATTTTGTATTGCTTTTTATATGGTATTAGCTTGAAGAACTTTTTGACCCTTTTTACTTTAGGGATATTTTTCCATTCTTTAGTGTCTTTTGTACTTGTTAAGTTAGGGGTGAAGAAATCTTTCTAGTTCTTTTTAAGAATGCTTATTCTGTTATAATTTAACCGTGAGATATCTATTTTTCATTCTTTCTTTCACTTTGTCTGGGAGTGAAGATTATTTTCTTTTATTGCAAAACTTAAATTCAAAAAATAGTTGTGATACCAAAGCTTGTGAAGGGTTGTTTCGAACTCATTGTACAGAGTTTGAATCCCAAAGAGAGAAGTTTGAAAAACTTAGACCCGGTTTTTTTTATGAAGCGATTAGAGATGATAACCTTTTGTATGAAATTTGTAGATTTACTAACTCAAATTTAGATGATCGATTTGATGTTAATTGCAATGATTTCGATAAGGATAAATTTCTTGAAAGTGTAAAAAGAAACAATATATCTAGCTGTAGTGAATTAAATCAAAAAGTAGCTGGTGACGATGATGTTATTTATAGATACTGTGATATGTATGTCTCAAGAGTTGCAGCAAATAATATTCCACAAGAAAATATAAAGAATACAGAAAATAAATTAGATGAGATAAAGAAAATATTTCTCAGAGATCCGAGCTTGTCACCTGAAGCAAAGAAAGTATTAGGTGAGATTGAATTAGTATCAAAATTTCAAGCAGCTAGTTTTCATTTTGGAGTGAGAGATTTTAGTACTATTTGCTCTAGTATAAGAGGAGATTCAAGTTTAGATTTTTGTAAGAATGCAGATGAAAATTCAGGTAAGATGTATCTATGTCCAAGAGGAAAAATTTATTTGCCTCAAAATCAACTTGAATTTGTCATTGCTCATGAATTAGTTCACGTTATCAGAAATATTGATAAAAATTGGGGATCATCGTTTACAAACAGTTTTTCTGAGAAAAATAAATTCTTGAAAGATTTTCTAGTAGAAGACGAAATAAGCGAAAATGGTAAGTTTGAAGAAGCTACCGCAGACATTATCGCTGCTAAAATCCTTTCGGAGTCAGGAAAAGATCTAAATGCCTATAACAGTTATTTTTGTGACTTATTTGATGCTCAAAAATCAAAGCTTGATTACTACAAAGAAGCTTCAAAATACATGCATCCAAAAGACAGGCTAGAAATCCTCACATGTCCATTTCGATAAAAAAATCCCTTATTCAAGTTCTAATGTCTGAAATAACTCTAGATTTGAAAAAATCAAAAGATGTACTCGAAGGTTCAAGAAAACTGACTAGGGAAGGAGATCTTAAATCAGATGGGAAATACGACACTAGAGCTGTCGAAGCTTCCTACTTAGCAGGAGCCAATGAAAAAAGAGTAAGAGAATTAGAAGCTGAAGTTTCAATATTAAAAGAATTTAAATTAAAAGATTCATCAAAAGTTGAACTGGGAGCAATAGTAAAAACAGAAAAACCAAATAAGAACTACTTCATCTTAAATGTTGGAGCTGGAAAGACGATTGAATTTGAAAACGAAAGTTATCAAATTTTGTCTACCTTATCTCCTTTAGGATCTCAAATTCTTGGCTTTGAAATTGGAATTTCTGAAGTTATGATAAGGGAGAAGGAAGTAGAGATCTCAATTATTGAAATCTATTAAAAATGAAGTTTTTTACTATTTTAAAAAGTATTTTTGCCCTAAAATCAAAATCTGATCTTAGAATAGAGATAGATGTATTTGATAAGTTAAAAGAGAACTCAATTATTATAGATCTAAGAACTCCTAAAGAGCTAGTAAGTACAGGTATCATTCCAGGAGCAATTCATAAAAATATCTATGATCAAGATTTTAATGAGTGGATTCAAGGCCTAGATCATAAAAAAGAATATATAGTTTATTGCAAGATAGGCGGGAGGTCTGCTCTAGCTGCAAAGCAAATGAATGAGCAGGGCCTCAATGTAAAAGATTACTCAGGTGGGATAACTCAGTGGGTTCAATTAAATAGAGGGACGACTCATGAGTTTTGAAAAATATAGGTTGAGTGTTTTTTTATTTGGTCTTGCCTTGTTTTCATTCTCTGAGTTTTTTCTAAGTTATCAAAAAAGAAAGCACTTTAGATTAAAGAGGTGGCCTCATCATTTTTTATTAATTGGTGTTGGGAATTTCATGGTAAAACTTATTCTACCAGTAGGGTTAGTTGTTCTTTCTAATCACCCGCTTGTGATGAACTATGGCCTATTTAATCAAATTCAACTTCCTTCTATCATTGAGGGCCTATTAACTATAGTTATTTTTGATTTTCTTATTTACTGGCAACACGTTTTGTTTCATAAGATTCATTTTCTTTGGCGATTTCATAGGGTTCATCATTCTGATGTTGATCTAGATGCTACTAGTGCTTTAAGGTTTCACCCTGGAGAAATTCTTTTTTCTATTGGTTATAAAGCATTTTTTGTCGCTCTCTTTGGCTTTAAATGGGAGTTTATAATTCTTTTTGAAATGATTCTAAATTTTTCTGCCATGTTTAATCACTCAAATCTGAAAATCAATGACTCTTTAGATCTTTTTCTTAGAAAATTTCTTGTGACTCCCAAAATGCATTTAATTCATCATTCAACCGAGCAATTTGAATCTGATACAAACTATGGGTTTTGTTTTAGCTTTTGGGATAAAATTTTCAAGACTTATACTTTGAAATTTAAGTCTCAAGGTGTCATTGGAAATAAAAGGTTTAGGTCCGAGAGCGATCAGAACGTTTTTCAGCTACTTATTCAGCCGTTTAAGTAAGCATAATTTATTCATGAAAATTACATTCATAGCTTGAAGCTATCATTTAATATTTTCTATCTATTTGAAAAATATTACTCCTTAAGGCATGATTAAAAAGTCTTAAGGAGGCGTTCTATGATTACTTTAGAAAATGATAATTTAAAGGAGCTTATCAGTTCTCACGAGAGAGTATTTGTTCAGTATGGAGCAAATTGGTGTGGAAACTGTAGGATGATTAAACCTAAGATAAAACGATTGGCAGCTAATCATGAGCAAGTAACTTTTATTTATGTTGATGCTGAGAAGTATCCTGAATCTAGAAATTTAGCAGATGTGAGTAATCTTCCTACATTTGCAAGTTTTAAAAACGGTGAGAGAATAGATCAGTTTACTGGCAGTAAATTTGAAACGATCGAAGGGATTTTTAATGAGATTGCCTCTAATTAAAAATTTAGTTCAATTTATCAGTGAAAATGATGAAGACTTTGTATTAGAAGCTACTGAAGTTCTTGAAAATCTTTCTATGGAGAGTTCTTTAAAAGATGAAGAGATGAATGTCATAGGTGAGCTTTTATCTAACATGTTTGGAGCAATAGAGGTTCACAAAGATATAAAATCTGGTACAAATCAAAAAGAAGCATTAAATAATTTTATGAAAAGAGTCTTAGGCTCAATAGATAAATAAGGAGAATAATTATGAGTAGATTAGTAGGAAATCAAGCACCAAATTTTGAAGCGCAAGCAATCATAAATGGTGATATTGATGATGTTAAATTAAGTGATTTTGATGGGAAATGGAAAATTTTATTTTTCTATCCATTAGATTTTACTTTTGTTTGCCCAACAGAAATTTGTGCATTTTCTGATGCTGCACCAAAGTTTAAGGAAAAGAACTGTGAGATTATCGCTTGTTCTGTTGATTCAGTTTTTTCTCACCTTGCTTGGACACAACAAGATAGAAATGATGGTGGTTTAGGAGAAGTAAACTTTCCAATTTTAGCAGATTTAAACAAAAACATTGCTAGAGATTATGAAGTCCTAACTGATGATGGAGTAGCTCTAAGAGGCTTATTCTTAATTGATAATAATAATGTTATTCAGCATGCAACTATTAATAACTTATCTGTTGGTAGAAACGTTGATGAAGCTCTAAGACTTCTTAAAGGATATCAGTACACTGCCTCTCATGGAGAAGTTTGTCCTGCAAACTGGAACGAGGGTGATGATACAATGAAGCCAGACCCAAAGGGATCAAAAGATTGGTTTAATAAAAACGCATAGTTTTATTCAGGGCCCTTATAGGGCCCTTTTTGTTCATATTTTCAACAGTATGAATATTCTATAAGCTTTCTCTTTTCTAGATTTAAAATTGTTAGAATTTAATGATGCATAAGTTTATCATTTTTTCTATTCTGATTACTTTTCTTTCTTGTGGGAATTCACAAAAAAGAACGAGAGAGATCTTGGATAATGACTCTAATAAGCTTTCAGAAAGCTCTTTTTTCCAGAGCGAGAGTTCTATTTTTTTACAAATAATTAATGAGTCTAGTATTTTGAAATCTGATCATGATTTAAAGTCTTATTTTAATAAATTTATTTCTAAAAAAGCTGATCCAATTAATAAAGATCTTGTTTTGAAATATTCTGAGGTACTTAGTTATTCATCTAAAGTAAATAAAAAAATTCTTTCATGTTCATCTTTTATTGAATCACTTTTTGTTCAAAATGCTCAATCAAAGTATGCTAAAGGAATAGCTCAGCTTAGAGATTCTACAGTTAATGAAATATTGACTAAAATTCAAGATAATGATTTTTCAAAATATAAGACTTGCTCCCAATATGTTCCAGGGTTTGATTATGATCATACTTATGAGAGATATCTAATGAAGTTTAATTGCGGCCATTCTGATAAGACTTGTGAGAATTATGTTGATACATGCTCATCAAGTTATAGAAATATCTACAGGGCCCAGAAGTACTTATTTTTTGCGAGAAATTTTTTTAATAACGATGATGAAATTCCACTTAAGATGGATAGTGGAATAAACGGGTATGATCCATTTAATTTAAGACAAGCATTATTTTTATCAAATTATTTATATTATGACTTTGCAACTAAAATAGATGGCTATTTAGCATGGCGCTTGAGTGAAAAAATTCCTAATCCCTCTCTTGAGGAAATAAGAACATATATAAAAAGTATGCTTAAAACTGAAGAAGATAAATTCAGAGCTATGCAATTGATGATTGGAGCTTATAACACTGGCTTTGGTCGTATTAGAAGTTCGTTGCGAAATTTAAAACTGAAAAATTTCACTGAGATTTATGAAAATCATTTGAAGATTGCAAAAACTCAACCTTGGGGGATTCAAAATATTTCACATATTATGAAAGCGGGAAGGTGCCTTTTTCAAAATGATTATAGAAAACCATTTGATGTTGATGAAGTAGATGCCTTAGATATATGATTTGTCCTCTTTGCTCTCATTCTGAAAAGAAGCTAATTGAAGCTTTTGAAAAAAAATATTTCCACTGCAATAACTGTGACTTGATTTATATGGACAAATCTTTTCATTTATCACCTTCTTTAGAGAAAAAACATTATGATTTTCATGAAAATAATTATGAAGATGAAAATTATAAGAGTTTTTTAAATCAATTAGTTGACCCTATGCTGGATTTTATTTCTTCAGAAGATCTGGGTTTAGATTTTGGTTCTGGGCCTTCACCGGTTCTTAGTATGATTTTTAATGATCATCAAATAAAATGCGAAAACTATGATCTGTATTACCAAGATGATAAAGCAGTATTTAATAAAAAATATAACTTCATTACATCCTCAGAAGTGTTTGAGCATCTATCTAATCCAAGAAAAATAATTGAATTTTTACTTCAACAACTAAAGCCTTTTGGGGTTTTAGGAATTATGACTGATCTTCATGATGAAAAAGATTTTTCTAATTGGCATTATCCTAGAGATCCTACACATATTTGTTTCTATTCAAAAAAGACTTTTCATTTTATTGCTGAAAAGTATTCTTTAGAAATTGCTTATTCTTCAAAGAGAGTACATATTTTAAAAAGTTAAATTTTTACTGAAACTTGATAGTAATTTCTATCTATTCTCCTTGAGAGCTCTTTCGAGTTTTCTAGATTTAAACTAATCTGGAATCGACCATTATCTTTTGGCTCCCACCAATACCACCAATGTTGCCATGATAATATATTTGATCTTGTCTTTGATTGAACGATATCAGAAGAAACAATACTTTCATTTTCTTTTGATATATTAATTCTTAAATCTGGGTTTTTAATATCTCCGCCCCACATGAGCCCCATGATCCTATAAATAATGGTACCATTAGGTTTTTGCCATTTTTCAATTTTGGCTGGAGTGGCAGCAAAATCTATCACTGGGTTTTTATAATCTGTTAATAACTCTGGTACTCCAGTTTGATGAGTTCTGTCAGAGAATTCTTTCATCTGAGCAGTCGTTTTAGTTAACTCATGTGCATTAAAGAAATGCATTTCGTTCACCCATTTGATAGAGGCACATCCATACCAACCTGGAACTACTAATCTACATGGAAACCCGCGATCTGGACTTAACGGCTTCCCGTTCATCTTAGTTGCCAAGAAAGCATTTTGCTTGATTAAATCTTTTATATCAAAAATCCAGCTTGCTCCAGCAGTAGATTGAACACCAAGGAAGTTGTAGCCAGATTCACTAGATTTATCAAAACCTGATATCAAAACATGTGTTGGGGACTTCAGATTTGTAAATCCTAAGAGGTTAGTTTGAAGAAATTCTTCTATGCTCACGCCATCCCAATTTGCAGCTGACATTAATCTAAATCCTGCGAATTTATCATTACCCGCACATTCCATCATTGTTACACCCTGAGAAGTGGAAGCACTTACGATTGACTTGATAGGCATTTTTCCTGGATTATCAATGAGACCAGAAATTTTAATATGAGTTAGATTGTCTAGGTTAAGCAGGTTGGGTTTCTCCGTCCTTGTATAATAGTTCTCATCTGTCATTATTAGAGAATTCGCGTTTAACTCAGATAAGTCGTACATTCCCTTAGGGAAAATTTCCGCTAAGTTAGAATACTTTCTGGCATTTCTACCCTTGCCATATTTTTTCTTTGATTTAGGAATGAATAAATTTTCTACTAGTCTTGCTCCAAAATCTCTAGGAGATAAGCTCACATCACTTAGGTAGGTCCAATTATTAGAAGAAATCATTCTTTGAGCAAAATTTGAGCATGAAGGGATTAAAAAAGTAGAGCCTGATGCTAGAGTAATTTTAATAAACTTTCTTCTTTTCATAATTTAAACTTAGCTCTTTTTTTTGAAATTCTGAAGTGAAAAAAATATGTCTTTTTTTTGAAAAAATTACATACTCAAAAAAAAGGTAAAGCTCAGTATGATAAATTTAACTATGAAGATCTTTATCTTTTTTAGTGCTTTAATTGTATTTAATAGTTTCTCTCAGAAGCTAAAGTACGATTTAAATCATTACATGAGGTTTGATACTAGATTTTTTAAAGATGTTCCAGATCAGTATCGTTTCAATTACAGACAAAAATACAGGGTATATTATGAATTTAGCGATAAGCTGAAGATAAAGTCTGTTCTTTCAACTGGATCTAGATTTAATTCTGAATGGAATAATATAAATTTAAATTCAAAAAATGTTTATAATATTTCTTTAAGAAATCTCTTTGCTGATGTGAATATTGGAAACGTAAGAATCCAGATTGGTTCTATTCCTACATTTAAAGAATATAAATCACCTTTGAATTTAGATAAAAATGGTTGGATTGATCAAGGTCTTCGAGTGGAATATGAAAAAGGTCAAACAGTTTTTGAAGGAGTGTTAGGTAGGATTTCAAGTGTTGATAACCCATTATCACTCAGTCGATTCGGTAAGTACAACTATGCTGAAATAGAAGTCTCAACCACATTTGATAAAAGATTAATTTTTGAATTAGGGTACGAGCACTTTGATCAAAATTTTCTTAAAGCCGAAATAAGAAATAAATTTGAATTTTTAACCAATCATGTACTTAAGACCACTATGCAAGGTCTAATTAACGTTGAGAATGGAAGTAGTTCTGGGGCAATAGAACTCCAACTCAAAGGTAAAAAGAATGATAACTTTATTTCTTCTTTCTCGTTTTTATCAAGATTAATATATGTTGCAACAGATCTTGGAGCTAGAGGGAACTTGATAGATGAATTTAGTTTTCCAGGAGCTCAACTTGAAGCAAGGATTGATTACGATTTGAAGAATAAGAATACTCAGATCTTTATGAGAAATTTTTATAATTTTAATAATAAGGCAGATGAGTTCAAAACAAGATTCAATATAGGTTTTAAACATAACCTTTCAAATATTTAACTATAAATTATTAAGAACAGTATTTAGATCACTACAAGTAACTTTCTTTGCTATATGGAATAAAGGCTGCGTCTTCACTCTTGGCATAGTCTCTGTAATTGAATAGGAAGTGATGAAATCACCGTCTTCAAAATCAAAGGGGGTGCTAGTTTTCATAGAGCCGCTTAGCTTAATTGCATCTTGCTTTTTTTTAACTATATGTTCTGATTTCACCGGAACAGAGCCAAGAAAGCCATAAGATTTACAGATCATGGTTGGATTAGTAATTAATCCTAATTTTTTATTTTCATGAACACCATAAGGTTCATAAATTGTGATTGAGCCATTTTCATTCTCATCATATCTATCAAATCCAAGCTCTAATTTATTTGTAGGAGTAAGGTTTGAAATCATTTCTTTGTCTGAGGAGTAAGCAAATAACTCAATGAAACTACCTTCATAGATTGGCGTGTCTAAATCTTCTGAGAAATTAGCGATAGAGTGAATTTGAAGCTTCGTATTAACAAAAGATTTAATTGCTATTTTTTCATTAAATTTATTGCCAAGAACTAATTTGATTTCTTCCTTTGGAATATAAGAATTTAATAAATAGTCATATAAAGACTCAGTTTTTATATCGGCCTGTGAAAAATCATAGACTTTTCCATTAGCAACTAAGAAAAAATGATAAAACCAATTTGATCTAAAATACTGCTCTCCGCTAGGATAAAATTCTTTTCTTCCCCATCTTGAATCAAAATTATTGAGATCTTGAAATTCGTCATGAACAGAAACAACATAAGCGTCACTGAGATTAATTTTTTTATCGATTAGATGATTTACGAAGTGGTAAGTGTTTTGCTTGCAAAGTCTGTCAGAAATAAAAGAAGAATTAAAAAACTTTTTGAATTCTACATCTATATTCGATGAAAAAAGGTTTAAGCTGAAAACTAAAAGAATGATAAATTTGACGTTCATAAATAGCTTAAAGCAAAGAAACGACTCCTTTTCAAATAAAAAAAATTGATCATGTAGTTTGTAAATAATTTTACTTGCTGCATTATACAAATCGCTCTTGAATGCTAAACTAGTCCGGTGAATATAGAATTAGAATACATTTATATAATGCTCGTAGCAGCTATTCTCTTAATCCCTAAGCTTTTGATGAGATTTAAAATACCCTTTGGTATCTCTGCTTTTTTCTTAGGATCTATTTTTGCGTTTTTATATCAAAAACCGTTTTATGACGACCCAATCATCACTTTGTTATCTCAATTAGGAATTACTTCATTGTTTTTGTTTGCAGGTATGGAAATTGAAATTGAAGAGATAGCAGAAAAGAAGACTTCATTATTAAAATATTTATCTAAATCTTTAATGGTAATTGCTCTAGTTTCTTCTGTTCTTTTTTATTTTCTTGGTCAAGGGATTCAGGTTTCGTTGATTATGGCCATAGCACTTTTAACTCCCTCTGCAGGATTTATTTTAAGTTCTATAAAGTCATATAAATTAGATAAAGACCAAAAATTCTGGATTAAGTTAAAATCAATTTCTAAAGAGATTGCGGCCATTTCTGTTTTATTTGTGGCCCTTCAAATAGATGCTCCTAAAAAGTTATTAGTATCTACTTTAATTCTACTAGGAATGATTTTTATTCTCCCAAGAGTTTTCAAGTTTTTCCTTAAAGTAATTGCTCCTCACGCTCCCGGAACAGAGGTTTCTTTTTTGGTATTAATTGCATTTACAACGGGTATACTTACAAAAAAATTAGGTACACATTATTTAGTCGGAGCATTTATTACTGGTATTGTGGCAGGTCAATTCACTCACTTTATGAATAGTGATAGATCTGAATCTATTCTTGAAGTCATCGCAAGTTTCTTTGCTATGTTTGTACCATTTTACTTTTTCAAAGCTGGTATGATCTTAAAAACTGATATGTTCAACACAGAAGGACTTTTAATTGGTCTCTCATTTATTGCATTGATTATACCTTTAAGGTTATTTAGTGTTGATCTAGGTGTTAAGTACTTCATTGATGATTTTGATGATAAGAATAAAACTGTAGCGAAGGCATTGTTGCCGAATTTAATTTTTGGTCTAGTTATTGTAAGTGTTTTAAAAAATCAATTTGATGTTAAAAATTCTATTTTGTTTGGAATTATTCTTTATACATTAGTTGTTAGTATTTTACCTGCAATTCTTTTTGAGAATAAAGATCCTGTGAAGTATGACACTTCTAAAATTCAAGATTCACATTCTTAGCCAAGTCTCATTTTTTGAAAGTTTTGGTTAATTATTAGTTCTAATGCGGGATTGCTGATTACTCTTTTAGAGTAAATTAGATAGTACTCTGCATAGACATTTCTTAGTTTCCCAAGCTCTATTAGTTTTTTTTCTTGAACCAATTCCTTTGTAGTGAATACTGGAAGAAAGATGACTCCATCTCCCTTGGAGGCAAGAATTTTTTGTAGGGCGGTATCTTGAGTTTGAGCAATTATTTTAGGTCTTATATTGTTTAGCTCGAAAAAATGTTCAACATCATGTCTGATTTTTGAATGTTTGGTTGGTAATATACAAGGGATTCCATCTAAAGATTGAGGAAATTTTTTCTTTAAATCCTTGAACTTTGGAGAAGCGTAAACACTTATAGGTCTATTGATTATTCTTTTCGAAATAACTTTCTTTCTTTCTAGAGATGTTGCTTCATGATCTGAAATGATCGCTTCGATATGATGAGACTCAAGTTGCCTTAAAAGAGAATCCTTTGAATCTTCATAGATGCTTAAGTAGCACCCAGTTTTTTTATGAGCGAAATCAACCATGTCACATATTAAGTGTTTCGGAATGCTATCAATGGCGCCAATACTTAAATTCAATGTCGAGCTATCATCAAACCTTTGGTCTTCAATTACCTTGATGAGCTCTTGCCCTAAACCGTTTATTTTGTCCGCATATTCTAGAGCGACATGACCCGCCTCAGTAAGGATTAATCTTTTATTCTTTCTTTCAAATAAATCAACTCCAAGATAAGTCTCAAAACTTTTTAATTGAGAGCTAAGGGCAGGTTGACCGACTTTGAGTAATTTAGAAGCAGATGAGATAGTGCCCTCATTTGCTATCGTTTTGAAGTAAATAAGATGGTGATAGTTGAGCCATTTCATTTGTCTAGTATATGTCTAATATTGATAAAATCAATATCTAACTTTGATAATATACATTTTATCAAACAATATTTAACACTGATAATAACAAAGCTTTATCTTTTATGAGGTGTGTTATGAATAATTATTTCAAAGAAAATTTTTTCAATGATTTCCTGTCATCGCTTGTCGTTTTCTTAGTTGCTCTTCCTCTTTGTATGGGGATTGCCCTAGCTTCAGGTGTAGAGCCTATGATTGGTCTTCTTTCTGGTATCATCGGTGGTTTAATTGTAGGAACATTTGCAGGTTCTCCAATGCAAGTTTCTGGACCAGCTGCTGGTCTTGCCGTAATGGTTTTTCAATATGTTGAAAAGTACGGAGTAGAAGCATTAGTTCCTCTAGGAGTAATTGCTGGAGTTTTTCAAATCATCATGTACAGATTTAAACTTGCTCAATACTTTAGAGCAATTTCTCCAGCATTAATTAAAGGAATGCTTGCTGGAATTGGATTATTGATTTTAATTAGTCAGATTCATATTGCTCTTATTAATAAACCTGGTGGAAATGGAATGAAGAACATTCTTACTTTGCCTAGTGTTTTTGTAAATAATCTCTCAACCAATCCAATTGCAGTAACAAGTTTCTTACTTGCTTTATCTGTTGTGGCGTTAATTTTTCTTTGGCAAAAACTTTTACCAAACTTAAACAAAAGATTTCCTGCACCTTTATTTGCAATCATTGTTTCTTCAGTCATTGCTAATGTTATGGGTTTATCAATTGATTTTGTTACTATTCCTAAAGATTTAATTTCAGAAATTAACTTTATTAGTTTCTCTTCTTTTAATAGTTTTAGTTTTGGCCTTGTTTTTTCAGCTATCGCAATTGCATTCGTTGCAAGTGCTGAAAGTCTTTTATGTGTAAACGCAGTTGATAAGATGACAGGTGAAAAGTCGGATTATAATCAAGAAATATTTGCTCAAGGCCTAGGAAACTTTATAGCTGGTATTGTTGGGGCCCTTCCATTAACAGGGGTTATCGTTAGATCTAGTGCAAATATTGAATCAGGAGGAAAGACAAGAGGCGCTGCCATCATGCACGGTGTTTGGCTATTTTGTCTTGTTTTCTTTTTTCCTCAAGTTCTTCAATTAATTCCTATTGCAGCCCTAGCGGGGATTCTTATTTATACAGGCCTTAAACTATTAAACCTAAAAGGGATTCCTGAAATCTTTAAAGAGGACAAGAAAGAAGGAATGGTTTTTATGCTTACTCTTGGCCTAATCACAACTACAGATTTATTAACTGGGGTCATTGTTGGTTTTGTAATTTCTCTTATGACTCTACTATCTGAAATTTTAACTTTAGATATTGAAAAGAAAGAAACTTCTAATGAAATGAACGTTCTTATGAAAGGAAAAGCAACTTTCTTACATATTCCTAAAATTTCAAAAGAACTTGAAGAAATTGAATTAGCTGAAAAGAAAAAGGTAACTATTGATCTTTCAGATGCTCAATATGTTGATAAATCTATTAGAGACGAATTGAGTGATTGGGCAGAAAGCGTAGAAGCTGAAAATAAATTTCAAACATCAATCGTCTATCCAAAAACGATAAATTAATTTAAGGAGATTATTATGAATCATCAAGAAATTAGAAGCAGATTAGTTGAAGGAAACAATAGATTTGTTGAAGACAAGCTAGATGGAAAACTTCAAAATAGCTCTCGAAGAGATGAGCTAACTAGCGGTCAAGAGCCATTTGCTATTGTTTTAAGTTGTGCTGACAGTAGGGTAGTTCCAGAGTTAGCATTTGATACAGGTTTAGGTGAGCTATTTGTTGTTAGAGTTGCTGGTAACGTTGCTAATACTTCAAGTATTGCTAGTATTGAATACGCAGTTGCTCATTGTAATTGTAATTATATCGTTGTTTTAGGTCATCAAAGTTGTGGAGCTGTTAAAGCTGCCATTGCTGGTGGAGACAATGGAAAGAATATTAACCATCTTCTAGGGCAAATCCAGCCTGCTCTAGATGCTTGCACTGATCATTCAGATGTTCCAAATCTTGTTAAGAAAAATGCTAATATTTCTGCAACAAATCTACTTAAAGAGTCAGGGATTCTCTCTGAAGCAGTAGAGAAGGGAACTCTAAAGATAGCTCCTGCATATTACCACTTAGATTCTGGTAAGGTAGAGTTTTTAGACTAATTCATGATAGAATAAGGAGTGATTAAAATACTCCTTATTCTTTTTTTCTTATCTATCACTCATAATCCAGATGATCATGATTGCGATTGCGAACATCAACCTTGTCTTACTGAAAAAATTACAATTTTATCTCTCTAATTCATCTTTAAATTGATCTGATTTCGGGGATATCTTATATTAAGTTTATTGAAAAATAATGATTGGAGCATTCAAAAATCAAAAGATATCTACGCTATAGACGGATGGTCTGAGGGATATTTTGATATTGATACAAAAGGTGATCTTTTAGTTAGGCCCTCAAAGAGCGATCATTCTGTGGCCATAAAATCAATTGTTGAAGAAGCTAAAAAAGAAGGAGTGAGTTTTCCTTTTGTTATTAGATTTCAAGATATTTTAGCTAACCAAGTCAAAGAAATTAATCAGACCTTCCAATCTGTTATTGATGAAGCCAATTACAAAGGAAGTTACTTTGGAGTCTATCCCATAAAAGTAAATCAAATGAGAGAAGTTGTTGAGGAAATCGTTGCTGCCGGCTCTGAATTTAATTATGGGCTCGAAGCAGGTTCAAAACCTGAGCTTTTATCTGCCTTAGCGTTTAATGATAATGAAACCTCTTTAACTATTCTCAATGGTTACAAAGATTGTGAATATTTAAAACTTGCAATGCTTGGGAGAAAAATTGGAAGAAAAGTTATTATCATTGTTGAGAAATTTAGTGAGCTTGATGATATTATAAAAGTCTCTAATGAAATGAAAGTAAAACCACTCATAGGAGTGCGACTTAAGTTAAATGTCACTTACTCTGGTAAGTGGAGTAAGAGTTCTGGAGAGAAATCAAAGTTTGGACTTGATTCAGTTGAGCTTTTAAAAACAATTGAAAAGTTAAAAGAGCATAAGCTTCTTGATTCATTTAAACTACTTCATTTTCATATAGGCTCTCAGGTTTCTGATATCAAAACAATTAAAGAAGCCATGAATGAAGTTACTCAGTATTATTCTGAGCTTGTCTCTAATCATCATTGTATGATTGAATACATTGATGTTGGTGGAGGATTAGCCGTTGATTATGATGGATCAAGATCAACGAATGACTCTTCTAAAAACTATTCTCTCCATGATTATGCTTCTGATATTGTTTGGGGCATCAAGCAAAAATGTGATCTTTCGAATCTCCCTCATCCACATATAGTGACTGAATCAGGTAGGGGAGTTGTTGCCTATCATAGTTGTTTAATTACAGATGTTGTAGATGTCATCAAACCTAATACCAATTTTGATATTTCTAAGTATGAAGGCGAGCATATATTAATATCTAACTTAAGAGATTTACTTGATGAAGATATTAATGAAGATAACTTTCAAAATATTTACAATGATGCAGTAAAACTCAAATCAGAAACGTATCAAGCTTTTAAATTAGGTGTAGTAGGCCTCAAGGAAAAAGCATTGGCAGAAACAATTTATTCTTTAATTTTAAATGATCTTAAAAAAGTCATTTCAAAAATTGAAAGAGTTCCTGAAGGCCTTTTGAACGTGAAAGATCAAATGGCGGTGCAATATCTTTGTAACTTTAGTGTCTTTCAAAGCATTGTTGATCATTGGGCCATTGATCAAGTTTTGCCTGTCGTACCTATAAAAAATCTCCATATTAAACCAGATGTTGATGCTTCTTTGGTTGATATTACATGTGATAGTGACGGAAAAGTTGATAAGTTTATAGGTATAGATTCTGTCTCTCCAACTGTTAAACTTCATTCAGATATTCAAGACTATCAAATAGGAATTTTCTTAACTGGAGCCTATCAAGACGTGATGGGAGATATGCATAATTTATTTGGAAGATTAAATGAAGTTCATGTTTAT
>JAHDHG010000187.1 GCA_020631435.1 Bacteriovoracaceae bacterium | reverse complement strand
AATTATAAGGAATTTATTAAATATTAATTCATGAGTTTTCTTAGTTCTTGTGAATATTCTTACACATTGTTAAATTTATGAATCATCCTAAGATTAAAAGAATTTTTTCAATTAACTTCTCTGAGCTAATTGGTTTAGTTATATGGGCATGAAATCCATAGTCTTTAGTTTTTTTAATTTCTTCACTCATTGCATGGGCGGTTAACGCGCTAACCTTTCCAGTATAACCATTTTTCTGAATTTCTTTAATCACTTGGTAACCATCCATTCCAGGCATTTGAAGATCAAGTAATATCAAGTCAAACTTTCTATCTTTAACAATTTCTACTACACTAAATCCTTCATTCAAAACTTCAACAACTGCACCTGAGTTTTCTAGATACATTGAGAATAATCTCGCATTTTCTTTAGCATCATCAACTACTAAAATCTTTTTTTTATTTAAAGGTTTCTCATTATGATCAATTGTAGAAATCCCACTCGGAGTTATTGAGGTTGAGAGTTTGTCAATTAACGTATGAGCTCCGAGCTCTCCTGGGTCTATTGTTATCAAAAAGGTTGACCCTTTTCCTAATTCAGAGCTTAAAACTTTAAGATCTCCTCCCATTTTTCTTGTAAGACCTCTCGATAGAACAAGACCTAAACCAGTTCCAGCAAACTGTCTATTCGGTGCAGTATAAGCTTGCTCAAATGGTTCAAATATAATTTTTAATTTTTCTTTAGGTATTCCGCACCCAGTATCGACAACTTCAAAGCATAACTTACGATTATGTTCTAACTTAACAGTGAGTTTTACATACCCATCATTTGTAAATTTAATAGCATTTCCGATAATGTTAAAAAGAATTTGTTTCAATCTTTTAGGATCAGTATAGATATATTTAGGAATAGCTTCTAAATTAGAAAAAATTAAATTTAACTTTTTCTCACTTGCCTTAATATTAATTAAAGAATAAACCTCATTCAGTAACTGGCTTAAGTTTATCTTTTCAGGAATGAGTTCAAATTTACTAGACTCCATTTTAGAAACATCTAAAACTTCATCTAATAAACCTAATAGATGAGAAGCATTTTTGTTAATAATAGAAACAGCGTTATCAACCTTTGACCTATCCAACTCACTTTGATTTTGTAATATTTCAGTATAGCCCAAAATCGCTGTCATTGGGGTTCTTATCTCATGACTAATATTTGCTAAGAAATCAGTCTTAGATCTTGAGGCACTCTCAACTTTCAGGGCCGACTCAAGTAATTCTTTATTTTGAGCAAGAACGGTCGAATTCAATGGCCTAAACAAAAAAATCCAAGCAATTAAAATTTCTAAGAGGCATAAAAATATTATAAGTAATCCCATGTTCTCAATAAGTTTCATTCCTGATTTATATTCAAGATCAATAATTTCAATAAGCTCATTAATATATTCAGTATCTCCATCAGAACTATTTTGGGAAATATATTGAATACTCTTTTTTATCTCTGCAGGAGTACTTGAATCATTCAAGAGAGTCTTTACATGACTTGTATAATTTCTAATTTTTGATCTAATCTTTTTTCTTATTAAGTATTCTTCTAAATCTTCCAATGAGGCTGAAGTATTTTTTAAAATTAAGGAAGAAAGCTCTGTTCCTGCACTTTTTAAGTTTGAAACACTTTTTTTTACTTGCTGTTGAACGGAGATCATTTCCTTACTAGAAATTTCCTCATCAAAGAGCCCCCCCAAAGAAGAAATCTGATTGATCGCATTTTGTTGCTTATTTAATAATTTATATATTTTTCGAATTGATTTTTGTTGTAAAATTATATTCTTATGAAAATTAAAAGCAATAAAAGAAATCAATACAATTACTGCTAAAGCAATCACAGAGAAGATAACAAATCGACTTCTTAAGTTTCTAATTCTTTCTTGGTTTATTTGATAATCGATCACACCTTTAGACATTTAATCAACCAAAGCTTTTTTGAGAGATAAATAGTCTTTAGCAGAAGAAATCAAATCACCACATTTCTCTAGATTTTCTTCATTGGCATTTTTGAAAAGCTCATGAGCAATTTTATCAAGACCATTAAAACCGTAAGGGAGACAAAAACCAATCCATTTGTGAGCGATTTTTTTAATCGAAGAACTATTCCCATTCAACAAGAAAGTTGATAACTCTTCTAGTTCAGTTATACGATCATTCAAAAATTCTTTCTGAAATCTCTCAAGGCCTTTCTGAGGTTTTTCTTCAGAAATAGAAATGTATTGAGGATCATTTAGTTTTTTCATAAGCTTAATAGTAATATTATATTCCTTAAGGTATAAAAAACAATATGAAGAAAATACTTTTAGTTGAAGATTCCAAAGAAATATTTCCAATGGTCAATCAGGCATTAGCTACAATTTCTGAGCTTACATGGGCAAAGTCAATAAATGAAGCTAAAGAGTGTCTTGAATCGACTAAGTTTGAATTAATCCTACTCGATATCAACCTCCCTGATGGCAGCGGTATTGACTTATGTTACAAGATCCAATCATCAGACCCGTCCACTCCAATATTTTTCCTAACAGCAAATAAAGATCTTTCCCAAAAAGTTCTAGGTTTTTCAGCTGGGGCAGACGATTACATAACTAAACCATTTGAACCATTGGAACTTAAGGTAAGAGTGGAGTCTAAACTAAAAAAGATAGATCAACTTAATGAATCTCTTTTAAACTTGAAGTGGAAAGAAATTGAAATAGCTCAAAGCAAACAAGAAGTTTCAATCAATAGCAATGATAACACCTATGAAAAAATTGAGTTAACTGCACTTGAATATAAAATTTTGACATACTTAGCGGAGAAACCACAACACGTATTCCCTAGAGATCAAATGCTAAATGATATATGGGGAGAAAATGTTTATGTTTACTCAAGATCTGTAGACACTCATGTCAGTAAACTAAGAAAAAAATTAAAACATGTTTCACATATTATTGAATCTGTGCACGGAGTCGGCTATAAGTTCATTCCTACAGAATTATAAATACCATGTAAATCTAATAGTTTAAGTCGAAAGTCTGCTTCAGACTATTAATGTCTCTTTCAAGTATATCTAAATTAAAATCAATATCTACTAGAAGCTCTTCTTTAACTAGAGTCAATGAAGTATTATAGTATTCACTTTTAAGACTATTAATTTCCTCTAAAGTATTTAAACTATTCTGAAATAGGTAATGCCTATCTATATTATCTTGTTTCATTTCCAGAATGGATAATTCTTCCTTTAATTCATGGAACTCTTTAACACTTTGATCTATATTCTGCGAATATCTAAAATCAAAGGAAAGTCCAAGTGTGGCAAGAACAATAATAAATAAAAATCCAATTGTAAATAAAATGAAAGACAATATCTTATAGA
>JAHDHG010000028.1 GCA_020631435.1 Bacteriovoracaceae bacterium | reverse complement strand
TTATATTAATCCTTCCTCCCTTATTTATAAATATTATGGGTTCAGGATATTTCCTTACAGGGTATTATCATTATGATCATAGTATCCTTGCTATTATTTTTTATATTTTAGTTATTAATCTACCTAGGAAAAAATCTAAAATCATCTCTTTAGTTATTACTCTTATCGTATCTATTATTCTTCACTTTAAAAACTCTCCTAGGAATTCGTTAAAAGATTATAAACTATCGACCTACTGGAATATTGACATTGACAAACCTCAGAAACTTGATGAGGCCATAAACAAATTAGATTCGAGTAAATCAATTGCTGCTCATTATGGATTAGCCAGTTATCTACTGTCTGAAAAGAGAAAAGTTTATATGTATCCCAATCCATTAAGAAATGATTATTGGGGCATTTATGGAAAATGCAATGAACATCCAGAAAAATTCGTAGATTATATCATTATTTTTAAGCATCAATTAGAGAAGCATAAATATAAAGAACTTGAAGAGATTTTGAATAAAAATTACAAGATTAAGAAAGAATTTCTACTTGGCGGAACAGAAACAGTTATTCTAGAAAAAAAACCCTCGATAACTAGTGAACTCTAAAGTGTTTTCTTCTACTCCCAATTTCATTTTTAAACTTCTGGAGCCCTTCCTTGGTATCTAAATCATATCCAAACTGTTTGAGATATTTCCTATAATCACTATGAATCATTTTTTCTAAAGGAATAAATTTCAATGAAGCAGAATTTATACAGTACCTCAGACCTGATGGTTCTGGCCCATCTTTGAAGACATGTCCTAAATGAATATCTGAACTTGTAGATCTTACCTCTACTCGTTTCATCATGTAAGAATTGTCAATTTTATCAAAAACTGAAAAATTATTGATAGGCCTAGTAAATGAAGGCCATCCTGTTCCAGACTTAAACTTATCTTTAGAAGAAAACAAAGGTGCTCCAGAAATTATATCTACATAGATTCCATCTTTCTTATTATTATAATAAAGATTCTTGAAGGCCCTTTCTGTTCCATCTTCAAGAGTGACTTTTTTTTGTAAATCAGAAAGACCTTCTATTGTTTTTTTTCTACTCTCTCTTGTTTGAATTAAATTTACACCATTCCAGTATTTTGAAATAAACTGATCTCTTCCAGAATATTTACGATATTGCTTATAGCGCTTCACGGATTTTTTATTTTTTTTATAAAAGTCCTGATGATATTCTTCCGCTTTAAAAAAGTCAGAATATTTTATAATTTTTAATTCTATATCTTTTTTAAAAATTTTTCTTTGTTTTAAAATTGAAATCAGATATTCAATAGATTTTTTTTGTTGATCTGAGTGATAAAAGACTGCTGGAGAATACTGAAGTCCCCTATCAACAAATTGTCCTTTTGAGTCAGTAGGGTCAATCGTTTTTAAAAAGCTCTCTAACAACTCAAGGTATGTAAGCTTATTGGGATCAAATTTGACTTGTACTACTTCTAAATGATTCGTACTTCCAGACGATACGAGGTCGTAATTGGCCTTTTCTTTAATTCCACCAGAGTATCCAGAAATAACTTCTTCAACTCCTTCAATTTTCTCAAGATCTGATTCTACACACCAAAAACAGCCTCCGGCCAATGTAGCTAATTCTGAAGGAAATAAACCTAAGGAAAATAGAGAAATAAAAAGAATTTTTTTCATAATGCCCCTTTTATAAATTATATTCGCTAAAATCATTAAAATGTTACATTTAATGGAAAGTTCTAACTAATATCTATATTATTAGTATCTAGTGATGAAAAAATTGTTTTCTTATTTATTTATACTAATCTCTTTTTTTATAAGCTTGGAGATATTGGTAAGATATAATTTTGAAGCTTTTCAAAGCTTAAGTGATAAACTTTTATTTAAAATTGCTATGCTTGAAAAAAGGGCCTCTGATGAAATAGTATTTATTGGAAGCTCAAGAACACAAGACTCAATCGATGTCCCTGTTTTTTCCAAGCAAACTAATAAATCATCTTTTTCTATCGCAAGTACAGGACAAAATAAAAACCGCTATTTTTATACCATCAACGAGGTTTTAAAACTCAATTTTGTAAAAACTGTTATCATTGAAATACATCAAGTGAATTTAAGAAAAGGTAAATTAAATTTTCCAATTGAAAAGAATATCAAAGAATCAGATCCAAATTTGAATTTTGAGGAAAAACTCCAAGAATCAGTGAATAAAATATTTAAAACCGTTCAAGTGAGAAAATCATTTAAACCTAAAACATTATTTCGGCTTTTAATGTATCTTACTTCCAATTTGTTCAATCATGATATTTGGTTTAGATCAAATACTTTACTTCAAATCTTTTCACTTTTTAATCAAGAAGAAAAAGCGACGAATTTTCCTTTGTATCAATCAAGTAGCATTGAGCAAATGATCAATGATGATTACTCATCTCTAATAGAGCTCATCTCAAAAACAAATAAAAAAATCATCTTTCTCAATCCACCTGTTGGCGAGAAATCTTTAGAAAAAGATTGTGCTGAAAAATATTTAAAAATTTACTCTGCTATAAAATTTCCTTTACTCAATTTTGCATGTCACCCTACAAAGAAAGAATTACTAAGAGATCAAAAGCATCTCAATCCAAAAGGAAGGGTTCAATTTACAAAATTTTTGGGCAATTACTTGAAAAAGGAGAATCTACTAGATGCTCTTTAATTCAATTACTTTTATTCTTTTTCATATTTTTTCTATTTTACTATATTGGTTAACTAAGAATCTTATAATTAGACAGGCAATCATCCTAATCTCTTCCTTAATCTTCTATGCATGGCACTTCCCTCCAGCATTAATCTTGCTTTTAATTTCAATGGTTATTAATTATTTCCTAGCCATTAAGATAGAGAAATATAACTCAAAGAAAATTTTAACTCTGGGAGTAATTCTCAACTTATCAAACCTTGGCTGGTTTAAGTATTCATCATTTCTAATTGAGAACTTTAACTTTTTAATTGATCTGTTATCGATAAATTATACTTTGCCTAAACCAAATTATTGGCTTCCGCTAGGAATTTCATTTTATACATTTCAAGTCATTGGTTATTTAGTGGATGTCTACAGAAAAGAGGTAAAAGCAGAGAAATCATTTTTATGTTTTGGAGTTTTCAAATGCTTTTATTCTCAGTTAATTGCGGGGCCTATTGTAAGAGCCAAGGAATTCTTACCTCAACTTAAAAAAGTTCATTCATTTTCAGCTGATAAATTCTTACTTGGAATTTATTATGTCATTGCTGGGTTAGCGATAAAGATAGTAATTGCTGATACTATTGCACAATTTGTAGATTTTGGATTTACAAATACTTCAAAATTAAATTTTCTAAATGCATGGGTAACTTTGTATGGATTTGCTTTTCAAATTCTTTCGGACTTTTGGGGATATTCGACTATAGCAATCGGCTTGGGATATATGTATGGTATAAATCTACCGCTTAATTTTAAAAACCCTTATATTTCAAAATCGATTAGAGAATTTTGGAGAAGATGGCATATCACTCTTTCTTTTTGGTTAAGAGATTACCTTTATATTTCTCTTGGTGGAAATAGAACAAAGCACTTAAGGAATTTATTTTTAACAATGGTGCTCGGTGGATTATGGCATGGATCAAGTTGGAATTTTATTTTTTGGGGTGCTGGACATGGCATATGGTTAATTTTAGAAAGAATTATTAAGTTCAAACTTCCAAGAACTAAATTTTTTAATTTACTCAATACAATAGTAGTATTTCACGGAGTTTGTTTATTATGGGTTTTTTTTAGAGCAAAAGATTTCAATAACTCTTTAAATTATTTTTCCGCTCTTCTAGGAAGCAATGAATCATCAATAAAAGCTTCTGAAACTTTAATATTTCAAATAGTAATTTTCGTACTTTTTATTATTTTCTTTCATAAATCATTAGAAGATGAAAGATTTTTAAATTGGAGCCTAATGAAAAAATCTATAGTTTCTATTACTCTTTTATTATCAATTTTAGCATACGCAAATGCCAAACTTGATTTCATTTACTTTGTATTTTAGATCGTTTTAAATCTATTATTTCCCCTGAGGTATAAGTAAATATAATAGATTCCTATAGCACTTAAAAAGTGCCAAACTGAATGCATCTGGAAAAAATGATTATTTGGATCGCATGCAATTCTAGAAACATCTAATAAACTCGCCATTGCCCCCAACACCATAAAATTGCCATATAAAGATTCTTAGATTTATACCCTTTCAATTTCATAACTGGATATTCAAAATAAGCAGCCATTAAAAAAGGAGGTGCTAAAGAGAGCTGTATAGGGAGTTCTAGTTCTTTAATAAGAAAAAATATACCATTGATTAATAAAAAGAAGAAAAGAGTTTTTCTTTTACCAGACTTAGGATATTCACTTTTAATAGTCATCAGAAAAACAAAAGAGCAAAGTAAAAAAATTCCTAAGAAATCAAAATACTGTCCTAAGAAATTTTCCATTGAGTGATAGACAAATGACAAACAGCCAATGATAAAAACTGTTATTCCCATCAACTTACCTAACTTTTCTTTTGAATTATTCATAATCAAAACAGAAATAATAAGATAAGAAATATTTGATAGCGCCAATGAAGGATTCACTAAATGAGAACAAGTAGCTGCTTCACACCAATCTACTGTTGGAGGTCCCCAATATTGATAAAGATCATACCATGGACAATTTTCTAAAACACTACTCATTATTTGACAGGAATCCTAATTTCAGTTTTAAGATCTTTTTCAGAGACTTCAGAAGGATTATTTAAGTAGAGCTCATACATTGCTATCGATTTATTAATTTTAAGTTTTTTATATCTTTGAAAACCAATCGCTGTATTCCATGAATTTCCAAGGTTATTATAAGATCCCGAGTGGATCACATTTAATGATTGATGAGCTGGAATAAAACCTGATGATAAACCAGAAAAACTCTGCTCTGATTTATAAGTAAAAATACTACTGAAATCACAAGTCATATCTTTAAAATTATATTTATGATAAATTGCGCCAGAGCCAGTAGGAGTAGGTATTTCACTTTCAGATAATAATTTTTCCAAAGAAGCAAAGTCTTTTCCCATCTGAATCGGCATCTCCTTGATCGAGCATTGTGATCTTTTACCTAAGTAATAAAAAGAGTCGTGATCTTTGATACCTCTGATTTCAGAATTGGAAAGAATCTCCCCTGTTTCTAAATACTCTTTTAACATATTTAATCCACGTTCATAATCGCACATGATCATATTTTGAAACATATTTTTAAAAGGAAACATAAAAATAGGAAGAGAACCATTCATATTCCAACTTACTAGAGTTTTATTACCAATTTCTCTAAACTTAATATCAACTTTACTCTTTGATTTCCAAGGCTTAAAAATTTCAAGATCATAATTAATCTGATCTAAATTATTATCTGTAATCTTCATGACTCCAGAGCCTATTCTTTCGCCATCCCAAAAACTTTGATGCCCCACTTCTCCAACACTACCCACAATATCAGTTTGAGCTTCAGGCTCTTGGCAAATCCAAGGCGACCACTTTCTCCAATGATTAAAATTTTCGACAAATGTTTTTACTTCATCAACAGGTTTATTAATTTCAATTTGGGCTTCTGGGTTCAGTTTTAACTTAAACATATTTTATCCTTTTTATTAGAGATCGACTCATTCTATCTTTGAAAAAGAGTAAAATCTAGAAGCTGATAACTATGATCGATTAAATTGATTCAAAACAAAAAATGTGATTCCTGAGACAAATGAATACATCATAGTCCCCCAAATCATATCAACTATTACAAGTTTCCAGGAATAATGAGTTAATATTGTTCTATTTGTTAAATCAAATACGCCATAGATCACAAGACCTAATAAGAATCCTCTAGAGATAGCTTGTATTAAGGAATCAGGGAAATTGATAGTAAATACAAAATAGCTTATCGAAAAAGACATTACTAAATAAGTTAAGATAGCAGAGTCTATTCTAATATCAAATTCATTATCTTTAATCAAAGCAATTTGAGAAAGTTGATCTTTAAGAAATTCGCCTGAAAAAGAAAACCAAATTTTTTCACAAATCAAAATGAGTACTATTGGAAGTAAAGATTTAACTAAAAGAAACATTTATAAAATCCTTAAATATGAATTAAGAAAAGAAAAGAGATTTAAGCTCATTAAAATTAACAAAGACCAAATCGTAAGTTGCATACCAAGTTTTCTTTTCTTAAAATTCATCTCACCATCAAGGGCTATAAAATGTAAATATCTACCTAAAAAGAAACATATTCCAAGAAGATGAATGATTAAAGAGTGAAAGATCGAGCTGTATTCCACCAGAAATAATAATATTAAAAATATAGACACATATTGAGAAAAATTATTATGAGCAGAGACAATTCCAATAATTTCATCATTCTTTCCAACACCTAGCGAAATTTCATATTTATGCCTCGCTTTAACGACAGACATTGTAAGCTTGAAATATAAAAAAACTAATAATGATGCATATAAAGAGGTAATCATAATTAAATACTCATATATTTTATATTAAAAGTCTTTATTTCTTATTAATATAGCTCAGAGGATAGTTAGTGGTTTTAGAAGAAATTAAACATTTAGCAGTAAAAGCGCAAAAAGGTGATCAAAAGGCTTATAAGAGCTTCCTTGAAGAGGTTTATCTATATATCTTAAAGAGATGTTCTAAAAAAATTTTTTATAAAGACGACAGAGAAGATGTTGCCCAAGAAATCCTCGTTTCTATCCATAGAGGATTAAACACTTTTAATCCTGAAAAAAAGATTACTCCATGGATCAATGCGATTATTGAGTTCAGATCTATTGATTATTTCAGGAAAAAGTCCTCAATTCAGTCTAAAGAAGTTCAAGCTTCTGAGGACGAGGTAACAAATCTAAAAGCTATTTCGAATACTCAATATGAAATGATTGATTTAATTAATTCATTACCTAAAAAGTATTCACGGCCCATCTTGCTGACCAAAGTTTATGGTCATAGTACAAGAGAAGCTTCTTTAATTATGAATATTAAAGAAAATGCTTTAAGAACTAGGCTATCTAGAGCTATCAAAGAGCTTAGGACTCTCATGGAGGAGATAGAAAATGAATAAAAAATCAGACCAATTAATTAATACTTTAACGTTAGATTTAAGGACTACAAAAGTTTTATGGTCTCCATTAAAAAGATCTATTGTCTATTGTTTAACAATATTTATCTCTTTGGTTTTTATTATTTTATACACCTCAGGTTTTAGAGTTACTTTTTCAGATGAAATAGTTCACCCTAGAATTTTAATTGAACTATTACTTTCAATTTCAGCCTTCTTTTTTCTTTGTTTGGCAGCATTTAAAAGTATCATTCCAGGAGAGAGAAATTATCCATATCAACAACTAGGATTTTTCTTTGCTTTTAGTTTTTGTACCTCAATTATTTTTAATTTTGCTTTTCCATTTGAGCATCAATTCATTCATGCTCACAATAAAGGATGTCTTAAGCAAATTTATGGATTCTCGGTAGCTCTTCAGATTGGAATCTTATTTTTTCTAAATAAAGGAATGGTTTTTGCTCCTTTAAAAACTGCCTTAATGAGCTCTTTAGGAGTCTCAATTATGACTGTTTCGTTACTAAACTTCACTTGCAAAATGGATTATGCTCATATTTTCAAGGCCCATTTCTTGGCCTTTGCTATTACTTCATTTGCTTTAAGCACTCTCACCTATTTATATTTTTATTTTTCAAAAAAGAGAAAATACATATGAACTTAAAGAAAATATTAATTCTTGCTATCGTCTTTCTGACAGGTTTTGCAATCTATCAAAGTGGCTTTACTGATTATCTTAATCTAGAATATGTTAAAGAGAATTTAGCATCATTTAAAGATTACTATTCTCAAAACCCCATTAAGACAGCTCTCATCTTTGGATCTATTTATATTCTTTGTACTGCTCTCTCTATACCAGGTGCGACTATCCTTACTCTTACTGGAGGAGCTCTTTTTGGATTTCTAAAAGGTGTCATCATTGTATCATTTGCAAGCACTATAGGAGCTACCATCGCTTTTTTAGTTTCAAGATTTTTGATGAAAGACACAATACAAAAAAAGTACGGTGAGAAATTAAAAACAATTAATCAAGGAATCGAAAAAGATGGAGCAAGTTATCTCTTTACTCTAAGAATGCTCCCTGTCTTTCCATTCTTTATTATTAATTTACTCATGGGCCTTACGCCTATCAAGACAATTGTATTTTACTTGGTAAGCCAAATTGGAATGCTTCCAGGAACTGCTGTCTATGTAAATGCAGGATCTCAGCTTTCACAAATTGATTCTTTAAAAGGGATTATGTCTCCAACTCTTCTTGGCTCATTTGTATTACTTGGGTTATTTCCATTGATAGTAAAATTTGCTTTTAAATTTTTTAAGAAAAAGGAAGTTAGGGATGTCTAATTTTAAGAAACCAAAGAGTTTTGATTATAATATGATTTCTATTGGGGCCGGTGCAGGGGGTCTTGTCACTTCATATATAGGAGCTGCGGTAAAAGCAAGAGTAGCTTTAATTGAAAAGCACAAAATGGGGGGAGATTGTTTAAATACTGGATGCGTGCCCTCAAAAGCCATTTTAAAATCTGCAAAAATAGCAAAAATTATTAGAAATGCAAAAAAATATGGATTAGAAGAAATAGATCCTAAAATAAATTTTCAAAATGTCATGAATAGAGTTCATCAAGTAATTAAAGAAATAGAACCTCATGATTCAGTGGAAAGATATACAAACCTAGGAGTTGAATGCTTCCAAGGAAATGCAAAGATTATCTCTCCATGGGAAGTAGAAGTTAATGGAAAAGTTTTAACAACAAAAAATATCACTATTGCTACAGGTGCAAGCCCTTTTACTCCCCCCATTCCTGGATTAGATCAAGTCCCTTATTTAATTTCAGAAAACCTATGGGATATTAAAGAGCTTCCAAAGAAGTTTTTAGTTGTAGGCGGTGGCCCTATAGGTCTAGAGATGGCTCAAGCTTTTCAAAATCTAGGAAGCCAAGTGACTGTTCTTGAAATGTCACCACGAATAATGATGAAAGAGGATGAAGATGTATCCCATGAAGTGAGTGAACATTTGAAGAAAGATGGGATAGATTTATTAGTTAATACGAAGCTTGAAAAGTTTTCTAAGGAAAATAATTCAAATTTTGCTTATTTATCAAGTGGCGAAAGAATAGAGTTTGATAATGTTCTACTCGCTGTAGGAAGAAGAGCAAATGTTCAAGGTTTTGGACTTGAAGAATTAGGTATTGAGTTAAATCAAAATGGTACGATAAAAGTTGATCAATATTTAAGAACGACAAAATATAAAAATATTTATGCTTGTGGTGATGTAGCAGGTCCTTATCAATTAACTCATATGGCCGCCCACCAAGCTTGGTTTTGTGCTGTTAATGGACTCTTTGGGAAATTTAAAAAGTTTAAGGTTCATTATAATGCGACCTCTTGGGCCACTTATACCGATCCGGAAGTTGCTACTGTAGGGCATACTGAAATTTCAGCTACTGAAAGCAATATTAAATATGATGTAACTAAGTATGGACTAGATGACTTAGATAGGGCCATTGCAGAAAGTGATAATTATGGCTTTGTAAAAGTACTTACCCAAAAAGGAAAAGATAAAATCATTGGTGCTACCATAGTAGGACCTCAAGCAAGTACTATGATCATTGAGTTTGTAACGGCAATAAAGTACGGAATCGGTTTAAATAAAATACTTGGAACTATACATGCCTACCCTACTTTTGGGGAAGGAAATAAATATGCCGCTGGAGAATGGAAAAAATCTCAAGTAAAAGAATGGCAAATGAATCTTTTAGAAAAATTTCATCGTTGGAGTCGATCATGAAAATACTTTTAATCCTATTATCATTTCAATTATTTGCGAGTGGAAACCAAAGAGCAGATATAGTCACCAATAAAGTGAAATCTACCTTTGATCAAAGTCACAAGTTATTGACAGAAATCTTAGAAAAAAACTTGGTAGATGGTAAAGTAAGTAGTTTATTTAACTATCAAGCAGTGAAGTCAAATCCCAAAAAATTAAATGATTATTTAAAATCATTAGAATCAATAATGAGTTAATATTGTTCTATTTGTTAAATCAAATACGCCATAGATCACAAGACCTAATAAGAATCCTCTAGAGATAGCTTGTATTAAGGAATCAGGGAAATTGATAGTAAATACAAAATAGCTTATCGAAAAAGACATTACTAAATAAGTTAAGATAGCAGAGTCTATTCTAATATCAAATTCATTATCTTTAATCAAAGCAATTTGAGAAAGTTGATCTTTAAGAAATTCGCCTGAAAAAGAAAACCAAATTTTTTCACAAATCAAAATGAGTACTATTGGAAGTAAAGATTTAACTAAAAGAAACATTTATAAAATCCTTAAATATGAATTAAGAAAAGAAAAGAGATTTAAGCTCATTAAAATTAACAAAGACCAAATCGTAAGTTGCATACCAAGTTTTCTTTTCTTAAAATTCATCTCACCATCAAGGGCTATAAAATGTAAATATCTACCTAAAAAGAAACATATTCCAAGAAGATGAATGATTAAAGAGTGAAAGATCGAGCTGTATTCCACCAGAAATAATAATATTAAAAATATAGACACATATTGAGAAAAATTATTATGAGCAGAGACAATTCCAATAATTTCATCATTCTTTCCAACACCTAGCGAAATTTCATATTTATGCCTCGCTTTAACGACAGACATTGTAAGCTTGAAATATAAAAAAACTAATAATGATGCATATAAAGAGGTAATCATAATTAAATACTCATATATTTTATATTAAAAGTCTTTATTTCTTATTAATATAGCTCAGAGGATAGTTAGTGGTTTTAGAAGAAATTAAACATTTAGCAGTAAAAGCGCAAAAAGGTGATCAAAAGGCTTATAAGAGCTTCCTTGAAGAGGTTTATCTATATATCTTAAAGAGATGTTCTAAAAAAATTTTTTATAAAGACGACAGAGAAGATGTTGCCCAAGAAATCCTCGTTTCTATCCATAGAGGATTAAACACTTTTAATCCTGAAAAAAAGATTACTCCATGGATCAATGCGATTATTGAGTTCAGATCTATTGATTATTTCAGGAAAAAGTCCTCAATTCAGTCTAAAGAAGTTCAAGCTTCTGAGGACGAGGTAACAAATCTAAAAGCTATTTCGAATACTCAATATGAAATGATTGATTTAATTAATTCATTACCTAAAAAGTATTCACGGCCCATCTTGCTGACCAAAGTTTATGGTCATAGTACAAGAGAAGCTTCTTTAATTATGAATATTAAAGAAAATGCTTTAAGAACTAGGCTATCTAGAGCTATCAAAGAGCTTAGGACTCTCATGGAGGAGATAGAAAATGAATAAAAAATCAGACCAATTAATTAATACTTTAACGTTAGATTTAAGGACTACAAAAGTTTTATGGTCTCCATTAAAAAGATCTATTGTCTATTGTTTAACAATATTTATCTCTTTGGTTTTTATTATTTTATACACCTCAGGTTTTAGAGTTACTTTTTCAGATGAAATAGTTCACCCTAGAATTTTAATTGAACTATTACTTTCAATTTCAGCCTTCTTTTTTCTTTGTTTGGCAGCATTTAAAAGTATCATTCCAGGAGAGAGAAATTATCCATATCAACAACTAGGATTTTTCTTTGCTTTTAGTTTTTGTACCTCAATTATTTTTAATTTTGCTTTTCCATTTGAGCATCAATTCATTCATGCTCACAATAAAGGATGTCTTAAGCAAATTTATGGATTCTCGGTAGCTCTTCAGATTGGAATCTTATTTTTTCTAAATAAAGGAATGGTTTTTGCTCCTTTAAAAACTGCCTTAATGAGCTCTTTAGGAGTCTCAATTATGACTGTTTCGTTACTAAACTTCACTTGCAAAATGGATTATGCTCATATTTTCAAGGCCCATTTCTTGGCCTTTGCTATTACTTCATTTGCTTTAAGCACTCTCACCTATTTATATTTTTATTTTTCAAAAAAGAGAAAATACATATGAACTTAAAGAAAATATTAATTCTTGCTATCGTCTTTCTGACAGGTTTTGCAATCTATCAAAGTGGCTTTACTGATTATCTTAATCTAGAATATGTTAAAGAGAATTTAGCATCATTTAAAGATTACTATTCTCAAAACCCCATTAAGACAGCTCTCATCTTTGGATCTATTTATATTCTTTGTACTGCTCTCTCTATACCAGGTGCGACTATCCTTACTCTTACTGGAGGAGCTCTTTTTGGATTTCTAAAAGGTGTCATCATTGTATCATTTGCAAGCACTATAGGAGCTACCATCGCTTTTTTAGTTTCAAGATTTTTGATGAAAGACACAATACAAAAAAAGTACGGTGAGAAATTAAAAACAATTAATCAAGGAATCGAAAAAGATGGAGCAAGTTATCTCTTTACTCTAAGAATGCTCCCTGTCTTTCCATTCTTTATTATTAATTTACTCATGGGCCTTACGCCTATCAAGACAATTGTATTTTACTTGGTAAGCCAAATTGGAATGCTTCCAGGAACTGCTGTCTATGTAAATGCAGGATCTCAGCTTTCACAAATTGATTCTTTAAAAGGGATTATGTCTCCAACTCTTCTTGGCTCATTTGTATTACTTGGGTTATTTCCATTGATAGTAAAATTTGCTTTTAAATTTTTTAAGAAAAAGGAAGTTAGGGATGTCTAATTTTAAGAAACCAAAGAGTTTTGATTATAATATGATTTCTATTGGGGCCGGTGCAGGGGGTCTTGTCACTTCATATATAGGAGCTGCGGTAAAAGCAAGAGTAGCTTTAATTGAAAAGCACAAAATGGGGGGAGATTGTTTAAATACTGGATGCGTGCCCTCAAAAGCCATTTTAAAATCTGCAAAAATAGCAAAAATTATTAGAAATGCAAAAAAATATGGATTAGAAGAAATAGATCCTAAAATAAATTTTCAAAATGTCATGAATAGAGTTCATCAAGTAATTAAAGAAATAGAACCTCATGATTCAGTGGAAAGATATACAAACCTAGGAGTTGAATGCTTCCAAGGAAATGCAAAGATTATCTCTCCATGGGAAGTAGAAGTTAATGGAAAAGTTTTAACAACAAAAAATATCACTATTGCTACAGGTGCAAGCCCTTTTACTCCCCCCATTCCTGGATTAGATCAAGTCCCTTATTTAATTTCAGAAAACCTATGGGATATTAAAGAGCTTCCAAAGAAGTTTTTAGTTGTAGGCGGTGGCCCTATAGGTCTAGAGATGGCTCAAGCTTTTCAAAATCTAGGAAGCCAAGTGACTGTTCTTGAAATGTCACCACGAATAATGATGAAAGAGGATGAAGATGTATCCCATGAAGTGAGTGAACATTTGAAGAAAGATGGGATAGATTTATTAGTTAATACGAAGCTTGAAAAGTTTTCTAAGGAAAATAATTCAAATTTTGCTTATTTATCAAGTGGCGAAAGAATAGAGTTTGATAATGTTCTACTCGCTGTAGGAAGAAGAGCAAATGTTCAAGGTTTTGGACTTGAAGAATTAGGTATTGAGTTAAATCAAAATGGTACGATAAAAGTTGATCAATATTTAAGAACGACAAAATATAAAAATATTTATGCTTGTGGTGATGTAGCAGGTCCTTATCAATTAACTCATATGGCCGCCCACCAAGCTTGGTTTTGTGCTGTTAATGGACTCTTTGGGAAATTTAAAAAGTTTAAGGTTCATTATAATGCGACCTCTTGGGCCACTTATACCGATCCGGAAGTTGCTACTGTAGGGCATACTGAAATTTCAGCTACTGAAAGCAATATTAAATATGATGTAACTAAGTATGGACTAGATGACTTAGATAGGGCCATTGCAGAAAGTGATAATTATGGCTTTGTAAAAGTACTTACCCAAAAAGGAAAAGATAAAATCATTGGTGCTACCATAGTAGGACCTCAAGCAAGTACTATGATCATTGAGTTTGTAACGGCAATAAAGTACGGAATCGGTTTAAATAAAATACTTGGAACTATACATGCCTACCCTACTTTTGGGGAAGGAAATAAATATGCCGCTGGAGAATGGAAAAAATCTCAAGTAAAAGAATGGCAAATGAATCTTTTAGAAAAATTTCATCGTTGGAGTCGATCATGAAAATACTTTTAATCCTATTATCATTTCAATTATTTGCGAGTGGAAACCAAAGAGCAGATATAGTCACCAATAAAGTGAAATCTACCTTTGATCAAAGTCACAAGTTATTGACAGAAATCTTAGAAAAAAACTTGGTAGATGGTAAAGTAAGTAGTTTATTTAACTATCAAGCAGTGAAGTCAAATCCCAAAAAATTAAATGATTATTTAAAATCATTAGAATCAGTGACAAAAACTGATTTTTCTTCCTTTTCAAAAGATCAACAATTAAGTTTTTGGATCAATGCATATAATGCTTACACTATAAAACTTATTATTAATCATTACCCTCTTAAATCTATTAAAGATATCAAAGGAGAAGGTGGATTGTTTGGAATAGGATCAACTCCTTGGAAAATTAAATTTATCAAGCTTCATGGAAAAATGCTTTCTCTAGATGATATTGAACATGGAATTATTAGAAAAAACTTTGATGAGCCAAGAATACATTTTGCTGTTAATTGTGCTTCTATGGGATGTCCTTCACTAGCGAAAAAAGCATTTAATGCTAAAAATTTGGAAGAATTATTACAGAAAATGTCCTTAAACTTTATCAATAATCCTGCGAAAAATAATTTTGATAAAGATAAGAAAGTATATAGTGCGTCAAAAATATTTAAATGGTACGGCAGTGATTTTGATAAGAAACATGGATCATTCATTAGATTTATTAAAAAATTAAAACCAGACCTTGGTGATCTCTCTAAATATAAGATACAGTGGATGGCATATGGTTGGGAACTTAACGAAACTAAGTAGTCTTTTAATTTTTCTGAGCTTTTTTGCTCTTTCTAAAGAGATCTCTCCATCTATATTAATGTTTCATGAATGGGATATTGATGATTGTCCTAACAAGGTTGAAAGAGCACTTAAGTTTGATCCTGAAAATATTCATTTTTTAGTTACTGCTCAATTTCTTAGCGATAACAAGAATAGGCCGAGATTTTTTTGCATAAATAATACATTGGGAAAGTGTGAATATATTTCTGAAAATCTCATCAATAGAATATTTAGCAAGCTAGAAACTTGTGTCTCTCAAGTTCCAAAATCGATTCACACTCAATTTAGTTTTCATTTAAATGATAGGAATAGCTCTAAAGTTTGGAGAAATTATTTATTAGTAGACCCAATAGCTAAATATAATGGATGGAGCTACCAAGACATTCTGATCACCCCTTTAATTCAGTTAGTTTCTAATTTAAATAGATCTTCTAACTCTTCAATTTCAATGCAAGGGGAAATGGGAGCAAGTGTTTTTAAATACCCTCTTTCTTGGTTGAGTATCTCTAGAAGCATTAAGAAATCTTTTAAGGATATAGAAGTTGGAGTATCGTTAAACTTTAATAAGCTCAACGGAAATGTTGAGAGTTATTCTAAGAAAAACATAGAATGGCTCATCTCTGAAATAGATTTTTTGGGGTTTTCAGCTTACGGATCATTGCCTCCTTATATCTTTCCAAGGCAATTTAACAAGTATGTCATGAATTTCAGGTCTCAATTAAGGAAGCTAAACATAGATATTAAAATCATTAAAAAACTCCAGTTTTCAGAAATAGGTCTCGGTGGTGGAAATTGGATTAATGATGGAAAGACGATGGGTACAAAGAGAGTGACCGTTGCTGGTGCTCCTTATGCTGGCATTTATACTTATGATTCTCCTATCAATCCTTGGAATCAAAAGAAAATTAGACATCTTAGAAAGCAATACTATAAATCACTAGCTAAATTCTTAAGAAAATCTAAATTAATCTCGAGAGCTTTCTCATGGAGCACTGGATCTTGGGATATTCACGGAGTTTATAATCAAAATCTGAAGTACCAAGATAAAGAAATACTTGACGCAGCTCACAAGCGCTAAGCTGTAAAAATTACATCTTAACCTTTGTTTTTTTATTTAAAGAAGAATTCTTGTAACATAACTCGACTCTATTTCGAAGACAGTATTGAAATAGACAAAGGAACTACAATGAAGACATTTTTACTTTTAATTTTAATTTCTTGTGGTGGATATCAAAAAAATAATGAAGTGATTATCCCAAAAGTTAAGGCTTCCACAGTAACTCAAGTAGATGTTGAAAAAGACTTACTTACTTTAGACAACTTTAATAAAGCATATGATAAATTCCTAAAAAGGTTTGTAGCTCAAAATCCAAATTCTAAGTCTTTTGATACTCTGGTCGACTACAAATTACTTTCTAGAACAAAAAAGAAAAATGATGAAGAGTTCGTAAAAGATTTTAATTTAATCACCCAATTTTTAGCAAAAAAATCAAATCTTAAAGATTTGAATAAAAATCAAAAAATTGCATTAATGATTAATGCTTATAACTTTTTCACAATTGATTTAATTTCAAACTATATTGAAGACGGAATCAAGAGTATTACTGAAATTGAAAACAAAGGTTTTGGAATTTTTGATCTTAATGTCTTTAACTTTAATGGATCTAATATATCTTTAAACACCTTAGAAAAAAAACAACTTTATTCTTTAGTTTCTAACTCTAACGGGACAATTGATGCAAGATTTCACTTTGCTGTTATCTGTGGGGCCCTTGGATGTCCAATTTTACTCGATGAGGTTTATGTGGCCGAGAAACTAGACTCTCAATTAGATGATATTACAAGGAAAGGGTTACTACTTCCTAGAAACCTAAGCGGAAGTGGATCTAATTTTAGTAGAACTCAATTATTTGATTGGTATCAATCAGATTTTGAAAATCACTTATATAAAGGGCAGAGAGTTGGCTCTTTTCAAAAATTTATTGAAATCTATTCTAATTCTCAAGTATCCGGAGCAGGAACTCCTGTTAATTATGATTGGTCATTGAATATTTTATAGGATTATTAATGAAAATATTTTTACTACTTATTTCAACAAGTTTGTTTTCAAATACTTCAACAGGTATTTTGAAAAAACCTAAATTTTTAAAGTCTTTAACTTTTAGAGCTGGTGTCGATTCAGATGACAACTTCTCTAAAGTTGATAGAAATTTACTTGAAGATAATTCGAATTTTAATACGAACAACTTAGATTTATTATCTGCTAAATATTCAATCAACTCAAAAATGTTATTTAAGCCCTACAATAAATACCTCCTTATTAATAAGACTGATGCAAATTTCACGCACCAGCCGTTTGATGCAATGGACGGAGTGGTTAACCCTCAAAGACTAGACCCTAGAAACTCATTCTCTGTAAATAATGATCTCCTTGGCTTATTTCTATTAAATAAAACTCTACAAGTTGGACATAGAACAAATATAGGGTATGAATCTAGAGATTCTTTCCAAATAAATCCTGAAAGTGCTAATAATTTTAAAGTTCAAACATTAGATGCTGATCAGTTTACTATTAGCCAAAATTTCTTTACGCAATTAAAGCCATTCAAATACTTAACTACTCGTTTAGCCATCTCATCTAGATTGCAAGAAAATGACTCTGATTATGCTGTCTTTCAAGAAACTAGAGGTGAACAAAATGACAATTTATCTTTTAAAAGTACCCTTGAAAACACTCTGAAACTTGGAAAAATCTTCACTTTTTCTGCTCCTATTAGTTATGAAAAAACTTTATATAAGTCTAGGTTTGCTCTTGATCAACAAGGAAAGTTCATCACTACTGGTTTAAAAAAGAGAGATACCCTCGAAAAAACTCAGATTATACCTACCTTATCTCTCAATCATAAAATCATTGATATTTCTTTGAGCTATGGACTTGCCAAACAAAGAGATCTTTCATTTGGTGGAAGAGATTATTCAGGTTTTCAAACAAGTCTAAATTCAAATATTAAGTTTAATAATTTTTCTATTTCACCTTTTTACTCATATTCAAACTTTGATTACAAAACAGCAGAGCTAACAACAGGTGAGAGGTGGTTAGAATCCACTACAAGATATGGCGTTAATCTCTATGCTTATCAATTGTTTCACCCAAGCTTAACTTTCGATTTAGGTTATGAGAAAGAAGATACTAAAGATAACTTCTTTGCTGGGAAATACAAAAATCAAAAATTTATTTCTGGAGTTACAGTAAATTTATAAAAAAAAATCCAGACTTCATGTCTGGATTTTTTGTGGGTGGGGGAAATCAATTCTTAAGTTCGGGGAGATTATTTAAGAATTGCTTGAACAGTTGGAAATCCTTCCTTATCAAAAAGATCCATATTAATTGATTCATGATCCGCTACTCCTTCAGGAATCATTTTTCTTAAAAGTTTCATTGAACTAGGTCTTGGATCAAGATCATTCTCTGGCTCAATTGTAATAACCGCCATATGCTTACCTTCATTTAATTCAATCGCTGGGTTAATAAAATCTTCTCCCGGAAAAGAAGGACCATCACTAATTAATCCTGCTTTCACTCCTCCTGCTTTATTGCTATCTTGCTCACTAGCTGTTTCAAATGTACCAGTTGAATTAACCGTTCCTTCATCAACATTTACAATCCATCCTTCATATACCCATCCGTTTAATTTTGGCAGATTAAGTGAAGCTACCGGTGATCCTGCACTTACTTCTAAGTACCAGATTCCCTGGTTTTGAGTATCAGCATCTCCATTTGATGGCGTACCAAGTAAAAAGGTTCCTGATGAGTCAGAGAATGACTCTCCTAAAGCAGCACTATGATCAGTTGTAGCAACTGCTTTTTTATTAGAAAACGCTCCTGCAACAATATGAACATTACTAGCTCCTTCATCTTCGTCACCATTCGGCTCAATTGTTAATACAAACATTGATGATGCTTTATAAGATAATGGTAATTGCTTCATAAACTTATCTCCAAGCAACTTTACAATTTCACCATCTTTATTAACCTCGGCAACTTTACCATCCTTAGTAATGTTAAATCTTCCTGAAGTTTCTACCGAGCCATTTACTATAAGCCAGCCCTCGTAATGCTGACCAACTTGTCTTTCTAATTCTGAAACATCTAACTCTAATGTGATCATTTGTTGATTCAGTAAAGTTGTTGTCGTTGTTGTTGTTGAAGTTCCTGGTGCTGGGTCAGCACTTACATTTCTTGCTTCTTGAGCGCAAGAAACAAACAAGCTAAATAAAGTAATAAGTAATAAGTTTTTCATAATCTCTCCTAACCGCACAAACATTAATCAACATGTGCTTAATATCTAATTCTTGAAATGACGCAAAATGTTACATGTCCCTGACAAAAAAATGATATTTTTTAATATAAATATATGGACTCAGATGAACTCAAATTTCTTCTTGTTGATGCTCAAAGTGGCAACAAAAATTCTTACAAAAAATTTTATGATAAAGTACTGCCAATAATAATTTACATAGTAAACGCAAAAGTATTTAACCCCGATGATAGAAATGATGTTGTACAAGATGCTCTTCTTGGAATTCACAAGTCTCTACAAAGCTTTGATTCAAGTAGAGATCCGCTTCCTTGGGTAAAAACTATCACTAATTATAAGATAATCGACTATATAAGGAAGATTTCTAAAAAAAATGAACATGAAACACTTACTCCCGAAGGAGATGTAACAATTTATGGGTTATCTGCGAATAGTTCTATAGAGGATCTAAGGATATTAGGAAGACTACCTGAATCTCTTAGAAAACCTCTAATGCTGGCTAAGCTAGAGGGGTATTCTACTACTGAGATCGCAGGAATGATGAATATAAAAGAAAATGCGGTTAGAACAAGAATCTCCAGGGCCATGAAAAAGTTAAAAAAGCTTCTTGAAAGCGATGAGGAGATTTGATTGAACCAGGATCACTCTAAATTCATTGAAAGTATCGTAGATGATCTTACGGAGCAAAAAAGTATTTTTTCTCCAGAAAAAAGAACTCTTCTTTTTCTACCAATCTATGTTGGCTCAATTGCATTAATTATGTACATGATTGCACCGTACAGAGAGAATTTCATTTCTGATTTTCAATCAATTCATTTTCTTTTTGAATTTCTATCTGGAATCATTTGTTTTGGTTTACTCATTTATTCCAGTTATTTGTCAGTTGTTCCTGGAGCGTTAAAAAAAAGAAACCATATTGTCTTTTTATTACTCGTTCTTTTTTATTCATTTGTTGTACTTATGAGTTTTAGTTCTCCCGCATTGACACCAAGCATGGATGGCAAGAGGGCAACCTGCGTATTTGAAGTGTTATTCCTATCTATTCTTCCTTTAGCACATTTAATTTTCTTATTAAAAAGAGGGGTATTTTATTATAAATCGAACATAACCTTTTATGCTGGACTAGCTTGTGCCTTAATTCCTGCTGTGATTATGAATATTGCCTGCATGTATGATCCTATACATAATTTCAAATTTCACTTTATGCCTGTTTTTATAGTTGGAGCAATTGCTGCTTTAATAATAAAAAAGGCACGATTATAAATCGTGCCCCATTATTAATTTTTAATATATAAAATTAAAATCTTATTCCAAAAGTAGCTCTAATTCCTTCAATAATTTTTTGAGAGTTTTTAATTTCGCCTTCATCATTTAAATAATCTGCTCCCTCTTCAGAGAAAAGAATATCTTGGCTAATTCTATCAAGACCATAACCAACAGATGCAGTAACAGCAGCTCCACCAGATAAACCTTTAGTTAGTCTTAATCCAGCTTCACCTTCATATCTAGTTCCACCTCTATTATAAACTCTATAAGTTTCACTTGTATCAGCATCAACAACAAAAATTTCTCCATGCTCAGCTGGATCGTACATGTTTAAACCTTTATCCGTTAGGATTCCCTGTTTTTTAGCACTATGACT